>NZ_JAPCIK010000041.1:0-104814 GCF_025910115.1 Pseudomonas sp. RG1
TGAATACAAATTGTGGGAGCGAGCCTGCTCGCGAAGAGGCCAGCCAGTCAACGCAAGGCCAACAGCCCCTGCACCAACGGCTCAAGCTCCAGCTGATTAACAGCTTTCACCGTCTCGATCATCGGCTGCGGCCAGCACTCAAGGCCCAGGCAAGCCCCGAGCATGGCGCCGAGAATCGCCGCGATGGTATCCGTGTCGCCGCCCAGGCTGGCCGCCATGCACAGCGCTTCGAATGCAGTCATCTCGCCGATGGCCACTTGCTGGGCCAGTGCGAATGAAACCACCACCGACTCCTGCGACGCCACCGATGTACCGATCACGTCGTAGAGCAGATCGGCGAGCAGTGCTTTGTCGCTGTCGACACTGATACTGCGCGCCCAACTGATGCGCGAGGCTATGCGCCCGCCAGCCACCCAATGCCCGTGGGTTTCGGCCTGCTGGGCGATCTGCTGGCCGAGGTTCAGCGCCTCGCCGAGATCGACGTCATTGATGCCAGCAGAGACCACCGCCGCCACCGCCGCCGCACTGGAAATTCCCAGCGTGGTGTTATGCGTCACTTGGCAAGCCTGCACGACCGCCGCAATGAAGCGCTGCGGATCGGCCACGTTCGCGGCAATGCCCACCGGGGTAATGCGCATCGCCGCGCCATTGGTGGTGCCGTAGCGCCCGGCTTCTTCCGGGGAATGCCCGGCGAGGATCATTTCAATGGCGCGCTTGGTCGACGGGCCGAGCAAGTCCTGCGAGCCTTTGGCCTGCATCTCGGCTTCCCACTCGATCAAGCGCTGGGCGAGGACCGCCGGCTCGATGCGGCCGTGACCTTCGACCAATAACTCGCCGACCAGGATCGCCTGCTCGGTGTCATCGGTAATCGAGCCTTTGGGCATGTTCGCGGCGATCGGTTGCAAGGGACCTGCGTCTTGCAGATCAGTGATCTGGCCGAAGCGCGCCTTGATCGTTTCGCGATCGAGCGATTGCGTCGGCATGCCCAGCGCGTCACCCAGGGCCAGACCATAGAAAGCGCCAAGCGCACGGTTGAGCGCGGTCATTTCGATTCTCCGAATTGCAGGTGCAGACGAAAGTGCACCGGGTCGAGCAGGCTTTCGACCTGTTCCATGAAACGGTTCTGCCGGTCGTAGGTGGTGCGCAGGGCTTTGAGAAACACCGTGCCGACCGGACGGCCGAGCAGCTCGGCGTCTTCGGCATTCAGCGGCTCGGCGCCGATCCACTGATCGCCGCGCTCGCCGATGTAGCCGTAGGCGGCCAGGGTGATGGTCAGGGAATTGTCGATCAGGCCAACGCGGGGCAGGCTTTCCAGGCCGCCGTTAGCCGGCATCAAGGATCGTTCGAGAGACACCAGCGTACCGTCGGTGGCGCGCCGGCGACGGTCGAGGGTGATGAATTGATCGGTGCCGAAACGCACCAGCAGATCCGGGCGAGTCACGGCTTCGAGGCGCAACACTTCGGTATTGATCAGCGCCCCGCTGTCGGCCAACGCCTGCGCCCAGCCGCTGCGCTGATCCAGCGCGACACCGTCGAAAGTGACAATGGAGCCGACACCGCTCTGCGTGGCGATGTAATTACGCCGCTTCAGTTCGGCCAGCGCCTCACGCAAGGTGCCACGGCTGACCTGGAATTCTTGAGCCAACTGATGTTCGCCGGGCAACAGAAAGCCGTCCTCCATGAGGCCGCTCTCGATGCGTCGGACGAGCTCGTCGACCACCCTTTGTTTCTTGTCGAATCGTACCTGTCTAATCATGTACAAATTGATAACCGAAACGGGGCGTGGCGGGCAAGGGATATTTGTGGGAGGTGACCGATGGGAAGAGCAAAATCAAAAGCCCCTCACCCTAGCCCTCTCCCGGAGGGAGAGGGAACTGATTGGGGGATGCTCAGGAGATACGCCGACCTGAAAGTGTTGCGCCGAATCCGAAATCGACCTGTTGCCGAGTAATTGTCGAATCCGTAGTCAACTCGGTATTTCACGTCGATGCAGAACGCAAGACACCTCGGTCGGCCCCCTCTCCCTCCGGGAGAGGGCTGGGGTGAGGGTAGCTTTTGACGTTAGCGTTGTTTCAGGCGGTCAATGACCACAGCCAACAGCAAGATCGAACCCCGAATCACATACTGATAAAACGTGTCGATGTTCTTCAGGTTCATCGCATTCTCGATGATCGCCAGAATCAACACCCCGGCAATCACATGGCGGATCATGCCAATGCCGCCACTCAGCGAAACCCCGCCCAGCACGCAAGCCGAGATCACCGTCAGTTCAAAACCCTGACCAATCATCGGCTGCCCGGAAGTCATCCGCGAGGCCAGAATCACACCCGCCAGCGCACCGATCAAACCGTGCACGGCGAAGATGATGATCTTGGTCCGGTCGACGTTGACACCCGCCAGCAGCGCCGCTTCCTGGTTGCCACCGATGGCCATGGTGTTGCGCCCGTACGTGGTGTAGTTCAGCAGCCAGCCGAAAAACAGGAAGCAAACGATGGTGATCAGGATTGGCACCGGCACACCGAACAGTTGGCCGTTACCGAAGACGAAGAACGATTCCTGCGAAACACCGACCGCTTTGCCGTTGGCAAAAATATAGGCCAGACCGCGAACGATCTGCATGGTCGCCAGCGTCGTGATCAACGCATTGACGCGCAACTTGGCAATCACGATGCCGTTGATCAGACCAACGATCAGGCCCATCACCAGTGCTGCGCTGACCCCGAGAAACACGCTGTTGGTGTCACGCATCACCACCGCCGCGACCACGCCGGCACAGGCGATCACTGAGCCGACCGAGAGGTCGAAGTGCCCGGACGCCAGGCAATAAAGCATGGTGCACGCGGCGATGCCGGTGGTGGAAATCGCCAGGCCCAGGCCACGCATGTTCAGCGGCGAGAGGAAGTTGTCGATCAGCAATGTGCAGGCGACAAAGATGCCGATCGCCGCCAGCAGCATGACCCAGTCATCGAGGAAGCGCCGCAGGTCCAGCGGTTTGCGCTCGGTCGGCAGGGTTTCATTTTGCGTAGTCATCATAGTCACCTCTCAGTTCGCCACGCCGTCAGCGCGGTGGCGTGGCAAAGCCAGTTGCAGCAGGTTGGATTCATTGGCCTGGTCGCGGCTGACTTCGCCGCGCAGGGCGCCTTCGCACAGCACCAGGATGCGGTCGGAAATGCCCATCACTTCCATCAGATCGCTGGACACCACGATCACCGAAATACCGTCGGCGGCGAGGTTATGAATGATCTGGTAGATCTCGGCCTTGGCGCCGATATCGATGCCACGGGTCGGTTCGTCGAGCAGCAGGACTTTCATCGGCATCGACAGCCAGCGGCCGAGAATGGCCTTCTGCTGATTGCCGCCGGAAAGGAACTTGATCTGCTGGCCGGCGTGCGGGGTTTTCACTTTCAGGGCCTTGATCTGCTTGTCGGCGTTGCCCTTTTCCCACAGGCCGCGAATCAGGCAGCCGAGCCCGGAATGCGCACCACGGGCACTGATGTTGATGTTCTCGGCGACGCTGGCCAGGGGGATGATGCCTTCTTTCTTGCGATCTTCCGGGCAGAGCAGAATGCCGGCGGCAATCGCGTCACGGGGCGAGCGCAGCTTCAGCTCATGACCGCGCAATTCGAGACGGCCGGCGGTGTTGCGCTCCAGTCCGCTGAGCAGGCGAAACAGCTCGGTGCGCCCTGCCCCGACCAGTCCGAACAGGCCAAGGATTTCGCCTTTGTGCGCTTCGAAACTGATCGGCTCGCGCAGGCCCGGGCCGAGCAAACCATCGACTTTCAACGCCACGGCGCCACGCGGGCGATGGCGATAATCGTAGATGTCCTGAATGTCGCGACCGACCATGCAGGTCACCAGTTGATCGTGGGTCAACTGGCTCATGTCGTCGAAGGTCCGCACGTAGCGGCCGTCCTTGAACACGGTGACGGCGTCGCAGATACGGAAGACTTCTTCCATGCGATGGGACACGTAGAGCACCACTTTGCCTTCGTCGCGCAGACGACCGATGATCGCCATCAAGCGATCGATCTCGCGTGCCGAGAGACTACTGGTCGGTTCGTCGAAAGCGATAACGTGGGCGCCGCGCGACAGCGCTTTGGCAATTTCCACCAACTGCCGCTGACCCAGCGACAAGCGTCCGACCTTGGTTTGCGGATCGATTTCGTCGGCCAGGCCTTTCAGGCAATTCAAGGCTTTCTGACGCAGCTCACTGCGATTGATCAGGCCGAAACTGGCCGGCAGATGCCCGAGAAACAGGTTCTCGGCCACGGTCATTTCCGGGACCAGATGCAGTTCCTGGTGAATCACCGCGACGCCGCTGCCGATGCTGTCAGCGGTGGACTTGAACGCCATCGCCTGCTCGCCGATCTGCAGCTCGCCGCTGCTCGGAATGTAAGCGCCACCGAGGATTTTCAGCAGGGTCGATTTGCCCGCGCCGTTCTCGCCCATCAAGGCATGAACCTGGCCGGGGTGGGCGACGAAACTGATGCCGTCGAGCGCTTTCACGCCGGGAAAGGTCTTGCCGATCCCGTTGAAGCGCAGGCTGCCGCTGGCGCCGTGTTGTTCTTGTGTCTGTACTTGCGCGTGCATAAAGCCACCTCTTCACACCGAAAAACGGCCCGGCTGCCCGGGCCGTCGCTGCCTCAGTTCCACAAGCCGATTTTTTCCAGCTCTTGCTTGAAGTTGTCGCGGGTGATCAGGGTGACGTCATCCATGGCGGTGTACTTCGGCGGCTCTTTGCCAGCGGTGATCCACTCGTACATCATCTCGGCGGTCTTGTAGCCTTCGATGTGCGGGCTTGGCAGCATCGAACCGAAGAAGCCGCTGTTAGGCTTTTTCAACTCGCCGATGGCGTCGGTGCCGTTGATGCCGATGCCGATTACGTTGCTCGCGGCAAACCCGGCCGCTTCGGTGGCGCGCACGCCGCCGAGCACGGTGTTGTCGTTCATGCCGCCGATGATCAGGTTCTTCGCCGCGCTCGGCAGTTTCACCAGCGCCGAGTTGGTGGCGTCCATGCTGCCCGGTACGTCGAGGGTTTTCAGCGCGGCGAAGAGGATGTGGTCCTCAGGCATGCCGGCCTTCTTCAGGGCATCGACCGAACCGTCGGTGCGCTTCTTGCCGGTGTCGAGTTCGTTGTAGGTGTTGACCACCGCGTAGGTGTCTTTCCAGTCCCAGTTACGCTTCTTCGCTTCGGCAGCCATGGCGGCGCCCTGCTTCTGGCCGACTTCAAACGCGGCCATGCCCAGGTACGGCACGTCTTCCATGAACTTGCCGTTGGCATCGACGAAACGGTCGTCGACGGCAATCACTTTCAAGTCGTTGATCTTGGCTTTGGCCATGATGGCCGGGCCGAGGGACACGTCAGGCGGGCAGATCACAAAACCCTTGGCGCCGTTGGCGGCCAGACTATCGATGGCCGAGAGGGTCTTCTCGCCATCCGGCACGGCGATCTTGATCAGTTCAAAGCCTTTGTCCTTGGCGGCTTTTTCGGCAAAAGCCCATTCGGTCTGGAACCACGGTTCTTCGGCCTGCTTGACCAGAAAACCGATCTTCACCGCGTCGGCGGCGAGCAGCGCACTGCTCAGGCTGAACGCAGTGACCGCCAGGGCAGTGCTGCACAGGGTACGAATCCCGAAACGACGTTTCATCAGATGACTCCTTGTTATTTTTTTTTGAGCAAGGTTTGAAAAGCGTTGAAGCGTGTTCTCAGTGAAGCCGGTTAAAAATAGTCATATCGTATGATGATTGGATTTCAAGCGTAGTTCAGCGCTGGAGATCCGTTTTATTCAGTCGTGGTACATAACCGAGCGACCACCATCGATGGTGATGCACGAAGCGTTGATAAACGGTGCCTCATCGCTGGCCAGAAACACCGCCGTCATTGCCACTTCGATCGGCTGGCCGATGCGCTTGGGCGGGTGCAGGTCAAAGGCGCGCTGCCGTTCGGCGTGCGGATCGGCAAAGCCATTCCAGTAATCGACGTTCAGTTGCGTTTCGATGTAGCCCGGCGCGATGGCGTTAACGCGAATGCCCTTGGCCGCGTATTCGATGCCGAGTGCGCGGGTCAGGCCGAGCAAGCCGTGCTTGGCCACCGGGTACGGAAAGCAGCCGGGAATGATGTGGCTGGAATGGGTCGAGGCGATGTTGATGATGCTGCCTACGCCCTGCTCGATCATCTGCGGCAGCACGGCTTTGCAGCCATACCAGGCGCCGTCCAGATCGATGGCAAAGCAGCGGCGCCAGTCTTCTTCGGTCATCTGCAAAGGATCGCGGAACACATTGACCCCGGCGCAGTTGACCAGCACATCGATGCGGCCATGCAATTCCACCGCGCGTCGGGCCAGGGCGTGCAGATCCTGCTGATTCGATACGTCGACCTTGAACGCCTGCACGTCATGGCCCTGATCGCGCCAGTGAGCGGCGACCTGCTCGACCTTGTCGGCCTGGATGTCGCTGATGAGTAATCTGGCTTGCTGCGAGGCGAAGGCGGCGACAATCGCTTCGCCGATGCCCTGAGCGGCCCCGGTCAACAGCACGACCTTGTTTTTCAGGCGCTCGCCTTTCGGCGGCGCCGGCACTGCCGGCAATGTCAGCGCTTCAGCCATGGCTCAGGCCTCCTGCACGCAGGCGCAAAAAAACCGGGCATCGGTCGATGTCCGGTTCTGACGGCTGGGGAAAACAAACAGGCAAGCGTCGCCGACGGCATTAAGCCGCGACAAAAGGCGGATCCCGCTTGCGCGGGCGAGAAGAATTCGCTGCATCACTTCACCTGTTTTGTTCTTTTTAAGTGTGAGTGCGTGTTACTGCTGGAGCCGACTATAAACCCGACCGCCAAATAATCTCAATATATAATTTTGCATCCCATATTTTGGGATCTAGCCAGCAAAACGCGTACAGAGTTTTCCTGCAACATCAACGCGCATGCTCAGCACCGCACCGTCCAAAGGATGATTCAGCGGGCTCTTGGCACTGGTGATGAACAGGGTTTTCAAGTCTTCGCCACCGAACACGCAACTGGTCGGGCGACTGACCGGCAGATCGATTTTGCGATCCACCTGCCCGTCCGGCGTCAGGCGCAACAGGCAACTGCCGTCCCAGCGTGCATTCCACACGTAGCCTTCGGCGTCCATCGCCGAGCCATCGGGACCACCGTGTTGATCGGACGAGTAAAACACCTGCGGCGCATCAAGACTGCCGTCGGTGCGGATGAAATATCGATTGAGCGTGCTGTCGAGGCTTTCACCAAACAGCAGCGTGGTGCCGTCGTCACTCCACAGCAGGGTGTTGGGGATGCCCAGACCGAGTAGCAGCGGTGTGACGCGCTGATCGGGGTCAATGCGGAACAGGCCACCGGAACGGCGTACGAGCGGCAGATCCTCGCCGTGCTCGCCAATGTTGTTCTGCATGGTGCCCAACCACAACCGGCCCAAGGCATCGCAACGGGCTTCGTTGGGGCGGTTGCCCGGTTGCGGGTCGGCAACGCAGAACAACGTCAAGCGTGGCTCGAGGCCGGGCGAATCGAGATCCAGCCGATAGACACCGCTGCTGAGCGTGACCAGCGCATCGCCGCTGGCGCAGGGAATGAAGGCGGAGATGTGCTCGGGCATCTGCCAGATCTGCACGTTCTGACCGATCAGGCGCAACGCTTGCTTACCGGCGATATCGACCCAGTAAAGCGCTTGGGTCGGAGCATCCCAGAACGGGCCTTCGCCGAGTTTCGCGCGGTGTTGGGTCAGGGCGGTGAACGGCATATCAAGTCCTTCTGAGTTGTTGTTTTACTGTGGAAGCGAGCTTGCTCGCGAAGGCGGAGTGTCAGTCAATGATGATTTATCTGACCTGACGCATTCGCGAGCAAGCTCGCTACCACAGGATGTCTCGACATTTTCAGCTAGCTTTTCTACTGGCCATGACTTTCGGGTAAAAGCGTTTTATCGCCAGGTCGGCGTTGTCGATCAAGGTCATGCACGCCCACACGCCACGGGTCGAATCGCGCGCGGCGATGGCGTCGGCCATGTCTTTATGGATCGGCAAGGTGCGGCGCAGTTCATCGGGGTCGGCGGCGGAGACTTCGAACGACACCGCCAGCAACGCGCCGAGGGCCGGGACCATTTGTTCGATGAACTGATTATGGCTGGCGGCCAGGATGCATTCGTGGAAGGCCTGGTCGGCACGGTTGTAATCGATGCCACTGTCGACCGCACGCTCCAGTGCATTGAAAGCCAGTTGCACCGCTTCGATCTGCTCCGGCGTTGCGCGCTCACAGGCCCAACGCACCGCCATCGGCTCAATGGTGCGGCGCAAATCCAGCAGGTCATCGACGAAGTTTTCCGGCAAGCCGTTGCGCGATAGCCAACCGACCACTTGCGGATCGAACAGATTCCAGCGCCGGACCGGCAACACCCGCGTGCCGACTTTCGGCCCGACTTCGAGCATGCCTTTGGCGACGAGGGTTTTGATGGCTTCGCGAATCACCGTGCGGCTGACACCAAGCTGTTCGCCCAGATCCGCCTCGACCTTGATGGTCTGCCCCGGCTTGACCTGACCGGCAGCAATCCAACTGCCCAGCCAGTCAACGGTCGACGCATGAAAGCTGCTGGACATGTACACCTCAAGGCGAATCGCGATGGGTGCCTACGCTAATCATCATACGAATAACAGTCAATCGGATTTTTTTCAGCTTGCACAAACCATTGTGGGAGCGAGCCTGCTCGCGAAAGCGTCGTGTCAGTCAACATTGCTGGCGACTGATACAGCGCGTTCGCGAGCAGGCTCGCTCCCACATTTTGATGTTGTGTCAGGGCTCCAGACCGATGCGAAAGAACTCGCCGCCACTCCACACGCCCAACCAGCGCTGACCATCGATCTCGCGGCTCACCGCCAGTTCCACCAACTGGTAAAACACATTGCGGTGAATCAGCGCTTCAAGGTTGCTGCGCACATGCACATAAGGCGCAGGCTCCTGGGTCTCAGGATTGATCTCGACACGCAGCGGATGCTCGGCCCCCGCCTCGGTAGTTTCCTCGACATTGGTGGTAAAGCGCAAAACCTGCGCCTCGCCCTCCCCCTCCACGTCAACGGCAACCGCCACGAACGGCGCGTCATCGACCTTGATCCCGACCTTCTCGACCGGGGTGATCAGGAAGTAATCATCGCCGTCGCGGCGGATGATGGTGGAGAACAGTTTGACCATCGGCTTGCGCCCGATCGGCGTGCCCAGGTAGTACCAGGTGCCGTCGCGGGCGATGCGCATGTCGATGTCGCCGCAGAAATCCGGGTTCCACAAATGCACCGGTGGCAGGCCTTTGGTCTTGGGGATCTGCCCCAGCAGGTCATTGGCTGTTTGCGGGTCACTCATGGCGTACTCCTTGATTACTGGTCGCCGATCCCCAGCAGGCTGCGTGCGTATTGCGCCAGCGGCGGACCGATGAGGTCTTCGGGTTTGGAGTCATGGAACGTCAGTAAACCGCCACGACTCTTGATCCGTGCAGTATCAATCAAATACTGGGTGCTGGTCTCGATCAACATGATCTGAATCACGCCGCCGTCGATACCGAGGCGATCCACCGCCTCCTGATCCAGCCACTCGTCAGAGTTGCCGATGCGGTCGTCAGCCTTGGCGAAACGTGTGTAGAGCAGATAATGCGCGCCGGCATCACGGGCTTCGCCCATGGCTTGATCGAGGCCTTCCGGCGCACGGGCGCGGCGGACCATCGGGAAATATTCGACAAAGCCCTTGAAGGCTTCTTCGGCGACCACGTTCGGCCGCGGATAGGAACCACCCGGCGGTGCGAACGCACCCTGGGCGATGAAGATGAACGAGTCCGGCTGAATGCGGAGATTGTTCACCCGGCGGCTGTCGCTGTGGTCCAGAAGCCCCGCATCGCTCATGTGATACCGAGTGCCTTCGGCCATATCGCTGACATTCATGCAGCCACCAAGCGCCAAAACGGCCAGCAGCAAAACCAGGCTACGCATCCTATTCCTCCAGAAGCCGGTGTCGGAAAACCGGCGAATGGCCGTTGGATGCAGCTTTTGCGCCAGCTCGGCAAATTCAGTGATAGAGGCATTCGGAGCAGGCTCGCTCCCACAATTGAAATGCATTCCAAATGTGGGAGCGACGGTGCGACGATTCGACCTGCTCGCGAAAGCGGTTAATCAGCCGCCAATGATCTTCATGACGGTCGCACCACCGGAAAACGCCACTTCCTGCTTGTCACCCAACGCCTTGACCAGCAAACGTTGCAGCGCCGGCAACGCCTGGTGGCGCGGCTTGTCGAGCAGATCGCCGACATAGTGGCGGTTGCTCGACGACAGGCAGCCATGCAGCCAACCGGTCGACGACAGACGCAAGCGCGAACACGTACGGCAGAACGGCACGCTTTCGTTGGCGATCACTCCGAAATTGCCGCGACCGGGAATCGCATAGCGTACGGCCGTGGCGTCCACCGGTGCGTCGGTCTGGGCGTATTCATAGCGCTCGCCAATCAGGCCGAGCAACTGCTCAAGGCTGACGAACTGCTGCAGGAAGGCATTGGAATCCTTGGCCAGGTGGCCCATGCGCATCAGCTCGATGAAGCGCAGTTCGAAGCCGCGCTCCAGACAGTAATCAAGCAACGGCATGACCTGATCGAGGTTCTGCCCGCGCAACGGCACCATGTTGACCTTGATCTTCATCCCGGCGGCGGCAGCCTGATCCATGCCATCGAGCACGCTGGCCAGATCGCCGCCACGGGCGATGCTGCGAAAAGCAGCGGCATCGAGAGTATCGAGGGAAACGTTGATCCGGCGCAGACCGGCATCGACCAGCAGCGGCAGTTTTTTCGCGAGGAGTTGACCGTTGGTGGTCAGGCTGATGTCGTCGAGGCCCATCTGGCCGACGGCAGTCATGAACGATTCGAGTTTGGGGCTGACCAGTGGCTCGCCGCCAGTGATGCGCAGGCGCTCGATGCCGGCCGCTTCGATCAGGTATTCGACGCCCCGTGCCATGGCTTCGGCCGACAGCTCATCCTGCGCAGCGACCAACCGCTTGCCGTTGGGCACGCAGTAGGTACAGGCGTAGTTGCAGGCAGAGGTCAGGCTGATGCGCAGATTGCGAAAACGCCTGCCTTGACGGTCAACGATCATGAAACACTCCGGCGAAAGAAAATCGAGCGAGCAAAACTTGACTGAGAAATCAGGTTTTAGCAAGCCCTATGCCTGAGTATATTCCTGTGCTATTGCGCCATGTTGTGAAAACACGGCGCAATCAGCCCGCTGAATGACTTATGTGCTCGGCGTTTCCGGGTCGCGCTTGCGCTTGTTGCCCATGCGCACGCCGATGTCCATCAGGAACTGGAAGAAGCCTTCCTGATCTTCCAGCACATTGCTCCAGAACGGCGAGTGATACAGCGCCACCGCGCCGTGCACCAATGCCCAGGATGCGCAGTAGTGGAAGTACGGCGGCACGTCTTCGAGCTTGCCTTCGCTGATGCGACCCTTGATCAGCAGGGTCAGGCGTTCGAAGTTCGAGGCACGGATCTTGTGCAGCTCCTCGACCATCTCCGGCACCTGATTGCCCTTGACCACTTTCTCTTCGAGGCGGTCGAACAGGCGATAGCGCTGCGGGTCGCGCATGCGGAATTCGAAGTAGGCGCGCGACAGCGCTTCCTTGTCCTTGTCGACATCCGCCGAATGCAGCAGCTCGTTCAGATCGCGCTCGTAGTCGAGCATCAGGCGCAAGTAGATCTCCGCCTTGGATTTGAAGTGCTTGTAGATCGTGCCTTTGCCGATACCCACAGCATCAGCAATCATCTCGACGGTGACACTGTCTTCACCCTGGTCGAGGAACAGCTTGAGCGCGGTATCGAGAATTTCCTGCTCGCGGCGACGAAATTCACGGACCTTACGAGGTTCTTTATGCATAAGAAAAAGGTCTGAAGGGTCAAAATTCGAAGCCGCGTATTATGCCTAACTTGCGCAAAAAAGCACGGTTCATCGACCAAATCTGTGTTTCTTGTTCATTTCGAGAACGATTCGGGTGCAATGAGAACTCAACTGAAGCAAACGTATTCCAAATTTGTTTAAAAACCCCCACCGGCTCACTGGACTGCACGCCAGACTGATCAATACTTGAACTGTCGGGCGACATCTCCCCCAAGTGTCGCGCCGATAAAGGTACCAACGGACCGCGTGCCTTTGTTTTACTCCTAATGGTCTTAACCCGGATTCACCCCCCAGAACCCGGGTTTTTTTTGCCTGCGATTTGGCCAGCCGTCACAGGGCAGATTTAACACTCGCCAGCGGGAACAGACGCTTGAAGTTCTCTGTGGTCTGCTCGGCAAAGCGCTCGTAGTTCTCACCACGCAACATCGCCAGAAACTCCGCCACTTCGCGCACGTACTGCGGGAGGTTCGGCTTGCCGCGATACGGGATCGGCGCCAGGTACGGCGAGTCGGTTTCCACCAGCAGGCGATCGGCCGGCACTTTGCTCGCCACGTCACGCAAGGCGTCGGCATTGCGGAACGTAACAATGCCCGACAGGGAAATGTAATAACCCATGTCCAGCGCCGCTTTGGCCATGTCCCAGTCTTCGGTGAAGCAATGCAACACGCCCGCCTGGGGCAGCGCCGCTTCGCGCAGCAGTTCGAGGGTGTCGGCACGGGCGCCACGGGTGTGGATGATCACCGGTTTGCCGGTCTGCTGCGCCGCTTGCAGGTGCAGGCGAAACGACTCCTGCTGCAACTCGGCGGCTTCCGGCTCGTAGTGATAGTCGAGACCGGTTTCGCCGATCGCCACCACTTTCGGATGATTGAGTTCGTGCAGAAGCCAGTCCAGCGCAGGAGCCGCGCCCGGCTGAACATCCAGCGGATGCACGCCGACCGAACAATCAACATCGGCATACCGCTCGGCGAGGGCTTTGACGTCGGCGGCGTTGTCGGCACTGACGCCGATGCACAGAAAGTGTCCGACCCCACGCTCGCGGGCCGCAGCGAGTGCGGCATCCAGCGAGCCGTCATGGGCGGCGAGGTCGAGACGGTCAAGGTGACAATGGGAATCTACGAGCATAAAAAGGACTGCAACTTACATCGTATGAGTGGGACGGTCGGATTTCAGCGCTCCGGCCAGATGAGTTTCGATGCGACTGCGCGCAGTGTCGTCGCCGTCATTGAACTGCACGCCGACACCGGCGGCGCGATTGCCTTGTGCACCTTTGGGGGTGATCCAGGCGACTTTGCCGGCGACGGGGATTTTTTCCGCTTCGTCCATCAGGTGCAACAGCATGAACACCTCGTCGCCCAACCGGTAGCTTTTGTTGGTCGGGATGAACAGACCACCATTCTTGATGAACGGCATGTAGGCGGCGTAAAGCACCGACTTGTCCTTGATGGTCAGGGACAAGATGCCGTTACGCGGCCCCGGGCTGACAGGTTCAATCATGTTCACCTCCACTGCTGATCTTCAGAGTCTAGGTACACATTCTTATCTTTGACCAGGCAATCCCACCCATTGCACCAACAATGCTTCCAGCAACAGGGCCGGGTTGAGGTTGGCCTTGCTCAACACTTTCTGCCGTTGGGCGAGAATCCAGTCCTGAATATCCAGCACTTTGCCCTGCGCGCTTTTCTGCGCCAGGTACTGCACGACCTTGCGCATATCGGCCAGGCCGAGGCCGGCTTCGTCCTGAGTCAGTTGATAGCGCAGGATCAGGCTCGACCAGTCGCAGAACCAGTCGAACAGACGCAACATCGGAATGCTTTTCCACTCTTCCGCCAGTTGCGTCGGCGATTGCTGGCCCTTGAGCAACTTCTTTACGCCTTCGACCACTTGTGCACGTTGTTCACGCACACCTTGCGACTGCAGGCTGACCGCCATCAGCGGCGATCCGGCGGCCAGCGTCAGCAGTTCGACGCGCTCTTCTTCCGCGCAATCCGGCAGCGCCTGAGCCAGCCATTGCAGGCTCATCGCCTCGCCCGGCAACGGGCAGGCCTGCTGCACGCAACGGCTTTTGATGGTTGGCAACAAACGGCTGGGCTGGTGGCTGACCAACAGCAGAACAGTATCGCCGGACGGCTCTTCAAGGCTTTTGAGCAAGGCGTTGGCAGCGTTGATGTTCATCGACTCGACCGGCTCGATCAACACCACCTTGCGCCCGCCGAGCTGCGCGGTCTGCACGACGAAACTGACCAGATCACGAACCTGATCGACCTTGATCGCCTTGTCCGCCTCTTCCGGCTCCAGGATGTAATTGTCCGGATGACTGCCGGCCTTGAGCAGCAAGCAGGATTTGCACTCGCCGCACGCCTCAGGCGTAGGACGCTGACACAGCAGGCTGGCCATCAAGCGTTCGGCCAGAGCACGCTTGCCGATACCGGCGGGACCGTGCAGCAGGTACGCGTGGGCATGCTGACTGCGTCCGGCCAGTTGCTGCCAGAGGCTGTCCTGCCATGGATAGGCCTCAGCCACGGGCCAGCTCCAGCAGATTCGGCAGCAAGGTGTCCAGCGATTGCTGGACCTTGGCCAATGGCTGACCGGCATCGATGCGCACGTAACGCGACGGGTCGGCTTCGGCGCGCTTCAGGAACGCATTGCGCACGTTTTCGAAAAACGCCCGGCCTTCGAGTTCGAAACGATCCAGTCGGCCACGGGCACTGGCGCGGGCCAGACCGATCTCTACGGGCAGATCGAAAATAAGTGTCAGATCGGGCCGCAAGTCACCCTGCACGAAAGTTTCCAGGGTGGCGATGCGTTCCAGCGACAAACCACGACCGCCGCCCTGATAGGCGTATGTCGAGTCGGTGAAACGATCACACAGCACCACAGCGCCACGGGCCAGCGCCGGGCGAATCACCTCGGCCAGGTGTTGGGCGCGGGCGGCGAACACCAGCAACAGCTCGGCGTCCGGGTGCATCACTTCGTCGGCCGGGGTCAGCAACACGTCACGAATCCGCTCGGCCAGCGGCGTACCGCCAGGCTCACGGGTGAGCAGCACTTCGATACCGGCGGCGCGCAGGCGCTCGGCAAGGTATTCGCGGTTGGTGCTCTTGCCCGCGCCTTCCGGGCCTTCCAGGGTAATAAACAAGCCAGTCACAGGCAGTCCTTCATCAAAGTCATTGCGCGTTCTGCGGTGCAGCGGCGTCCGGTTCTTGGGCTGGCGCCGGATCTTGCGGCGACGCTTTCGATGGCACTTCGGGCAGCACCTCGGGCGCGGTGTTCGGCGAGGCCGCCGGAATGGCCTCATCGGTGGCCGGCGCGGTTACTGGTGCCGGGCTGGAACGGTAATCGGCACGGCGCTTGAGCTGGTATTCGCGCACTGCGTTGTTGTGCGCATCCAGATCATCGGAGAACACATGGCTGCCATCGCCACGGGCGACGAAATACAGGCTGCTGCCTTCCACCGGGTTGAGCGCAGCATGAATCGCTTCGCGCCCGACCATCGCAATCGGCGTCGGTGGCAAACCGGGAATCACGTAAGTGTTATAGGGCGTCGGTTCTTTCAGATGCGCGCGGGTCAGTTTGCCGGTGTAGCGATCACCGAGGCCATAAATCACCGTCGGATCGGTCTGCAACTGCATGCCCAGCGCCATGCGCCGTACAAAGACGCCGGCAATCTGCCCGCGCTCCTGCGGAACGCCGGTCTCTTTCTCGACCAGCGAGGCCATGATCAGCGCTTGATAAGGTTCGCTGTAAGGCACATCGGCAGAACGTTGCGCCCACTCTTTGGCGAGCACTTCGTCGAGACGGTCAAAGGCTTTCTTCAACAGCTCGGCATCGGACATGCCACGTACGAAGCGGTAGGTGTCCGGGAAAAACCGGCCTTCGGGGAACAAGCCCTTGTGGCCAATCTTCGCCATGACGTCGCTGTCGCTCAGACCATTGAGGGTCTGCTCGAGCTTGTCGTCCTTGGCCAGGGCGGCGCGCACCTGATGGAAAGTCCAGCCTTCGACCAGGGTCAGGCTGTACTGAACCACGTCGCCGCGCTTCCACGATTCGATCAGACCGTTGACGGTCATGCCCGGCTGCATGCGGTATTCGCCGCTGTGAATCGGCGTGCCGGCAAGATTGAAGCGCCAGTAGACGCGCAGCCAGAACGCGTCCTTGATGACGCCATCGGTTTCGAGTTCAAGGAAGGTACGGGTCGGTGTAGAGCCTTTCGGCACATCCAGCAGTTGTTCCTGCGGGATGTTCAGGGGCTGTTCCAGCGCCGAATGAATTTTCCAGGCGCTGGCGCCCAACAGCAGCCCTGCCAGAACCAGTCCGGTTTCCAGCAGCAGCAAAAGTTTACGTCTCACGAATCAAGCATCCAGTAGCGCGCGGGCAATGGTTTGCAGTTTACGGGTGAGCGGGCCAACCGGCCAGCTCAGTGCAGCACAGGCGCGTACCGGCCAGACGCCATAAACGCTGTTGCAGACAAACACTTCATCAGCCCATTGCAGCTGTTCGAGGCGGATATCGGCGATTTGCGTGGGGATGGCCAGCGACTCGGCCTGAAACAATATTTCCGCGCGCATCACACCTGCGACGCCGCAGCGCTTCAAGTCGGGCGTGATCAGACCACCGTCGCGCACCAGGAAAATATTGCTGAACACGCCCTCAACGACGCGCCCGGCCTGATCAAGCATCAAGCCTTCGGCATGCTCGCTGTCCTGCCATTCGGCGCGGGCGAGCACCTGTTCCAGTCGATTCAGATGTTTGAGCCCGGCCAACAACGGCTGCGTAGATAAACGCGTGTTGCAGGGAAACAGGCGGATACCGTGCTCGGCATGGGCAGCGGGATAAGCCGCCGGCGGATTGCCTTGCAGGATGCGTCGGCCCTGCGCCGCAGGATCGGGCGCATAACCGCGCAAGCCGTCACCCCGAGTGAGGATGAGCTTGAGCACGCCCTCGCCCATCGCAGCGGCATAGCTGAGCAGCTCATGGCGAACCAGCTCGAGATCGGTCGCAATGGCCAGACGCGCGCAGCCATCGGCCAGGCGCGTCAGGTGTCGATCCAGCAGGACCGGCTGTCCACTGCGCACGGCAATGGTCTCGAACAGGCCATCGCCGTAAGCCAGGCCGCGATCTTTCAGCGACAGCGCGTCAGCCGGTTGACCGTCGACCCAGCTGTCCATCAGCCGGCGAACCGGCGGAACGCCAGCGTGCCGTTGGTGCCGCCAAAACCGAAGGAGTTGGACAGCACGACATCGATGTCCATGTTACGCGCGGTGTGCGCAACGAAATCGAGATCGCAGCCTTCGTCCGGTTCATCAAGGTTGATGGTCGGCGGTGCCACCTGGCTGTTGATCGCCAGCACGCTGAAAATCGCTTCGACCGCGCCCGCCGCACCCAACAGGTGGCCGGTCATCGACTTGGTCGAGCTGACGGCCAGCTTGTAGGCGTGATCGCCGAACACCGACTTGATCGCGTTGGCTTCGGCAAGGTCGCCGGCCGGCGTCGAGGTGCCGTGGGCGTTGATGTACTGCACTTGGTCGACGTTGATTTTCGCATCGCGCAGGGCATTGGTGATGCAGCGCGCGGCACCGGCGCCATCGGCGGGTGGCGAGGTCATGTGGAACGCATCGCCACTGGTGCCGAAACCGATCAGCTCGGCGTAGATCGTCGCGCCACGGGCCTTGGCGTGTTCCAGTTCTTCAAGAACCAGAGCGCCAGCACCGTCGGACAGGACGAAACCGTCCCGACCCTTGTCCCATGGACGGCTGGCGCGGGTCGGCTCGTCGTTGCGGGTCGACAGCGCACGGGACGCGCCGAAGCCGCCCATGCCCAGACCGCAAGCGGCCATTTCCGCGCCGCCGGCAATCATCACGTCGGCTTCGTCGTACATGATGTTGCGCGCCGCCATGCCGATGCAGTGCGTACCGGTGGTGCACGCGGTGGCGATGGCGTAGTTGGGTCCCTGTGCGCCCAGATGGATCGACAGGAAACCGGAAATCATATTGATGATCGAGCCAGGCACAAAGAACGGCGAGATCCGTCGCGGACCGGTCTCGTGCAGGGTGCGGCTGGTCTCTTCGATGTTGGTCAGACCGCCAATCCCCGAACCCATGGCCACGCCAATGCGTTCACGGTTGGCATCGGTGACTTCCAGACCGGCGTTGCGCACGGCTTGGAAGCCTGCGGCGAGGCCGTACTGAATGAACAGGTCGAGCTTGCGCGCTTCCTTGACCGACAGGTATTCCTCGACATTGAAGCCTTTGACCGAACCACCGAAGCGGGTCGAATAGGCAGAAAGGTCGGTGTGTTCGATCAGACCAATGCCACTGCGGCCAGCCAGAATGCCCTGCCAACTGCTCGGCACATCCGTGCCCAGTGGCGACAACATACCCATACCGGTGACTACGACGCGTCTACGCGACACAGCACTCTCCTTTTTCAAATGACGACTTTGCATCAGGCCTAAAGAAAAAACCGCACGCCATGATGGCAGTGCGGTTTTTCCATGACAGCAAGCAACGATTACAAACTGTTACGCCTGGTGGCTGGTAACGTAGTCGATTGCAGCTTGTACAGTAGTGATCTTTTCAGCTTCTTCGTCAGGGATTTCGGTTTCGAATTCCTCTTCCAGAGCCATCACCAGCTCAACGGTGTCAAGGGAGTCGGCACCCAGGTCTTCTACGAAGGAAGCGGTGTTGACCACTTCTTCTTCTTTAACACCCAGTTGCTCGGCAACGATTTTCTTGACGCGCTCTTCGATGGTGCTCATACCTTGTTTTCACTCCTAATGGACAAATTCAGGCAGCTGGCCAGTGGGTAAGTGTATAGAAAGCCTTTTCAGTTTTTCAACTGAAAGCTTCACTCCTCAAACCCTGCGGCCCTCTGCCTATAAATAGATTGCAGCTTTATAACGGATTTTAGACAGCTCGTATGACATTTTTTTGAAGCAATCCGTCACATTTTACTTACATGTACATCCCACCGTTCACCGGGATTGTAGCCCCGGTAACGTATGCCGCACCGTCGGATGCAAGAAAAGCGACCACGGACGCGATCTCTTGAGCTTGCCCCAGACGACCCAGCGGAATCTGCGTCTGCAAGGCTTCACGCTGTGCTTCAGGCAGCTCGCGGGTCATATCGGTGTCGATGAACCCAGGGGTTACCGAGTTGACCGTAATCGAACGCGAACCGACTTCACGCGCCATCGCCCGGCTGAAACCTTCCAGACCGGCCTTGGCGGCTGCATAGTTTACTTGGCCGGCGTTGCCCATGGCACCCACCACCGAGCCAATACTGATAATTCGACCCCAGCGCGCCTTGGTCATGCCACGCAAAACGCCCTTGGACAGGCGATACAGACTGTTCAGGTTGGTATCGATCACGTCGTACCACTCGTCGTCTTTCATGCGCATCATCAGGTTATCGCGGGTGATACCGGCATTATTGACCAGAATCGCCACCGGCGCACCGAACTGCTCCTGAATGCCTGCCAGCACGGCGCTGACCGATTCGTCGCTGGTGACATTGAGTTCGAAACCGGCGCCCTGGATACCGTTTTCCTTCAGGGTCGCGGCAATGCGCTCGGCGCCCGACGCGGAGGTCGCGGTGCCGACAACGATGGCGCCCTGACGACCCAGTTCCAGCGCGATGGCCTGGCCGATACCGCGGCTTGCACCGGTAACCAGTGCAACTTTACCTTGCAGACTCATGCAAGTTTCTCCTGATTCAGGCCTGCGCTGCGCGAGCGGCAGCGAAGGCATCTGGGGTATTGAGATTGGAAGTCGAAACGCCTTCGGCGCAACGTTTGTTCAGGCCAGCGAGGACTTTGCCCGGGCCGCATTCGACCAGATTGGTCGCGCCCTTGGCGGCCAAAGTCTGAACCGACTCAACCCAGCGCACTGGCTTGTAGAGCTGTTCGAGCAGATCGCGCTTGAGGGTTTCCAGATCGGCCGGCACTTGCGCACTGACGTTCTGCACCACGGGGATCTGCGGCGCCTGCCAGTCGATGGCGGCGATGGATTCAGCGAAGCGCTCGGCAGCCGGACGCATCAGCTCGCAGTGCGACGGCACGCTCACTGGCAACGGCATGGCGCGCTTGGCACCACGGGCCTTGCAACCCTCGATGGCGCGCTCGACAGCCGCCTTGGCACCGGCGATCACCACTTGGCCCGGCGAGTTGAAGTTCACCGCGCTGACGACTTCGCCTTGCGCCGCTTCGGCGCAGGCAGCCAGCACGTCGGCATCTTCCAGGCCGAGGATCGCGGCCATGCCGCCCTGCCCGGCCGGCACCGCTTCCTGCATCAACTGACCACGGCGCTCGACGAGCTTGACCGCGTCAGCCAGGCTCAGGCTGCCGGCAGCGACCAGCGCGCTATATTCACCCAGGCTATGGCCGGCGACAAACGCCGGACGCGCGCCGCCTTCGGCCAGCCACAGACGCCACAGGGCGATCGAAGCGGTCAGAATGGCCGGTTGGGTTTTGTCGGTTTGATTGAGCAGCTCTTCCGGGCCCTGTTGGGTCAGTGCCCACAGGTCGTAGCCCAGCGCAGCAGAGGCTTCTTGAAAGGTTTCGAGGATCAGCGGATGTTGCGCGCCCAGCTCGGCCAGCATGCCGAGGGACTGCGAACCCTGTCCTGGAAAGACGAATGCGAGGGAAGCAGACATGTAACAAGCCCCTAATGATCTTGTCGTCGGAAAATAACGCCCCGTTGGGGACGCCAGAAACTGACAGTTTGGATGGCCCTTTGAACCGGGCGGTCACATTTAAGCATTGTCCGACGAAAACGCCTAAGACAACAGTTCCTCCAGACGACCGTGGAGACGCTCGGGCAGGTTCTCCTGAATCTCGATCAGCGCCCGTTGAATGGCACTCTGAAAGCCCTGTACCCCGGCCGATCCGTGGCTTTTCACAACGATGCCCTGCAAGCCGAGAAAGCTTGCGCCATTATGTCGCGCCGGGGCCAGATCAGCTTGCAGACGTTTCATCAACGGCAGCGCGAGAGCGCCGACAGCGCGCGAGGCCAAGTTTTTCTTGAACAGGGCCTCGATGCGCGCCGCAATCATCGTCGCCAGACCTTCGCTGGACTTGAGCAGGATGTTGCCGACGAAGCCGTCACACACCACCACGTCGGCCTCACCGCGATACAAGCCGTCGCCTTCGATAAAACCGATGTAGTTGATCCCGCGCGCGGCATGCAACAACGTTGCGGCCAGTTTGACCTGCTGATTGCCCTTGATGTCCTCGGTGCCGATGTTCAGCAGTGCCACACGCGGACGGGCGATACCCAGAGTCTGCGCAGCGACCGAGCCCATCACCGCGAACTGCAACAGGTGCTCGGCACTGCAATCGACGTTGGCGCCCAGATCGAGCAGTTGGCAATAACCGGTCTGCGTCGGAATCGCCGCGACCATGGCCGGCCGATCAATGCCGGGCAATGTCTTCAGCACGAATCGCGACAAGGCCATCAACGCACCCGTATTGCCGGCACTGACACAGGCCTGCACCTTGCCATCGCGCAGCAGTTCAAGGGCTACACGCATCGACGAATCCGGCTTGCCACGCAGGGCCTGAGCGGGTTTTTCGTCCATGGTGATGACTTCGCTGGCCGCAACAATCGTGAGGCGCGCGCGATCGGCAGCCGACTGGCCGTGGATCAGTTCTTCAAGAAGGGAGGGTTGACCGACGAGGGTCAGGTGCAGCGAGGGTGTAGCAGACAGGCAAGCGAGACTGGCCTGAACAATGCTGCGGGGACCGAAGTCCCCGCCCATTGCGTCAATCGCGATGACTTGAGCAGACAAGTGATTACTCGTCAGCGCCCTTGTCGATCACTTTACGGCCACGGTATACGCCTTCTGGCGATACGTGGTGACGCAGGTGAACTTCACCAGTGGTTTTTTCTACAGACAGGGTGCTAGCCTCGAGAGCGTCGTGCGAACGGCGCATGTCACGGGCAGAGCGGGATTTTTTGTTCTGCTGAACAGCCATAATTGATTAACTCCTAAACGTTTGGGTCACGCTTTAACTGCGCCAATACACTGAACGGGTTGGACCGCGTTACCTCGTCCTCGCTCGGTTCGGGCTCATCTGCTCCCGCCGGCTGCTGGCATTCTTCCGGATGATGAGCAGGCACAATGGGCAAGGCGAGCAGAAGCTCCTCCTCGATCAGTGACTGCAGATCCAATGGATCTTCGCCCAGTTCCAGCACGTCATAACCTTTCGGCAACGACTGGGTATTCGCACCCTCCTTCACCACCGCGTAACTGCATTCGCTGTGGATCGGCAGGGTGACCAGCTCAAGACAACGCTGGCAAACCATTTTGACTTCGGTGTCGATAAAGCTGTGGATGACCACAGACTTACGTTCATCTCGTTCAAAAACGAATTTGGCCTGCACCGTACCGACATCGTCGGAAAGCGGGTCGCAGAGTCTCTTCAAATCGGCCAGCAGCAGTTCACCTTGAAGGGTGGTGCCACGGTCAGCCAATTTGCGCGGGTCAACGTGAGGTGGAATCGGGTCATTCAACATAGGCGCAGCATTATAGGGATGCACCCACCCATGTCAAAGGAAATTGTGCCCTGTCCGTCACTTGCGCGCCTCCGCTAGAATCCGCACCTGCCTCAGGAGACGTCCATGCTGCCTTTATTACTCGCTTCAAGCTCGACTTATCGCCGCGAATTGCTCGCCCGCCTGCACTTGCCGTTCGTCTGCAGCTCGCCGGACATCGACGAAAGCCATCGCCCGGGCGAGTCCGCAATCGACCTGGTCAAACGCCTCGCCGAAGAAAAGGCCCGCGCCCTGGCGGACAGCCACCCTGCTCATCTGATCATTGGCTCGGATCAGGTCGCCGTCCTCGGCGAACAGATCATCGGCAAGCCGCACACCTTCGAGAAGGCTCGCGAGCAATTGATGGCGGCGAGCGGCGCGAGCGTGACATTCCTGACCGGCCTGGCACTGCTCAACAGCCACACAGGGCAATGCCAGGTCGACTGCGTGCCGTTTACCGTGCACATGCGTCAGCTGGATCAGGCGCGCATCGAACGCTACCTGCGCATCGAGCAACCGTACGACTGCGCCGGCAGCTTCAAGGCCGAAGGACTGGGCGTGAGCCTGTTTCAATCGACCGAAGGCCCGGATGCCACCAGCCTGATCGGCCTGCCGCTGATTCGCCTGATCGACATGTTGTTGGTCGAAGGCGTGCAAATCCCTTGAAAGCAAAAGATCGCAGCCTTCGGCAGCTCCTACACCGATCCGTGCAAGAGTTGCCGCCGACTGCGATCTTTCGACCTTGAAACGTCTTACCGCAACGAAGGCCCGTGGAAACCCATCCACATCGCCAACTGCTCGGCCACGCTGGCGCCGAGCTTTTTCGAGAAGCGATCGAACGGCGATTCCTGCACGGTGAAGTCCACCAGCTCCTTCTCGCCAATCACATCACGCGCCACCGAACTGGCACTGCCCAAGCCATCGATCAGACCCAGCGGCAGCGCCTGCTCACCCGACCAGACCAGCCCGGAAAACAGCTCCGGATGCTCTTTGTCCTTCAGGCGATCACCACGACCCTGCTTGACGCTGTTGATGAACTGCTTGTGCGTGGTGTCGAGCACGCTTTGCCAGAAGGCGGTTTCTTCAGGCTTTTGCGGCTGGAACGGATCCAGGAATGCCTTGTGTTCGCCCGAGGTGTAGGTGCGACGCTCAACCCCGAGCTTTTCCATGGCGCCGACAAAACCGTAACCCGCTGCTGTCACGCCGATTGAGCCGACCAGACTGGCCTTGTCGGCGTAGATCTGATCCGCCGCGCTGGCGATGTAATAGGCGCCCGAAGCACCAAGATCGGAAATCACTGCGTAGAGCTTGATCTCTGGATGCAGGCCACGCAAACGCTTGATCTCGTCATAGACATAACCGGACTGCACCGGACTGCCGCCCGGACTGTTGATGCGCAGGACCACGCCTTTGACCTTCTTGTCTTCGAACGCCGCGCGCAGGCTGCCAACGATATTATCGGCGCTGGCCGGTTCCTTGTCGGCGATCACACCGTCGATCTCGATCAACGCCGTGTAGTTCGGGCCGCGGGTGGCGCTTTTTTCCATGTCCATCAGCGGCGTGAACAGCAGCAGCGCAACAAACAGATAAACAAACGTCAGCAGCTTGAAGAAAATCCCCCAGCGCCGCGAACGGCGTTGTTCCTGCACGCCGGCCAGCAAAGTCTTTTCCAACAGCTTCCAGCTTTTCGCGTCACCGTCGTCGGCACTTGCCTTGGCCGGTGCTTTCCATTCGTCGGTCATGCCATCTACCCCAGCAAAAACGTATTAAGCCCGCTGACCCAGCCAGGCGTGCAATTGAGAAAAACGGTCGATCGACAGGCGCGGCTCGAACTGTTGCAGGGACTCGATCGATTGCGCGCCATAACTGACCGCCACCGAATCCATTCCCGCGTTGCGCGCCATCAGCAGATCGAACGACGAATCACCGACCATCAACGCCTGCTCCGGGCGTACGCCGCAGTGGCTGACAATCTGCTCAAGCATCAGAGGGTGTGGCTTGCTGGCAGTTTCATCGGCAGCGCGGGTGATATCGAAATAATCTTCCCAGCCATTGGCCTTGAGTACCCGATCCAGCCCGCGACGGTTCTTGCCGGTCGCTACCGCCAGGTGATAACCCTGCTCGCGAAACGATGCCATCGACTCGACCACCCCTTCGAACAGCGGCGAAGGCACGGCTTCGGCAGCGATGTAGTGATCGGCGTAGTACTCGCGAAACGCGAGCATTTCTGCATCGCTGATTTCGGGATACAGCGTACGAATCGCTTCCGGCAAGCCGAGACCGATGATGCCTTTGACGGCGAAGTCATCGCGCAGCTCGAAACCGGAACGCCCGGACGCCGAGTGCATCGCCTCGACGATCCGATGAATGGAATCGGCAAGGGTGCCGTCCCAGTCGAAAATCAACAGCTTGTAATCAGATGGGCGCACTCAATCGCTCCACGGTCTTGGCCCACATTTCATCGACGGGCGCTTGCAGATTCAGCTTGCCGCCGTCGGGCAGCGGCACGGTCAGCATGTAGGCGTGCAGGAACAGGCGCTTACCACCCAGATCGCGGATTTCCTTGGTGAAATCCTCGTCGCCATACTTGCTGTCACCGGCAATGCAATGGCCAGCATGCAAGGTGTGCACGCGAATCTGGTGGGTACGACCGGTAACCGGTTTCGCCTCGACCATGGTGGCAAAATCGCCGAAGCGGCGCAGCACCTTGAATAGCGTCAGGGCTTCTTTGCCCTCGTCATTGACTTCGACCATGCGCTCGCCGGAGCGCAGATTGCTCTTGAGCAACGGTGCGCGAACCTGCTTGATCGAGGTTGCCCAGTTGCCACGGACCAGCGCCATGTAGCGCTTGTCGACGCCATCGCCACGCAGCTGCTCGTGCAGATGGCGCAACATGCTGCGTTTTTTGGCGATCATCAGCAGGCCGGAGGTGTCACGGTCGAGACGGTGAACCAGCTCCAGCTCCTTGGCGTCGGGACGCAACTGACGAAAGGCTTCGATCACGCCGAAATTCAGCCCGCTGCCGCCATGCACCGCAATGCCGGCGGGCTTGTTGATCACGATCAGGGCTTTATCTTCGAAGACAATCGAGGCTTCCAGGCGCTGCAACAGCCCCTGGGCCAGCGGCACCGGTTCGTCGCGCTCAGGCACGCGAACCGGCGGCACGCGTACGATATCGCCGGCCTGCAGCTTGTATTCGGGCTTGATCCGACCTTTGTTCACACGCACTTCGCCTTTGCGCAAAATGCGGTAAATCAAGGTCTTGGGCACGCCTTTGAGCCGGGCGAGGAGAAAGTTGTCGATTCGTTGGCCGGCATACTCCGGCGAGACTTCAAGCAGTTGAACGCCTGGAGTCGAAGGGGCAGTAGTTGTCATGCCGCGGATGATAACAATTTTTATGGAATTGAAGCACTTAATCATTGCTGCTATAGTCGCGAACGCCGCCAAAAGCGGCCTGGACAGCGGAACCACGGTCAAAGACCGGCCCTGACCAACGCAATTCACCAGGGCGCGAGGCCGTCCTACGGGGCTTTCGCTACGTAACGGTGGAGTTTGCGGTTGTAACGAGCGCAGGTGACATGAGGCCTGAATTACACCGCCGAGCAGAGTTCTCACTCGCCCGGCAGGCAACATTCAAGGCCAGTTCACAAAGTGCAGTCGACTGCGAATGACCCCGAGCGATTGCTTCGGAAACATCGCCTGAATTAGCCATGATGCGTGACCTCCCCTTTCGGAGCTCACGGTAAATGCCAACCCGCTGCGGATTCTGCGCGCGGCAGCACCCGAATTATCAGGGATACGTGTAGGGTGGAGATGCACAACCGCCGGACTGTGTAGCAACAAGCTTTGATCAAGACGCTTCATCTCGTCCACAGCCGCTGGTTGATTCCTCCTCCTGACTGAGTGCTTAAGTAGCCACAGCAAGCAGGACGCGTACGTCGCGGTATCGGCCCAATTGGCCGCACATCGCTGGACACGGGAATGGCCAACCACTCCCGACGCACCTGACACCGACCGTGAGAAGTCGTGTGTGCCGAACGCCGTTTCCGGCAGCCCGGAAACCGACGGTACTACATGAAAAGAATGCTGATTAACGCAACTCAACCCGAAGAGTTGCGTGTTGCACTGGTAGATGGCCAGCGCCTCTACGACCTGGACATCGAATCCGGTGCACGCGAGCAGAAGAAGGCCAACATCTATAAAGGCCGTATCACTCGCATCGAACCAAGCCTTGAGGCTGCCTTTGTCGATTTCGGCTCCGAGCGCCACGGCTTCCTGCCCCTCAAAGAAATCTCCCGCGAATACTTCAAGAAAGCCCCAGAAGGCCGCGTCAACATCAAGGACGTCCTGAGCGAAGGCCAGGAAGTCATCGTTCAGGTCGAGAAAGAAGAACGTGGCAACAAGGGCGCCGCCCTGACCACCTTCATCAGCCTGGCCGGTCGTTACCTCGTACTGATGCCGAACAACCCGCGTGCCGGCGGCATCTCCCGTCGCATCGAAGGTGAAGAGCGCAACGAACTGCGTGAAGCGCTGAACGGCCTGGTTGCTCCGGCCGACATGGGTCTGATCGTGCGCACTGCCGGCCTGGGCCGCAGCAGCGAAGAAATGCAGTGGGACCTCGACTACCTGCTGCAACTGTGGACCGCCATCAAAGAAGCCTCGCTGGATCGCTCCGCGCCATTCCTGATCTACCAGGAAAGCAACGTGATCATCCGCGCCATCCGCGATTACCTGCGCCAGGACATCGGCGAAGTGCTGATCGACAGCGTTGAAGCCCAGGACGAAGCCCTGACCTTCATCCGCCAGGTGATGCCGCAGTACGCCAGCAAGATCAAGCTGTACGAAGACAGCGTGCCGCTGTTCAACCGGTTCCAGATCGAAAGCCAGATCGAGACCGCGTTCCAGCGCGTCGTCGAACTGCCTTCCGGCGGCTCCATCGTCATCGATCCGACCGAAGCCCTGGTGTCGATCGACATCAACTCGGCGCGCGCCACCAAAGGCAGCGACATCGAAGAAACCGCCCTGCAGACCAACCTTGAAGCCGCCGAAGAAATCGCCCGTCAGTTGCGCCTGCGCGACATCGGCGGCCTGATCGTCATCGACTTCATCGACATGACCCCGGCCAAGAACCAGCGCGCCGTGGAAGAAAAAGTCCGTGAATGCCTGGAAGCTGACCGTGCCCGCGTGCAGATCGGTCGCATCTCGCGTTTCGGCCTGCTGGAAATGTCCCGTCAGCGCCTGCGTCCATCGCTGGGCGAAAGCAGCGGCATCGTCTGCCCGCGTTGCAACGGCACCGGCATCATCCGTGACGTTGAATCGCTGTCGCTGGCCATTCTGCGCCTGATCGAAGAAGAAGCCCTGAAAGACCGCACCGCCGAAGTTCGCGCGCAAGTGCCGATCCCGGTCGCTGCGTTCCTGCTCAACGAAAAACGCAACTCGATCACCAAGATCGAACTGCGCACCCGTGCCCGTATCGTCATTCTGCCGAACGATCACCTCGAGACGCCGCACTTTGAAGTTCAGCGTCTGCGTGACGACAGCCCGGAAGCCGCGACCAACCAGTCCAGCTACGAAATCGCTGCCGCCGCTGCCGAAGTCGAAGAAGTCCAGCCAGCCGCTGCGACTCGCACTCTGGTTCGCCAGGAAGCTGCAGTGAAAACCGCGCCGGCCCGTGCCAATGCACCGGTGCCGACTGAAGTTGCCCCTGCCGCACCTGCTCCTGCACCGGTTGCCGCGCCTGAGCCAAGCCTGTTCAAGGGCCTGGTGAAGTCGCTGGTCAGCCTGTTCGCCACCAAGGAAGAGCCAGCCGCACCGGTCGCGGTTGCGAAACCGGCTGCCACCGAGCGTCCTGCCCGCAACGAAGAGCGCCGCAACGGTCGTCAGCAGAGCCGCAACCGTAACGGTCGCCGCGATGAAGAACGCAAGCCGCGCGAAGAACGTGCTCCACGTGAAGAGCGCGCACCACGCGAGCCGCGCGAAGAGCGCCAGCCACGTGAAGCCCGCGAGCCGCGTGAAACCCGCAGCGAAGCGCCGGTAGCCCGCGAAGAGCGCGCACCACGTGCCCCGCGTGAAGAACGTGCACCGCGTGCCCCACGTGAAGATCGCAAGCCGCGTGGCGAGCGTGAAGAACGCGTGCGTGAACTGCGCGAGCCGCTGGACGCCGCGCCAGCCGCAGCCGCAGCCGTTGCTGCCGTGACCGCTGAAGAGCGTCCGGCCCGTCAGCCACGCGAAGAACGCGCTCCGCGTCCACCGCGTGAAGAGCGTCAACCGCGTGCCGAGCAGGCCGCTGCTGCCGTCGCTGAAGAAGAAGTGAACAGCAACAACGAAGAGCAACTGCCGGAAGACGGTCAGGATACCGCCGAAGGCGATCGTCCACGTCGTCGCTCCCGTGGCCAGCGTCGTCGCAGCAACCGTCGCGAGCGTCAACGTGATGCCAACGGCAACGTGATCGAAGGTTCGGAAGAATCCGAGTCCGCTGAAAACGCTGGCGAGCCAAGCACTGCCGATCTGGCCGCTGGCCTGGCCGTCACCGCCGCCGTTGCCAGCAGCACCATCAGCGCTCCGGCAGAAGCCGAAGCTCACGAGCAGGCTGAACGCGCCACCGCCGCCACACTGGAAACTGCTCCAGTCGAAGCGCCGGTTGTCGAAGCCACCACTCCAGTGGAAGCGACTGCTGCACCGGAAATCGAAGTCGCTCCGGTCCGCGAAGCTCAACCTCAGGCTGAAGCAACTGCCGAACCGGAAGCTGTCGTCGAAGCACCAACGGCCATCACTGAGCCAGCGGTAGAAACCGTCAGCGAAAACGTGACCAAGACCGTGCGTGAAGTTCGCGAAGAGCAGACTGCGTTCAACTGGGTTGCCGAGCCAGCCGTCACTGAAACTCCAGCGCCAGTCGCTGAAGCCGAAGTGCCGCAAGCCATGGTTTCCGAGCCAGTAGTTGCAGCAGCAGAGCCGGCGCCGACACCAGTGGTTGAAGCTCCGGTTGCCGAGGCTCAGGTTGAAGAAGCACCACCCGCAGTCGAAGCGCCAGCGCCAGCGCCAGTGGTTGAAGCGCCGGCTCCGGTCAGCGCCCTGACGCCGAACGGCCGCGCGCCAAACGACCCGCGTGAAGTGCGTCGTCGCAAGCGTGAAGCCGAGCGTCTGCAGAAGGAAGCCGAACTGGCCGCCGCTGCAACTCCGGTTGCTGCCGAACCAGCCCCTGCAGCTGAAGTGACCGAGGCAGCTCCTGCCCCGGTCGCGGAAGAAGCATCGGTAGAATCGGTGATCGCTGAAGCACCACGCTCCGTTCAGGATGCAGTTGAACAGCGCGAAGAAGCCCAGGAAAAAGAGCACGAGCCTAAACCACTCGTGTAATTCCTGAAGCCAATAAAAAGCCCCGCCTGGTGAGAGCCTGGCGGGGCTTTTTTATGCCTGAAATTCCAGCATTATCCACAACCTTTGTGGGAGCAAGCCTGCTCGCGAAAGCGCTGGGTCAGACAATATTCATGTAACTGAACCATCGCATTCGCGAGCAGGCTCACTCCCACAAGGGATTTCAACACGGCTCAGGGCTGAGGAAATACCAGAGATTCAGGCACATCGATATCCCACAACACCCCCGGATCATCTACCGCCACCTCAACCACCCTACCCTGCGCAAACAACGGCCGTGCGCCACGATCGCCGGTCAGCGCCTGCAACTGCGCGCCAAACGAGCGACCAAACCCCACAGGATGGCCAAACTCGCCACCCAGCACCGGCACGCTCACCGCATCATCAGCCATCGCCGCGACCACTCTCTCGATACTCGAAGGCGAGATAAACGGCATATCGCCGAGCACAATCAACCAGCCATCAGCGTCCGGGCAAGCAGCAACACCTGCGGCAATGCTGTCGCCCATGCCGGTCGATTCGATCGACACCACGTCCCAGCCGTAAGCCTGAGCCATGCGCATCGCCTGCGGTCGAGCCTCGGTGGTGACCAGCACGCGCTTGTCGAGACTGGCCGGCAGGTTCACCAGCACCTGCTCGATGACCGAGCGCACCGCGCCGTCACGCCCGGTGCAGTCAGCGAGCAATTTATCTTTGTCGGGGCCGGCGATCTGGCGAAAGCGTTTGCCCTCGCCCGCCGCCAGCACAATCACTGCGATGGATTGGCTCATGCACCCTCCAGCGGTTTTTTCTGTTTCAGCTCCACACCGTTCTTGATCGCGACAATTTCCGCCAGCAACGACAAGGCGATCTCTGCCGGCGAATGACTGCCGATGTGCAGGCCGATCGGCCCGTGCAAGCGATCAATCGATGCTTGCGACAAGCCTAGCTGAGCCAGATTTTCCCGGCGCTTCTGGCTGTTGACCCGCGAACCGAGCGCGCCGACGTAGAACGCCGGCGAGTCGAGCGCAGTGAGCAAAGCCATATCGTCCAGGCGTGGATCGTGAGTCAAGGCGACAATTGCCGTGCGCTCGTCGGTCTGGATGTTCAGCACAGCTTCATCCGGCATGCCGGGGACGAAACGGCCATGCTGCTCTTCCCAGCCGTAAACGAACTCGGTGCGCGGATCGCAGATCAGCACTTCGAAATCCAGCAGCCGCGCCATGTCGGCGACGTAGCGCGACAACTGCCCGGCACCGATCAGCAACAAGCGCCAGCGCGGACCATAAATCGCTCGCAGAGTCTTGCCGTCGAACACCAGCGAATCGGACTTGCTCGCCGGAGCCAGCCGCACCTCGCCGGTTTCGATGTTCAGTTCCCGGGCGACGATTTCATGGTTTTCGCAACGCTGCAGCAGCTCGGCGACCCACGCCGGGTCACCGACGCGCTCTTCGGTCAGGCGCAGGGTGCCGCCGCAAGGCAGGCCGAAACGCGCGGCCTCCTCGCGGGTCACGCCGTAGGTAATCATCTGCACTGGCGGACCATCGGTGGCAATGCGGCCGTCGTGCAGCCGCGCGATCAGGTCATCTTCGACACAGCCACCTGACACCGAACCGATCACCACGCCGTCCTCGCGCAAGGCGAGCATGGCGCCGGGCGAGCGCGGCGCGGTGCCCCACGTCTGCACCACGCTGAACAGCACCACCCGCTGTCCGGCGCGGCGCCACTCGAGGACGCTGCGCAGAACGTTGAGATCGACGCTGTCCATTACGCTTGCGCCTTCTGCCAGCCCTGCAACTGATACCGCACCGGCAGATTGCGGATGCGCTTGCCGGTGGCGGCGAAGATCGCATTGCACAGCGCCGGCGCAATCGGCGGCACGCCCGGCTCACCAACGCCACCCAACGGCACGTCACCCGGCGGCGTGACCAGATGCACCGCGACTTCCTTGGGCGCCAGCGACATGCGCGCGACCTCGTACATATGGAAGTTGTCCTGCTGGACCTTGCCTTCCTTGAAGCTGATCTCACCGAGCACAGCGTTGCCCAGGCCCATGACACACGCACCTTCGAACTGCGAACGGATGCGCTCAGGGTTGATCTGCGGCCCGCAGTCCACGGCGATGTCGGCCTTGTGCACGATCAGCGAACCGTCGTCCTTGACCTCGACTTCAATCACCGCCGCCACATAGGTGACGAAGCTGTAATGCACCGCCAGACCGAGACCACGACCCTTGGGCAGTTTGCGCCCCCAACCGGCGGCCTTGGCGGCAGTTTCCAGCACCGTGCGCATGCGCCCGGTGTCGATCGGATAACGCTCGGGCGATTCGCCGTAATTCCACTCTTCGCTCAAGGTGCGTGGATCGATCTGCCGGTCCGGGCCGAGCAATTTGATCTGGTACTTGAGCGGATCTTCCCCGGCCTTGTGCGCCAGTTCATCGACGAAGCTCTGAATCGCGAAGCCGTGGGGAATGTTCGACACCGAGCGATACCAGCCGACCCGCGTGTGTACCTTGGCTTCGGGGTTTTCCAGGCGCACGTTGGGAATCGCATAGGCCATGTTGGTAAAGCCCATGCCCAGCTCGAACGCCGCTTCGTGGTTCATGTCCGGCGCAAACAGCGCGGTGATGCTTGGCGCCACGGTGCGATGCAGCCACCCGGATGGCATGCCGTTCTTGTCGATGCCGGCCTTGAGATATTCCGCCGACACAGTGTGGAAATACGAATTGTGGATGTCGTCTTCGCGCGTCCACTGCACCCGTACAGCCTTGCCCGGGAACTCCTTGGCGAGAATCGCCGCTTCAACGACGAAGTCCGGTTTCGACTTGCGACCGAAACCACCGCCCAGCAATGTCACGTTGACGGTGACCTTTTCGAACGGCACGCCAAGACGCTCGGCGATGCGCTCACGGGTGACCTGCGGTGCCTGACTTGGCGCCCAGGCTTCGCACACGCCGTCCTTGTAACGGGCGATAGCGACCATCGGTTCCATCGGCGCCTGCGCCAAGTGCGGCAGGTAATACGAGGCCTCGAGAGTGCTGGCGGCGCCGCTCAAGGCCTTGTCGATATCACCGGTGTTGCGCACCACTTTGCCGGCCTTCAGCGACGCGGCTTCAAGCTCTTTGCGATAGGCAATCGAGTCATAACTGGCATTCGGGCCGTCGTCCCACTCGATCTTCAGCGCCTCGCGACCCTTGATCGCCGCCCAGGTGTTGCTGGCCACAACCGCGACGCCGCCCAATGGCTGGAACTCTGACGGCAATGGCCGGCCTTCGATCTGCATGACTTTTAGCACGCCGGGGACTTTCAGCGCGGCGCTGTCATCGAGGCTTTTGACCTTGCCGCCGTACACTGCCGGGCGAGCGATAGTGGCGTAGAGCATGCCGTCGAAATGCACGTCGGCGCCGTACACTGCGCGGCCATTGACGATGTCGGCACCGTCGATGGCCTTGGTGCCTTCCTTGCCGATGTAGCGAAATTCCGACGGCTGCTTGAGTCGCAGGCTGTCACGTGCCGGTACTGCCAGCGCACTGGCGGCAGCGGCGAGTTCGCCGTAGCCCAGTTCACGTCCGGACGGTTTGTGAATGACTTTGTGCAGTTGCGCATGGCATTCGCCAGCCGGCACTTTCCACTGCGCAGCGGCGGCCTGTTCGAGCATGGTCCGCGCGGCGGCGCCGCAACGACGCATCGGCTCGTACCAGTGACGCATGCTGCGCGAACCATCGGTGTCCTGGTTGCCGAAGCGCACTTCGTCGCCCGGCGCCTGCTGCACTTTGACCTGCGCCCAATCGGCCTCAAGTTCATCGGCAACCACCATGCTCAGGCTGGTGCGCACGCCCTGGCCCATTTCCGAACGGTTGCACACCACGGTGACGCTGCCATCGGCAGCAATGCTCACGTAGACCTTGGGATCGTCGATCCAGCCATTGGGCATGCCGTCGGCGCCAAATTTCTTCGCAGCGTCATCGGCCAACGCATCCTGCCAGCCCCAGCTCGCGGCGAGGACCAGCGCGCTGGTGGCGCCGACGCCTTTGAGAAAACCACGGCGGCTGAGGTTGCTCAGGGCGAAATCATTCGGGACGCGGCTCATGCCTTCACCTCCTTCAGGTGGGTGGAGGCCTGGCGGATCGCGGTTTTGATCCGGTTGTAGGTGCCGCAGCGGCAGATGTTGCCGACCATGGCTTCTTCGATCTGCTCGTCGCTCGGGTTGGGGTTGGTTTTCAGCAGAGCGGTGGCCGACATGATCTGCCCGCCTTGGCAATAACCGCATTGAGCCACGGCGCTGTCGAGCCAGGCTTGCTGCACGACCTTGCCGACCGGATCGGCGTGGAGATTGTCGATGGTGGTGACGTTCTGGCCGATTACCGAGCCGATCGGCGTGATGCAACTGCGTGCCGGCAAACCGTCGATATGGATGGTGCAGGCGCCGCACAGGCCCATGCCGCAACCGAATTTGGTGCCGTTGTATCCGGCGACGTCACGAATCGCCCACAACAGCGGCATGTCTTCGGTGACATCGAGGGAGTGGTCTTGACCGTTGAGTTTCATGGTAATCATGGGCACGCCCGCATATTTTTTAGTGGTTATGGGGTCGAGCAATCTGCCGCCGGAAAATCAGCGGTGGGTTCGCGCAGATCGACTCAGGCTAATCAGGCTCTCTTGCGCCGACGGGAACGTCTGCACCGGGCCTTTGGGTGGAGCAAATGGTTGGTATCGTTAGCTCGCTAAGTTAACCCAGCATTAACAAAAAAGCCCTGCACTTTTTCATCAGTGCAGGGCTTTTGATGGCGTCAGGCAAGCGTAGCCTCAATAGCGGTTGGGCTCCATTTCCAGTTCGACATGAAACCGTTCGGCGATGTCTTTCTGGATACGTTGCGCCAGGTCGAGCAGTTGCAGGCCGGTGGCCGTGCCGTAGTTGACCAGCACCAGCGCCTGCAACTTGTGCACGCCGGCATCGCCATCGCGAAAACCCTTCCAGCCGGCGCGTTCGATCAGCCAGCCAGCGGCCAGTTTCATCTGCCCGTCCGCTTGCGGGTAAGCCACCAGATCCGGGTGCTGCGCTTTGATCTGCGTGACCACAGCGGCAGGCACCAGCGGATTCTTGAAAAAGCTGCCGGCATTGCCGAGCACCGCCGGGTCCGGCAGTTTTTCACTGCGGATGCTGCAGATGGCGCGGCTGACATCGCTGGGCGTCGGCTGCTCGATGCCCTGCTCGCTCAGGCGCTGACGGACCGGGCCGTATTCCAGATGCAGGTGCGCGGCGCGATCAAGCTTGAAGCGCACCCGCAGGATCAGCCAACGTCCCGGCTGCTGCTTGAACACACTGTCGCGGTAGCCGAAATTGCACTGCTCCAGGCTGAAATCCCGCAGCTCGCCGCTCTCGCGGTCCAGCGCAGTCAGGCCGGCAAACACGTCCTTGATCTCGACACCATAGGCGCCGATGTTCTGCATCGGCGCGGCGCCGACGGTGCCGGGAATCAGGCTGAGGTTTTCCAGCCCGGCAAAACCCGCGGCCAGCGTGTGCTGCACGAACGGATGCCACGGTTCGCCCGCTTCCGCCTCGACCACCACGCGACTGCCATCGTCGCTGAGCACGCGGATGCCGCGCGTGGCCATGCGCAATACCAACGCCGCAATATCCGCCGTGAGCAGCAAGTTGCTGCCGCCGCCGATCACCAGCAACGGCACGTCATGGGAAGCGGCATAGGCCAGCGCTTCGCGGACATCGTCATCACTGCGGGCTTCGGCAAACAGCTGCGCGCGCACATCGACGCCAAACGTATTGAAGGCCTGCAACGATACTTGCGGTTGGACCTGCAAACTCATAAACGGCCCTTCACTTCGATCAGCAACTGGTCGCAGGCCGCTTCGATCAGATCGAGCACCTGTTCGAAACCCTGATCACCGTCGTAATACGGATCCGGCACTTCATCGACCAGCCCGGAATAACGACGCAAAAACAGATCCAGCTCGGCTCTGCCGGTGGACGGCTGCAGGGCCTTGAGATTGCGCAGATTGCTGTTGTCCATGGCGAGAATCAGGTCGTAGCTGGCGAAATCGGCCCGGCTGACCTGCTGCGCGCGTTGCGTCGACAGGTCATAACCGCGCACTTTCGCCGCGGCCTGGCTGCGCTTGTCCGGCGGGTTGCCGACGTGCCAGTCACCGGTGCCGGCGGAGGCCACTTCGACCACATCGGCCAGCCCGGCTTCACGCAACTTGTGACGCAACACGCCTTCAGCGGTGGGCGAACGGCAGATGTTGCCCAGGCACACAAACAGAACGCGCATCAGGCCCCCAGCAGGCGACGAACCCGCTCAAGGTCTTCAACGGTGTCGACACCGGTCGGCGGCGCGATCAGCGCGTCGGCAACATGGATACGCACGCCGTGCCACAAGGCACGCAGTTGCTCAAGAGATTCGGTATTTTCCAGCCAGCACGGCCCCCAGCTCACGAAGTCGTGGAGGAACCCGGCGCGATAGGCATAAATACCGATGTGGCGGCGATAGGGCACGCCTTCTGGCAGCTGCTCGCGGCTCTTGGCAAATGCATCGCGTGCCCATGGCAAGGTCGCGCGGCTGAAAGTCAGCGCGAGGCCGTTTATGTCGCTGGCGACCTTGACCACGTTGGGGTTGAACAGGGTCTCCACGTCTTCGATCGGCTCAGCCAGCGTGGCCATGCGCGCTTCGGTGTGGGCAGCAAGGTTGGCGGCGACCTGGTCGATCACGCTTGGCGGAATCAGCGGCTCATCGCCCTGGACGTTGACCACGATCGCATCAGGCGCAAGGCCCAGTTTAGCCGCGACCTCGGCCAGACGATCAGTGCCGGAGTTGTGATCTTCACGGGTCAGCACCACTTCGGCGCCAAAGCTTTTGCATGCCTCGACGATGCGTGCATCGTCAGTTGCAACAACGACGCGGGTCGCGCTGCTTTTGCTCGCCTGTTCCCAGACATGCTGGATCATCGGTTTGCCGGCAATATCCAGCAACGGCTTGCCCGGCAGACGGGTCGAGGCGAACCGCGACGGGATGACAACGGTGAAGGCTGTGGTCATTTATCCAGACGCTCGTCGGTGGTCAGGGTGCGCGCTTCGCTTTCCAGCATCACCGGGATGCCGTCGCGGATCGGATAGGCCAGGCCGGCGCCCTTGCTGATCAGTTCGGTCTTGTCGGCGCTGAGCTTGAGTGGGCCTTTGCACACGGGGCAAGCGAGGATGTCGAGCAGTTTGGTGTCCATGAACATTCCCAGAAATAAAAGAGTTAAGGCAGCAGACGATCCGGCAACAGGCGCATCAGCTGAGTGTCGAACCAGGCCACGAAGGCTGGCGACGGCACGGCATCGACCGCCAGATACCACCAGTCGGCAGCAGCAAAGGCACGGCACTTCACCGCGTCCTTTTCGGTCATCACCAACGGCAATGACGGGGTGAAATTCAACGCCTGCACGCTGTACTCGGCGTGGTCGGCAAATGCATGGGTGATCGGCCGCCAGTCTAGCGCTTCGAGGGTACTGAAGAAACGTTGCGGATTGCCGATCCCGGCCACCGCATGCAGCGCTTGCCCGGGCGGGAAATGCTCGAGCGACTGACGTTCGCCGCTGCGCAGATTGACCAGCGCGGTGGGTTGCAGGCGGAAGGCGAAACCATCGTCGCGATCATCAAGGGCACCGTTGAACAGCACGCCATCGACACTTTGCAGGCGCTCGACCGGCTCACGCAACGGCCCGGCCGGCAGACAGCGCTGATTGCCCAGGCCCCGTGCGGCATCGATCAGCACCAGTTCCAGATCCCGCGCCAGACGATAATGCTGCATGCCGTCGTCAGACAGAATCAGGTCCAGTGGCTCACTGGCAATCAAGACTTTGACGGCGGCGCTGCGATCGGGATCGATCATCAGCGGCACGCCGGTGCGCTGGACGATCAGCAACGGCTCGTCACCGGCAATCTCGGCGCTGTGCTCGGCCTCAACCCGCCACGGCAGTTGCGGCGGTTTGGCGCCGTAACCGCGACTGACCACGCCGACGCGCAGTCCACGGCGTCGGCAATGTTCGATCAGCCAGAGAATCATCGGCGTCTTGCCGGTACCGCCAACGGTGATATTGCCGACCACGATCAACGGCACGGGCGACTGGTAGATCTCGCCTTGACCGTCGAGAAAGCGCTGACGCTTGTTGATCACCACACGGCGATACAGCATTTCCAGTGGCCGCAGCAGCGTCAGGGCCGGATGCCCCTGATACCACGCGGCGAGCAGGCGATCGGACAGGCTCATCAGGATTTCGGCGCCGCCTCGACCGTGGTCATGCGCAGATGGCTGAAACCGAGCTTGCCGGCCGCGTCCATGGCGGTGATCACTGATTGATGCTGGGCCTTGCCATCGGCACTGATCGACAACGGCATGTTGGTGTCGCCGTTGGATTCTTTCTGCATGGCTTCCATCAGCGTCGCCAGATCATTCTTCGGCAGAATCTTGTTGTTCACCGAGAACACGCCTTCGGCACTGATCGCGACGTCCAGCTGTTTGACCTGCTGATCTTCGGCAGGCGAACCGCTGACCGCTTCCGGCAGATCCACGCGCAACTGGGTTTCCCGAGTGAAAGTGGTAGTGACCACGAAAAACAGCAGCAGAATGAACACCACGTCAATCAGCGACGCGAGGTTGATGTCTACGGTTTCCCGGGGCTTGCGGCGGAATTTCACGCTTTGCCCTCGGCCAGATCGACATCACGGTCGCCCTGCACTACTTCCACCAGTTTGATCGCTTCCTGCTCCATACCGACCACCAGCTCGTCGATGCGGCGCTGCAAAAACCGGTGGAAGAACACCGCTGGAATCCCGACCATCAGGCCTGCTGCGGTCGTGATCAGCGCTTTGGAAATACCGCCGGCCAGTACCGAAGCATTGGTGGTCATGCCGGAACCGGTGAAGGCACTGAAAATGTCGATCATGCCCAACACGGTGCCGAGCAGGCCGAGCAGCGGCGCCATGGCGGCGATGGTGCCGAGTGCGTTGATGTAGCGTTCGAGTTCATGAATGACCCGCGCGGCGGCCTCTTCGATGCACTCTTTCATGATCTCGCGACCATGCTTGGAATTGGCCAGGCCTGCGGCGAGGATTTCCCCCAGCGGCGAGTTGGCGCGCAATTCCTTGAGTTTTTCCTTGTTGAGCTGCTTGTCCTTGATCCAGACCCAGACCTGACCCAGCAGATGCTCGGGGGTGACGCGACTGGCGCGCAGTGTCCACAGGCGCTCGGCGACGATCGCCATGGCCGCGATGGAACTCAGAATGATCGGCAACATCATCCAGCCGCCGGATTTGACCAATTCCCACACAGTGACAGTCCCCTCGAAAAAGTGCGCCACTTTACCATACCGATCCGCGATTAAGAGTCGCCGCCCCGACGACCGTGAGGTGGCACCCATGCTGGCACCGATCAACGGCCAGCCACCGGCGGATCGCGCCAGAAAACGCCGCTGTTGACGCATCGTCCACGGCGGTTTGAAGCTGCCCAGTTGCAGATGAATGGCACCGTGCTCGGCGCTGTCGTAGATGCGCAGACCTTGCTTGCGGTAGCGCGCCAGCACGGTTGGATGCGGATGACCGAAGGAGTTGCCGTGGCCACGGGAGATCAGCACCGCTTCGGGCTGCAAGGCTTTGAGCAGGGCCATCGATGATGAACTGCGGCTGCCGTGATGTGGCGATTGCAGCCACTGCGTCGGCACGGCCAGCGGGCTGTCGAGCAGAACGCGCTCGGCGCGAATGTCGATATCGCCGGTGAGCAGCAGGCGTTCACCGTTGGCCACGATCTGCAATACACAGGAGCGCTGGTTGCTGTCATCGGCCGCCGACCATTGCCAAAGCTGGAACTGCACGCCATCCCACTGCCACTGTTCGCCACTTGCGCAGGCTTCGGCGTTCAGCTCCGGCGGCAGGTTTGGCACATCGCCGCTGACCACGCGGTGCACCTTCAATCCCTGCATTACCGCCCGAGCGCCGCCAGCGTGATCGGCGTCAGCGTGGCTGAGCAGCATCAGGTCGAGCGCTTGCACATTGAGTTTACGTAACGCTGGCAGCACCACCCGCTCGCCGAGATCGAACTCGCCGAAACGCGGGCCGGCGTCATAGAGAAGCGCGTGATGGCGGGTGCGGATGAGGATGGCCAGGCCCTGGCCAACATCGAGTTGCCAGACATCGGCCCGCCCTTCTTCTGTTTGCTCTCGGGGCGGCAATGCCAAAAGCAACAGCAGCGGCCAGCCCAACGGACGCAGCGGCACGCCACGGGGCAACAGCAACAAAATCGCGCCAAGGCTGCCCAGGACCAATGCCCACCATGGAATCGCGGCAGGTATCCACGCCGGCCATTGCCCGGAGATCAGCGCTAGCCCGATAAACAGCCAGTCGATCAAACCACCGGCCAGCCACAACAGCCCTTCACCAACATAAGGCACGGGCAGCATTAGCGTGCCGAGCAATGCCGGCGGCAGCACCACGAGGCTGACCCACGGAACGGCCAGCAGATTGGCTACCGGCCCGCTGACGCTGATCGGCAAGCTCAGCGCCAGCAATACCGGACACAAGCCGATTGCGATCAGCCACTGCGCGCGGGTCCAGGTCTGCCACCACCGCCAGGCCCCCAGCCGCCCGCCGAAAGTGAAGATCAACACTGCCACCGCCGCGAAGGACAGCCAGAAACCCGGACGCAAACTGGCCAGCGGATCGAACAACAGCACGCCATTGAACGCCAGCAATAACGGCCACCACGCACCAAGATGGCGAAAACGCAGGCGCCACAGCAGCACCAGCGCCACCATCACGCAGGCGCGCTGCACTGGCACATCGAAACCGGCGAGCAGGCCGTAACCCAGCGCCGCCGTGAAGGCCAGGCCGCACGCCCACGGCAGCCATGGCCAGCGCAACGGCCAGACTCCGAAACGCGCCAGCCCGGCGACCAGCAGATACATCACTGCGGCGAGCAAGCCGATGTGCTGGCCGGAGATCACCAGCAAATGCACGGTGCCGGTGTCTTGCAGCACCTGCCAATCCTCGCGACTGAGGCCTGAACCGTCACCAAGCACCAGCGCCGCCAGCGCGCCCTCTCGTCCTTGTGCATCGGCCGCAAGCAGGCGTTGGCGAACACCGTCGCGCCATGCATACCGGGCCTCAGCCAGGCGCTGGCCATCCTTGATCGTGCCGGTCGCCCCGATCCGTTGCGCCAGCAGCCAGGCCTCGTAATCGAAGGCATCCGGATTGAGCAAGCCACTCGGGCGCTTCAATTTCACCGCCAGACGCCACCGCTCACCACTATTCACCGCCGGCCCGGCGTACCAGGCCAGGCGCAGCAGCGACGGCAGCTTTTCGTGCCGTGAACGCGCATCAGCCAACTCGAAACGCACCACGCCATCGTTGTGTTGCGGCAAGCCGACCACTCGCCCTTCAAGCCAACGGGTCTCGCCGTCCAGACTCGGTGGCAAGCGGTCAGTCAGCGCCCACTGCGCACTGAAACAAGCCCACGTGAAACCAAACAGCAAAAAAGCCAATGGATAGCTGCGAAACGGCAGCAGCATCAGCGCCACCACTGGCAGCACTACCAGCAAGCCGACCGGCGGCAAGGCCGGCAAAAAAACCGGGGCCAGCAGACCGACTGCCAGCGCCATCATCCCTGTGCGCATATGCCCGTCCTTGAGAGTCCCCTCCTTAGGCATAGCGGGTGTGCGGCACCACCGTCGTCAACAATTGTCACAAAGTCTGAATGGGCGGTTCGTAGAATCCAGACATACTTGCCGCCTTAACCGACCGAGAAGCCTTATGCCCCGGCGCTTATTCAAACGTTACATGCCCGACCCGACGAGCATCAGGGAACACAAATCCTTACGCTTTCTCGGCACGTTGCTGCATGACCCGAACCTCTGGCATCTCAACCGCCACTCGGTCGCCCGGGCGATGGCGGTCGGCCTGTTTGCGGCATTCCTGCCGATACCCGCGCAGATGCTGGTCGCGGCGGCATTGGCAGTGATGGTGCGCGGCAATATGCCGATCGCGGTGAGTCTGGTCTGGCTGACCAATCCGATCACCATGCCGGCGGTGTTTTTCTGCACCTACCAGGCCGGGGCGTTCCTGATGGATGTGCCGGCGCGGCATCTGCCGGACGAGCTGACCTGGGAATGGATCAGCGGTGAGCTGTCGACATTGTGGCAGCCGTTTTTGTTGGGCTCGGTGGTCGTCGGTCTGGTGCTTGGCGTCCTCGCGTACTTTCTGGTGATGCTGTACTGGCGCTGGTGGGTAGCGCGGCAATGGCGGCGGCGCAAGAAAAGTCGGCAGAAGTGAATGCAAAACGGCCTCCGCTATGGGAGGCCGTTTTTTGTTGTGTCTGGGCTGGCCCCTTCGCGAGCAGGCTCGCTCCCACAGAGAACATCATTCCAATGTGGGCGAGCCTGCTAGCGAAGAAAGCGACGCGGTCGGGATCAGGTACGCATCCCGCGCCCGCTCACCAGCAACCGCGCACAGCCGAGATACAGCACCACGGTCGCCACCAGCATGAAGGTGATGGCGATGCCGATACGGATATCCGAGACACCAAGGATGCCGTAGCGGAAGGCGTTGACCATGTGCAGCACCGGGTTGGCCAGCGACACGGTCTGCCAGAACGGTGGCAGCAAAGTGATCGAGTAGAACACGCCGCCCAGGTAAGTCAGCGGGGTCAGCACAAAGGTCGGAATGATCGAAATATCATCGAAGTTGCGCGCAAACACCGCGTTGATGAAGCCCAGCAGCGAGAAGATTGTCGCGGTCAGCACTACCACCAGAATGGTCACGCCGAGGTGATGCACCTGCAAATCTGTGAAGAACAGCGACAGGATCGTCACGATCAGACCCACCGCCAGACCGCGCAATACGCCACCAATGGTGAAGCCGATCAGGATCGTGTGCGGTGACACCGGCGAGACCATCAACTCTTCGATCGAGCGCTGGAACTTGCTGCCGAAGAAGCTCGAGACCACGTTGCCGTAGGAGTTGGTGATCACCGACATCATGATCAGCCCCGGCACGATGTACTCCATGTAAGTGAAGCCGCCCATGTCGCCGATCTGCCGGCCGATCAGGTTGCCGAAGATCACGAAGTACAGAACCATGGTGATCGCCGGCGGCAGCAACGTCTGCGGCCAGATCCGCATGAAGCGTTTGACCTCGCGGTAGACAATGGTTTGCAGGGCGACGAGGTTGGGACCGAACTCGGAACTCATACCGCCACCTTCGACAGATTTTTCTCCACCAGGGACACGAACAACTCCTCGAGGCGATTGGTTTTGTTACGCAGGCTCAGCACTTCGATGTTCTGCTGCGCCAGCTGGGTGAACAGCGCCGTGATGCCCATGGATTTATCGACCTGGACTTCGAGGGTATGGCCGTCGAGCAATCGGGCCGGGTAGCCGAGCAATTGCGGCGCCGCGCTCAAGTCGTTCTTCAGGTCAAGCAAAAAGGTCTCCACATGCAACTGGCCCAGCAACTGTTTCATGCTGGTGTTTTCGACGATGGTGCCGTGGTCGATGATGCCGATGTTGCGGCACAGCTGCTCGGCCTCTTCCAGATAATGCGTGGTCAGAATGATGGTGATGCCTTTCTGGTTCAGCTCGGTGAGGAAGGTCCACATCGAACGGCGCAGCTCGATGTCGACGCCCGCAGTCGGCTCATCAAGAATAAGCAGACGCGGTTCGTGCACCAGCGCACGGGCAATCATCAGACGCCGTTTCATGCCGCCGGACAGCGAACGCGACGGCACATCACGCTTGTCCCACAGCCCCAGCTGGGTCAGGTACTGCTCGGCGCGTTCCTTGGCGACTTTCGCCGGAATGCCGTAGTAGCCGGCCTGGGTCACGACGATGTCGAAAGTCTTTTCGAACTGGTTGAAGTTGAATTCCTGCGGCACCACGCCGATCGAGCGCTTGAGCGCCGCCGGGTTCTTGTCCAGGTCATTGCCGAAAATATTCACGGTGCCGCTGGTCTTGTTGACCAGGGTCGAGAGGATGCCGATGGTTGTGGATTTGCCGGCGCCGTTGGGGCCGAGCAAGGCGAAAAAGTCACCTTCGGCGACGTCCAGATCGATACCACTCAAGGCCTGGAACCCGTTGCCGTAGGTTTTGGTTAGCTGCCGGATGGACAGAGCGGAACTCATATCGGATTTACGCACCAAGAAGGAAGGAAAGAAGTAAATAAGGGCGGGCGGCGAGGGAAACAACCGCGGCGCAAGTTCGCAATGGTGCTTGCCGCCGCCGCACAAGTACAGTCAAGTGTGTCGATAGTAATTATCAAGTCAACGCGGTCATGACCGCTTTCTGATAGGCCGGACGCTGTTTCAAGCGTTCATACCAGGCTTGCAGATGCGGTTGCGGCGCGCGCTCGATGGGCATTTCGAACCAGGCATAAATGAAACTGCCCAGCGGGATGTCTCCCATCCCGATGTCATTGCCGGAGAGATAAGGCTGGCTGATCAAGGCATGGTCGGCCATGTTCAGCAATTCATCGCATTCCTTGATCGCGGCGTTGATCGCCTTCCAGTCCTGCTTTTCGGCAGGCGTACGCAGCACACCCCAGAACACCGTGCGAAACGGTCCGGCGAAACTGGAAGTGGTCCAGTCCATCCACTTGTCCGCTGCGGCGCGGGCTTGCGCATCCGCCGGATACCAGGCGCTGTCCGGGGCGTGTTTGGCCAGCAGATAGCGCACGATCGCGTTGGATTCCCACAGCACGAAACCGTCATCCTCGATCACCGGCACCCGGCCATTGGGGTTCATTGCGCGGTACTCGGGCGTGTCGACCACACCGAACGCGCCGCCGGCATCGATGGCCTCGTACGCCAGGCCCAGCTCTTCGGCAGCCCACAAGGGCTTTCTGACGTTCGATGAATTTTTCCGTCCCCAGATCTTCAGCATGACCGCCTCTTTGCAAGTGAGTGGACGGCCAGCATACGCCGGATCAGGTGCGACTCAAATCGGCCTGCATATCGCCCAGCAGCACCGGCAGTTGCTCACTGAACAGATGCGGATAGCACTTTTGCAGGTGCTCGAAGAAGAAGGTTTCCGGCACATCGGTGAATTGGCCGTGATCGAGCAGATAGTCCATCAACTGCGCGCCGTCACGGTTGAACGGGTGGAAAACGCTGTCATTGATGCCATCGAACTCCAGCGCTGCGACGTTGAACAACTCGCACAGTTGCTGGTTGAACGCTGGCGTCGCCTTGACCCAGCGGCCGTCGAGAAACAGCTCGGTGTAGCCATGCATGGCAAACACATCGCTTTTCAGCAACTCGAGCAGACGTGGCGTCGACAGATGATTGCGCACATCGGCCAGACCGATGCGCGCCGGGATCCCGCAATGCCGCGCACAACCGGCGAGCAGCGTGGCTTTCGGCACGCAGTAACTCTCCCCTGCTGCCAGTGCGTAACTGCCGCGCAGGGTTTGCGGATCACGGCTGAAGGTGTACGGGTTGTAGCGCACCGCCTCGCGCACGGCGTAATACAGACTGATCGCCTGCTCACGCGGATCATTACTGGCACCGCGATGCTGCTCGGCGAACTCCACCACCGCCGGGTGGTCACTATCGATGAAGCGGCCGGGGCTCAGATACTCGTGCATGACGGCAATCTCCTGGGTAAGCCACGAGTCTAGCGACAGCTTGAGCACAGAGATAACGACGTTTCGGCCAAACCTGAAAGCAAAGCTGCGCAGCAACGAACGATTTCCCACACGTGTTGCCCACCGAACCTACGAAAACCATCCGGGGTTTCCCACGATTTCAATCACCATGCTCTGACCACCCTTATTTGCAGATGCCGTCTAAGCTCTGGAGGGTCGATTTGCCTTGGTTCACGGAGGACTGAATATGCTGTTGTTGTGGATACTGGTTTTGATCGTCGGCGTGGCGTATCTCGCCCATCGACGCATCGCCCCGCTGCCCGCGTTGGGCATCGTTGCGGCCTATCTGGTCGCCATGGGGATTTTCAGTCACGCGCCGGGCTGGCTGCTGTTTGTCTTCTGGGTCCTGTTGGCGGTGGTCGCAGCGCCGTTGTTGCTGCCCGACCTGCGCCGTAAACACTTCACCGCGCCGCTGTTCAACTGGTTCCAGAAAACCCTGCCGCCGATGTCGCAGACCGAACGCGACGCGATTGATGCCGGCACCGTGTGGTGGGACGGCGAGCTGTTCAGCGGCCGTCCGGACTGGGACAAACTGCTGTCCTATCCCAAGGTGCAACTGACTGAAGAAGAACAGGCTTTCATCGATGGCCCGACCGAAGAACTCTGCGCGATGGTCAGCGACTGGCAGATCGGCCAGTCCATGGACCTGCCGCCCGAGGCCTGGACGCACATCAAGGAACATGGCTTTTTCGCCCTGATCATTCCCAAGGAATACGGCGGCAAAGGCTTCTCCGCTTACGCTCACTCCCAAGTGGCAATGAAACTGGCGACGCGCAGCGGTGACCTCGCCTCAACCGTGATGGTCCCGAACTCCCTCGGCCCGGCCGAATTGCTGCTGCATTACGGCACCGATGAACAACGTAATCACTACCTGCCGCGCCTGGCGCGTGGCGACGATATCCCGTGCTTCGCCCTCACCGGCCCGCTGGCGGGTTCCGACGCCGGCGCGATGCCCGACACCGGGATCATCTGCAAAGGCCAGTGGGAAGGACAGGAAGTCATCGGCCTGCGCCTGAACTGGGAAAAGCGCTACATCACCCTCGGCCCGGTCGCTACCCTGCTTGGCCTGGCATTCAAGGCTTATGACCCGGATCACCTGCTCGGTGAGGAAGAGGACCTCGGCATCAGTCTGGCGCTGATCCCGACCGATACCGCAGGAGTGGAAATCGGTCGTCGACACCTGCCGCTGGGCGCCGCGTTCATGAACGGCCCGAACTCCGGCAAGGACGTGTTCATTCCGCTTGACTACCTCATCGGTGGTCAGGAAATGCTCGGCAAGGGCTGGATGATGCTGATGAACTGCCTGTCAGTCGGGCGTTCGATCTCGCTGCCAGCCGTCGGTACCGGTGCGGCCAAGTTCACCAGTCTGGTCACCGGCCAGTACGCGCAGATTCGCGAGCAATTCAATGTACCGCTGTCCGCGTTCGAAGGCATTCAGGAAGCCATGGCGCGCATCGGCGGCAACGCGTGGATGATGGACGCCGCCCGCATGCTCACCGCCAACGCGGTGGACCTGGGTGAAAAACCATCGGTGCTGTCGGCGATCCTCAAATATCACCTCACCGAACGCGGCCGCGAATGCATCAGCCACGCCATGGATGTGCATGGTGGTAAAGCGATCATCATGGGGCCGAACAACTACTTGGGCCGCAGCTGGAACGGCGCGCCGATCTTCATCACCGTCGAAGGCGCGAACATCCTGTCGCGCAACCTGATGATCTTCGGTCAGGGCGCGATCCGCTGCCATCCATTTGTGCTCAAGGAAATGGCCCTGGCCGGTCGCGAGGACAAGGATCAGGCACTCAAGGAATTCGACGGCCTGTTGCTCAAGCACATCGGTTTTGCCGTCAGCAATGCCGCCAGCACACTGGTGCTGAACCTCGGGCTCGGTCATTTCGAACATGCGCCGGGCGACAGGATCAGTCAGGGCTACTTCCGCGCGCTGAACCGTCAGGCCGCCGCATTTGCCATGCTCGCCGACTTCAGCATGATGCTCCTGGGCGGCGAACTGAAACGCCGCGAACGTCTGTCGGCTCGCCTTGGCGATGTACTGAGCAACCTGTATCTGGCCTCCGCCGCGCTCAAGCGTTATCACGACCTGGATTCGCCGGCGTACATGGAACCGCTGTTCCGCTGGGCCATGGAAGAAAGCCTCGGCCAGTCGGAGCGTGCGCTGGATGAACTGCTGAGCAACTTCCCGAACAAAGTCTTCGGCTGCCTGCTGCGGGTCATCGTCTTCCCGTTCGGTCGCCGTCACAAAGGCCCATCGGACAAACTCGGCGCCGAAGTCGCTGCGGTCATCGGTCGCGCCAAAGGCGATCCGGCGCTGGAAGAACTGCTCGCCGGCTGCTACCGCCCGCAATCGGCGGACGATGCGGTGGGCGCCCTGCAACACGCCAGTGACCTGCTTAACGCCGCGCAACCGCTGCACAAGAAACTGCACACCGCACTGAAGAGCGGCCAGGTCAAACCGGCAGCCGGCGAACACGCCATCGATGCCGCACTGGAAGCCGGCGTACTGCAAGCCGTCGAAGCGCAAAGCCTGCGCGACGCCGAAGCGGCCCGCCGCAAGGTGATCGACGTCGATGATTTCGCCAAAGAAGAACTGACCCAGGCAGAGGGCAAAGTCCGCTGATCCCGGTTTATGTGAAAAAACGGCGCGAGGGCTTTATACTCCCGCGCCCGTTTTGCTCTTGAGGACTTATCTCGTGTCCAACGTCGTTGCCGATCATCTCGTGTTGCTCGACCACCTGCGCATTATCCTGGTCGCCGTAGGTGAGGCCGAACAAGTGCCCGAAGAAAGCCATGCCCTGTTCCTCGAGCGCTTCGACGAACTGCTGGCCTCCCTGCCGATCGACCCTATCGAAAGCCAATATCTGGGCCAGGACATCCTCACCCAAGTCATCAGCCGCTACCCGCAAATCGCCCACCTGATCCCGCGCGATCTGCTGTGGTTCTTCGCCGGCGACTGCCTGCACTACCTCTCCGACGAAGAAATCGACCTCTACCAGGCCCTCGAAGAACGCCGCTACGAAGCCGAACAGAACGACGAACCGTTCGACTGGAACCAGGAAAAACAACTGCTGGCCATGTCTGCGCAGGACAGCAAGCACTGATATCGACAGGTAATCGAAAGGCCCGCACTGGTGATTCCATGCGGGCCTTTTTTTCAAGATCAAAAGCCCCTCACCATAGCCCTCTCCCGGAGGGAGAGGGGACTGACCGAGGTGTTTGGGCGAGTTACGTCGATGTGAAAGTCCGAGTTGAACTCGGGATTTGAAAAGCACACAAATCAGCTACCTCTCCCCGGGGAGAGGGCTGGGGTGAGAGGCGAATCCAACAAAGATCCAAAGCAGACCACACGCTTTTCACCACTCAAAACAATGAGCGCAAGCTCGAGTACCGCTCTTGATCTTGATCCATAAGCGACGTCGGAAGGCTGAGCGTAGGGATTGATCCGGGCGTGGGAGCGCAGCGACCGTACGACGCAGTCGTACACAGCGAAAGGAGGTGCAGCGAAGCAAACCTTAGCCGCTGCGCCCGGATCGATCCCGCAGCGAAGGAACCCGAGCCTGCGAGGGCCGAACGCAGGAGCAAGCCTTTTCGGTTACCTTTTTGCTGGGCCGGCACTCCGGCGTTTGGAAAAGGTGACTCGCCGTAAGGGCGAAACCGCCAGAAGCGACAACCTAAGCAACGGATATACACCCAAAACCCCAAGAACCTGGTCGGCCCCAAGGCCGCCAAGTCCCACCAAAAAAACCTCAAAGCAACCCCTCACTCTCCGGCAGCTCATACGCCACAGCCGCATTGCTCCCACCGGCAGATTTCCCGGGCCTACCCAACGTCGGCTCCTTCTGCAAACACTCCACCAGATAATCAATAAACACCCGCAACTTCGGCGGCAGATAACGCGTCGGCGAATGCAGCAACCACAACCCGCCATGATAGGAAGCAAGAAACGTCCAGTCCGGCAACACCTGCACAATCAACTTCTGTTCCAGCGCATAACGCGCCGTGAAATACGGCAGACTGCCAATCCCGATGTGCTGCAACACCGCCCCCAAGCGCACACCCGTGTGATTGGCGGCATAACGCCCACGCACCCCGACCGTGACAGCTTTACTGCCCTTCTTGAACTTCCAGCGCGCATCGCTCGGCGTTTCGCCCAGATAAATACAACTGTGGTTGAGCAAATCGTGAGGATGCGTCGGCGTGCCGTGTTCGGCCAGGTATTGCGGCGTGGCGCAAAGCAAATGATCGATGGTCAGCAACTGCCGCCCGACCAGACCCGCCGGCGGACGATCAGTGATGCGAATCGCCAGATCGACATGATCATCGATCAGATCGACCTGACGATCTTCCAGCAACAACTCGACGTCGACCTTGGGATAGCGGCGCAGAAACTCCGGCATGTGCGGATGAATCACAAAGCGCCCCACCGCTTTCGGCACGCTGACCCGCACCAGACCTTCGGCTTCGTGGGTGAACTGGCCGCTGATTTCCATCACCGATCTGGCCGCGCTGACCATTTCCTGGCAACGCTTGAACACCTCTTCGCCGCCATCGCTCAAGCGCAGTTTGCGCGTGGTGCGTTGCAGCAGGCGCGTGGCCAACGCCTTCTCCAAGCGGGAAATACTGCGACTGACCGCCGAGGGTGAGGAACCCATCTGCCGCGCCGCTTCAGAGAAGCTGCCGGTCTCGACAACCTTGACGAAAATCGCCATTTCACCCAACAGCGGGAGCGGAAGATTGATGCTCACGACGCACAAGTCCTTTGATGTTCGAACGGATTATCACGTTATTGCACGATTCATATAATAAAAACAGAACTTCGATCAGGGCATGGAATATGACGCTTCGCCTGTTTTTTCACAGTGACGACCTCAAGGCGAATGTCGAAGTCCTCGACTGCACACCCCACGAGAACGAATTCGCCGTAGTGCTGCGCGCTACTCTGTTTCACCCCCAGGGCGGCGGTCAGCCTTGCGACACCGGCTGGATCGGTGAAAGCCGGGTGTCGCGCGTGGTGCAGGAAGCGGAGTGCATTGTGCATTTCGTCGACCGCCCGCTGCCGCTGGGCATGACCGTCATCCGCATCGATGAAGAACGCCGCCGCTTTAACACGCGCATGCACACGGCCGGGCACCTGATCGGTCATTTCATTCAGACCATGGGCTGGATGCCGATTAAGGCGCACCACTGGCCGGACGAAGGCCGGGTGCAATTCAAACCGGGCGATGGCGCGGAAGAAGTCGATGCGCCAACCGTGCAAACCGGTATCGAGCAGTGGATCGAACACGATCTGCCGCGTCTGACTTCACTGCGCGAGGGCGCGCGGGAAATCAGTTTCGGTGAGCTGCCAGCCTATGGCTGCGGTGGCACCCACGTACGCAGCCTGAAGGATCTGGGCACAGTCACGATCGCGTCCCTTTCACAGAAGAAAGGCACGCTGTCCGTCCACTACAGCGTGGATTGAGCATTTCGGACGTTGCCGTCGCGCAGCGTCCGACGCCGGGGAACCGCACTCGCCGGTTCCGTTGACTATCGATAGATGGACCTAAAACAAATGATGCTAGACGTCGAGCGTCTCGATGAGATGTGCATAAAAAAACTGGCCAACGAAGAAGTCCTCGCCATCCGCGTCAAACGCTTTCTGCCCGAGCCGCTGGCGATCGAGATCGGCGACAAGATCCTCGCCCCGGGCTTTGAAGGCTACATCAACGCACCGAGCATCGGCCGCATCGGCATGGCCTTTTACGAGGCGGAAAACCAGCCGCTGCTGATCGAGGATTACTTCGAACGCGCCACCCGCAACATCGACGAATTGCGCCAGCGCTGCGCACCCTACTCCTCGCCGATCGACACGTTACGCTGCATGCTCGACGAATCCTGGCCCGCTGGTGCGCATCTGGAAAATCTCTACGGGCGCAAGATGTATGTCGGCTTGTCGCGCGTGGTCAAACCCGGCGTGTGCTTTCTTGCTCATCACGACATCTTCGCCAAGGACGCCCCGGACAGTTTTCAGGCGCGCAGCCTCGAGGCGCAATTCGCCTGCAACGTCTACCTGAACATGCCCACCGAGGGTGGCGCCTTGCAGATGTGGAACGACCACATCACCCCGGATCAATTCGACGAAATGCGCGGCGACAGTTATGGCATCGAGCCGTCGCTGCTGGGGCCGCCCGCCCTCGAAGTACGACCGCAGCCCGGCGATTTCATCATGTTCAATTCGCGGCGCATGCACTCGGTGACTCCGGGCGTGGCCGATCCGCGTTTGAGCCTGTCGTTCTTTGTCGGCTATCGCGGCAATGCCTCCCCTCTGACTTTCTGGAGCTGACATGCTTTCCAATTACCTGGGCGAGTTTCTCGCATTGGCCACCATCCACTTTCTCGCCGTGGTGGCGCCCGGTCCGGACTTCGCCGTGACCATCCGCCAGAGCGTGCGCTTCGGCCGGCTCGTCGGCATCTGCACTGCGCTGGGCATCGGCGCGGGAATCTCCGTGCACGTGCTGTATACCCTGCTCGGCGTCGGCGCCCTGATGCACACCACGCCGTGGCTGCTGACTGTGGCCAAAGTGGTCGGTGGGGCTTATATCCTTTATCTAGGCGTCAGCCTGATCCGCAGCAAACCGAAGAGCAGCGTCGAAGGCGAAAAAACCGCCGATGAGCCGCTGGTTGAACAGTCACTGTTCAAGGCATTCAGCACCGGTTTTCTGACCAACGCGACCAACCCCAAGGCCACGCTGTTTTTCCTGGCCATCTTCACCACGATCATCAGCGCCAGCACACCGCTGCAGATCCAGGCGTTCTATGGCTTGTGGATGTGCTTCGTCAACGCGCTGTGGTTCGTGATCGTCGCGCTGTTTTTCTCCAGCAACAAAGTGCGCCTGCTGTTCATGCGCCTTGGACACTGGTTCGAGCGCAGCATGGGCGTCATCCTCATTCTATTTGCCGGACGCCTGATGCTGTCGATGTAACTCGCACAAAAAAAGTCCCGGCATCAGTTGCCGGGACTTTTTCATTTGTGCGCCTCTTTTGCATTTCTGTGCGACAGATCAAGTTTGTGACTCCCTCTTCACCTGCTCATGGTGGTAGGTTGCAAAATGTTTCTGCCGCAAGCGTCAGACATATTTTTCCAATCTCTAGCAAAGGAATGCCTGTTACATGGTCTTTTCCCTGAAAAAACTGGCCGCTGCCACGCTCGTCATGGCCAGCCTCACAGCGTTCACCAGTGCCGCACAAGCCAACATCACTGCCGAGCAAAGTGCAGCGATTCTGAAATCCTTCGACGGCAAGAATCTGACGGACTTCCGTAGCTTTCTTGGCAGCCTGGCGAAAAGCGACCTGGCCAAGACGGATAAGCTCAACCCGTCCATCAGCGCCTTCCTCGACAACAAGACCCTGAACGCCGAACAGCAGAATGAAATTCACCGTCTGCTGGGCATTTATACCCGCGTGAAATATGGCAAGGCCGCGCTGGAAACCCTGCGCCAACTCGTCGAGATCCCGACCTTCCGCAAGGACGGCGTGGAGCAACACGACAACCCGGAATTCATCAAGATTGCCGGCGAGATCCAGAAACTCGCCGAATCTTTCGGTCTGAAATTCCGCAATATCGATAACCGTATCTACGAAATTTCTCTGGACGGCAAAGGCGACGAAGTCGTTGGCATTCATGCCCACGCCGATGTGGTGCCGGTGACGCCGGAAAACTGGGTGCTGAAGGACGGCACCAAACTCGACCCGTTCAAAGTCACGCTGATTGGCGATCGCATGTACGGTCGCGGCACCGAGGATGACAAGAACGCTATCGTCGTCGCGCTGTACGCCATGAAAGTGATCAAGGACGAGAAACTGCCACTGGCGCGTAACTTCAAGTTGCTGGTCGACACCACTGAAGAAACCAGCGGCGATGCAATTCCTTATTACTTCGAACGCAACCCGACGCCGAACTACAACATGGCGCTGGACGGCGGTTATCCGGTAGTGATCGCCGAAAAAGGTTACGGCACTGTCATGGCCAACTTTGCCAAACGCAAAGGTGAAGGCAACGGCGCGGAAATCATTTCGATGACTGGCGGCAAAGCGACCAACCAGATTCCGTCCGCTTCGGTGGTCACACTGGTAACCGACAAGCCAGCCGAGCTTGCCGCCAGTCTGCAAAAAGCCGGCGACGCTTATGCCAAGGCCAACGGCGGCGATTTCGAAGTCGCGGCAAAGGTTGATGGCAAAGACGTCAAACTGACCGTGACGGGAGTTTCTGCGCACTCCTCCGAACCAGAGTCCGGCGTCAACCCGGTCGCGCGGATGCTGAGCTTCATCAACAGCCTGGACGGCAAAGTCGCGCTCAAGCACAACCAGTTCACCGACGCCGCACGTTATGCCGATGACAACTGGGGCCTGGATTATCTGGGCAAAAAACTTGGCGTCGGTTTCTCCGACTCGTTCATGGGGCCACTGACCACCTCGCTGACCTACGTCGGTGAGGATGACAAAACCTTCAAACTGGCGGTGAATCTGCGCGTACCGAAGGGCAAGTCTCCGGAAAAGCTCAAGGCTGAGATCGCTGAGAAACTGGATGCCTGGAGCAAGAAGACTCATGTCGCTGTAGCGTTCGACTATTCCGTGGCCGAGCCGATGTATCGCAACCCCGAAGGTGAATGGGTCAAGGCGCTGCTTGCCGTAGCCAGCGAAAACCTCGGCATGAAATCGGAATTCGGTACTTCCGCTGGCGCGACGTCGGTTCACGAGTTGCCCAACGGCGTGCAATTTGGCCTGGCGCGACCCGAAGCCAAATACACCGGCCACACCGATGGCGAGTTCAAGACCGTCGACCAGTTCCTGCTGGATCTGCAGATCGTCACGGAAATGATGGGGCGTGTCGGGCAGTTGCCGAAGCTGTAAAGCTCTGCCTGGGCCCGATCATTGATGACCGGGCGCAAAATAAAAAAGGACCTGTGAAAAGGTCCTTTTTATTGCCGCCACTAAACGCGCACAAACAAAAACGCCGATCATCACTGATCGGCGTTTTTGTGAAATTGGAGCGGGAAACGAGACTCGAACTCGCGACCCCGACCTTGGCAAGGTCGTGCTCTACCAACTGAGCTATTCCCGCAAATGGCGTCCCCTAGGGGACTCGAACCCCTGTTACCGCCGTGAAAGGGCGGTGTCCTAGGCCACTAGACGAAGGGGACACGCTACCCGGAACACATGGTGTGTGTTTCGGTGTCCAGATCCGCATCCGAAGACTTGGTTCTGGTTTCACTCAGCACCGCCCGAAAGCACTGCTGTTTAAAATTGGAGCGGGAAACGAGACTCGAACTCGCGACCCCGACCTTGGCAAGGTCGTGCTCTACCAACTGAGCTATTCCCGCATTGGCGTCCCCTAGGGGACTCGAACCCCTGTTACCGCCGTGAAAGGGCGGTGTCCTAGGCCACTAGACGAAGGGGACACACTACAACATTCACTCCCTGCTGCGTTTCGCTGTGTGCTTTACGCTGCAAGTGGCGCGCATTCTATGGATGGATTGAGGGGTCGTCAACCCCCTGATATAAATTTATTTAAATCAATGACTTCGACCTGGATTACGGGCCGCGTAGGGCTTTTCCGTCGTCCGAAACCTGACGCCTATATTCCGCCACTCGCCAAGACGTTATAGTCACCGCACAGTGATGGCAATCTGCACATCAAGCGCCAGCATTCATCTATACAGCTGGCGGCCGATACAGATTGCAGCAGCCGATCAAACCCGTCGAGCGGCGCTAGGCGCCTAAATGCCCAGCCACTACACTCGCATGCGAACCCTATAAAGAGGTCTTACCGGTGACACCACTCATGATCACCCTGCTAGTCGTAGCCGGGATCGCAATTCTGATCGCCATTGGCTACATGAACCATGTGGTGGAAAACAACAAACTGGAGAAGGCCCGCACCAAAGTCGAACTCAACGACCGCCTGCGCCGCTGCGGCGAACTGACCGAAACCTTCCCCGGCCAGTTCATGACCCCGGCGCTCAAGCTGCTGCTGACCCGCCTGGAACTCAACGTCTGCCAGCGCCTGCTCAATCTGGAAAAAACCAGCGCGACGACCAAGGCCCGCATCACCGAACTCAGCGCCCTCGTTGCCCAGGGCGAATCGATCCCGGTGAACAACCCGCCCGCGCCGATCCTGACCGAGGCCAAAGCCAAAGACGTGCGTTTCCTCCTCGAAGCCCTGCACGGCCAGATCACCCGCGCCGCCCACGACGGTTTCCTGCCACCGAACGAAGCCAAACAATGGATTCGCGAAGTGCGCCACATCCTCGTGCTGCTGCACATCGAATTCTTCAACAACCTCGGCCAACAGTCCCTGCAACAAAACCAACCCGGCCAGGCCCGCCTCGCCTTCGAACGCGGCGTGCAATACCTGCGCAAACAGCAGGACCCGCAGATGTATGCCGAGCAACTGCAATACCTGGAAAAACTCCTCGCCCGAGCCAACGCCCAAGTCATGGACAAGATCGCCCCGGTGGAAGGTGAAGAAAACCAACTGACCGCCGGCTTGAAGGATGTCGAAGCCGATGCGGACTGGAAGAAGAAAGTGATTTACGACTGAGGCGCGAATGCTGGGGAGAGAAGCCACCGTTATTGGTGGCTTTTTTGTGGGCGAATTGAAAAAGGGTGTGAATTGAAGATCGCTTTCGCGAGCAGGCTCGCTCCCACATTGGGAAGCAGTGTTCTCAGGTAAAAATCGGCCGGGTGTCAGGCCGCCTTCGCTGGCAAGCCAGCTCCCACAGAACAGCAAAAGCAAACCCGGGCCATCACCACGCGGCGAAGCCGAGAGCCTGGCCGGCCCAAAGGCCGCCAAGACTCAAAGCCGAAAATGCCCAACCATCGAGCGCAACTCCCCACCCAACTGCGCCAGCTCAACACTCGAAGCCGCATTCCCGCGCATCGCTACGGAAGAGTGATCCGCACTCGCACGAATCTGCGTAACACTGCGGTTGATCTCCTCCGCCACCGAACTCTGCTCCTCCGCCGCCGCCGCGATCTGCTGATTCATCTGCTGAATCAACGACACCGCCGCGGCAATACTCCCCAGCGCACTTTCGGTCTGCAACGCATCACTGACCGCCAGTTTGACCAACTCGCCACTGCTGCGAATCTGCTGCACCGACGACTGCGCCGCCGCGCGCAGAGCACTGACCAGGCGCTCGATCTCCTCGGTCGATTGCTGCGTGCGCCGCGCCAGTGCACGCACTTCATCGGCCACCACCGCGAATCCCCTGCCCTGCTCGCCGGCCCGCGCCGCTTCGATCGCCGCGTTCAGCGCCAACAGATTGGTCTGCTCGGCCACGCTCTTGATCACCTCCAGCACCGTGCCGATATTCTGAATCTCGGCGCTGAGGCTCTCGATGCTGGAACTGGCCGAGGTCGCCGAATCCGCCAACTGCTCGATCCGCGCCATGCTTTGGCGCACCACCTGCTGGCCGCTCTCGACCTTGTCATCCGCCGTCTGCGCCGCCAGCGCCGCTTCTTCGGCATTGCGCGCGACGTCATGCACGGTGGCGGTCATCTGGTTCATGGCCGTGGCGACCTGCTCGGTTTCCTCCTTCTGGCTGTTGACCTCCAGATTGGTCTGCTCGGTCACCGCCGACAGCGATTGCGCGGAACCGGCCAAGCGCTCGATACCGGCCTGCAAGCCACTGACAATCGTGCCGAGGCCGGCAGCCATCTGGTGCATCGCCAACATCAGCTGCCCCATTTCATCGCGGCGCGTCACCTCGACCATCGCCGTCAGATCACCCGCAGCAATCTGCTGCGCCACACGAATCACACTGCGCAGCGGCGCAACGATCAGGCGCGTGATCACCCACGCGGCGAGTAATCCGACCAACAAGGCCAGCGCCGAAGAGCCAATGATCAACACCGTGTTCTTTTTCAGCTCCGCCTGCATCGAAGCGTCTTCGGCGACGTAGGCCTGATTGACCCGGTCCACCACCTGCGCAGCACGCTGATGCAGTTGGTCATAAACCGTCTTTTCTTGCGCCAGCAAACCGGTGTATTCAGCCAGTTTCTCGTTGAATCCGGCGATATGCCCCGACACTTCGTTGAGCACCGTCAGATAGCCCTCGTCCTTGACCGTGGTTTTCAGCGCCTCGGCCTGCTCCTGCGCTTGCGCGGCCTGTTCGATATTGCCTTGACCGGCATTGTCGGTATCGCCCTTGCGGCTCTGATCCAGACGCACCCGCGCTTCGTTCATCGCTTGCAGCATCAGTCGCGAGACCTGACTGACCTGATTCGCCTGTTCGATGAACTGCGCGCCGTCCTTGCCCTCGGTGTCTTTCAAGGTGTAGGCACCATCATCGGCCAGCCCGCTCTGCAACACATCGAGGTTATTGGCCACGCTCGACACCGACCAACTGGCCATCTCCAGCGCAAGGTCCTTGGCCTGGCTCAGCGAGACGAATTCATCGAAGGCCTTGCGATAAGCGCCCAGCGCTTGCTCGACATCGCTCATCACCGGGACGTTGGCCGGGGAATGCGCCTTGAGCTCACCGGCAAGGACGATCAGCCCATCGACGCCTTCGCGCAAGGCATCGGCGGTCTTCGGGTTGCCGCGCAGGGCGTACTCCTGCTCGAGCAGGCGCACCTTGAGCAGGCCGCTGTTGAGCGCGGACATCTGCTTCAAGCCGTCGAAACGCAGGCTGATGGTTTGCAGAGACCAGACGCCGATCGCCGCGACCAATGCAGTCAGCAGCAAGACCAGCACAAATCCGATACCCAGTTTTTTCGCCATACCGAGGTTGGCAAAACGTCCTTGCACGGCCGAAATCATTGCGCGTAGTCCCCTGCCAAAGTCTGTTGCCGAAGATTCGCAACGGGCTCGAACCAGCACAAGACTATGGCGTCGGAATAATGGCAAAAAGCTACGCCCGCGTCGTTTTCAGAATGCTGGAGGTCGATCCGCGCAAGTATTGCGAAAAAACTGCCGCGCCCGAGGGTCGCAGGCACAGGCCACATTGATGCGCTGCCAGTCACCGCACTCACCGCTGGGACTGAAGGCGTCCGCTGCTGATAACTCCAGCCCGCAACGCTGGGCCTGCCTGCGCACCGACGTCTGGTCGCGCAAGCGCGCCCGCGCCCAGATAAACAACCCGCCAACCGGCTTGCCGAACACTTCCCACTCGGCATCTTCCAGAGCCTGCAAGGCCGCCGCGCGATCGGCATTCAAGCGCTGGCGCTGGCGCTGCACCAGTTTGCGATAAGCGCCGGTCGCCATCAGCCTGGCCAGCACCGCCTCGGCCAGCCTCGAACAGCCGAGCCCGCTGATCATCTTGACCTCGGCCAGGCGCTTCAGCAGCTCGCTGTCCGCCAGGACAAAGCCGATCCGCAACGAACTGCTCAGGGTCTTGGAGAAGCTGCCGACATAAATGACCCGGCCGCCATGGTCCAGCGCCGCCAACCGCGTACCGCTGCCGGTGTGCAGATCAGCGTAGACGTCATCTTCGATCACGCGCAGGTCGTAGGTCTTGCTCAATTGCACGATGCGCTGGGCGACGGCAGGCGTCAGGCAACTGCCAGTGGGATTGTGGTGATGGCTGCCGATGAACAAGGCAGCGGGACGAAACTGACGCAGCACTGACTCAAGCATGTCGATGTCCGGCCCGCTCGGTGTCCGACGCACTTCGAGCATCTGTACGCCGTGCAGGCGCAGCAGGTCAAACAACGGTGCATAACCAGGCGTTTCCACCACCACGCAGTCGCCGGCCTTGAACAGGGTGCGCACGATCAGATCGAGCGCATGACTGGCACCGCTGGTGCTCATCAGCCGGGTATTGCAAGCGTCGATGTTCAGCAGTTTGAGACGCTTGGCAATTTGCTCGCGCAACGCTGGCAGGCCCAGCGGCGAGCTGTAGTTGAACAGGCTGGCCATGTCGGTGCGCGCCACCTCGCGCAGCGCATAGCTGAGGTCGTCGGGCTCACGCCAGCTCGGCGGCAAGCCTCCTTGCCCCAAGATCAAGCGGCCCGTCGAAGCGCTCACCTCATCGCACCACGCATGGCGGCCCTCGAACACTGCCAGTTCCGAGTCCGTTTCGCGCAACGGCGGCGAGGCCGCGACGATGAATCCCGCGCCCTGACGCGCAGTCAACACACCTTGCGAAACCAGGCGCTCGCAGGCTTCGACGACACACGACTGGCTGAGCAGATTACCCCGGGCGATTTGCCGTACGGAGGGCAACCGGGTGGCAGGCGGGATGCCGCTTTGCACAATCCAGTCAGTCATTCCGTCGACGATCTGCTGCACGACCGGCACCATTGCCTGTCGGTCAATTCTCAGTTCCATGAGCTCGCAAACTCCTGTCAGTTTTGCTGGCAGCAGTAAATCACAGCCGCGCCGCCGAGGCTGTGCGACAACGCCGCCAAATGCGGCAGTTCTAACGGTTTGATACACATTGTTTAACGGTATTCACAGGGACCAACCGCGAGGTACAAAAAACCCGCACGCAGGCGGATTCTTTGTATTACGGCAACTTTCAGAACGCTGTCACGCCGCCATCCACTGCCAGCGAATGCCCAGTGGTGAACGCTGCGCCATCGCTGCACAGATACAGCACCGCGCTGGCGATTTCCTCGACCTTGCCAATGCGCCCGACCGGGTGCATGGCGTTGGCGAATTCGCCCTTCTTCGGGTCGGCTTCGTAGGCACGGCGGAACATGTCTGTGTCGATTACCGCCGGGCACACTGCGTTGACGCGGATTTTCTTCTTCGCGTATTCGATCGCCGCCGACTTGGTCAGGCCGATCACCGCATGTTTCGATGCCGCGTAGATGCTCATTTTCGGCGCTGCGCCCAGCCCGGCTACCGACGCCGTGTTGACGATCGCGCCACCGCCCTGCGCCAACAGCAACGGCAACTGATACTTCATGCACAGCCAGACGCCTTTGACGTTGACGCCCATGATTGCGTCGAACTCGTCCAGCGTACCGTCGGCCAGTTTGCCCTTCTCGATTTCGATCCCGGCGTTGTTGAAGGCATAGTCGAGACGACCGTAGGTATTGATCACCTCATCCATCAGATTTTTTACATCGCTTTCCACCGTCACGTCGCAGCGCACGAAGGACGCTTCGCCACCGGCGGTACGAATCAGCGCCACCGTGCCTTCGCCTCCAGCCGCGTCGAGGTCAGCCACCACCACTTTCAGGCCTTCGGCGGCAAACGCCAGGGCTGTCGCGCGACCGATGCCGTAGGCGGCTCCCGTGATTACAACCACCTGACCGGAAAACGTCATGCTCATGGAGATGTCCTCGAATGCAAAAAACTGGGAGATGTTGCGTCGCAGCATAGCCAAGGGCAGCGAAAGCACGTCAGCACTATGCAATCGCTGTTTACCGGCGCATGCGCCGCAGTGATGAAACCCGCCCTGTAACCATCACTGCACTGGATCGACTCGCATTCGCCGTATCAGCCAACCTTGCGACATCGCCGTTGAAGAGCTATCAACAAGGCTTCATTCCATTCGAGTGCCTGTCATGACCAACCAGACCAATCGCCAGTTCCTGCTCGCCAAACGCCCGGTGGGCGCCGCGACCCGCGAGACTTTCACTTATCAGGAAGTACCGGTCGGCGAGCCACAGGCGGGACAGATTCTGGTGAAAAACGAATACTTGTCCCTCGACCCGGCCATGCGCGGCTGGATGAACGAAGGCAAGTCCTACATCCCGCCGGTCGGTCTCGGTGAGGTGATGCGCGCACTGGGCGTGGGAAAAGTCATCGCCTCGAACAATCCTGGCTTCGCCGTCGGCGATTACGTCAATGGCGCCCTCGGTGTGCAGGATTATTTCCTCGGCGAGCCGCGCGGTTTCTACAAGGTCGACCCAAAACTCGCGCCATTGCCACGCTATCTATCTGCACTGGGCATGACCGGCATGACCGCCTACTTCGCCCTGCTCGACGTCGGCGCACCGAAAGCCGGTGACACCGTGGTGCTGTCCGGCGCGGCCGGTGCGGTGGGCAGCGTGGCCGGGCAGATCGCCAAAATCAAAGGCTGCCGCGTCGTCGGCATCGCCGGCGGGGCCGACAAGTGCAAATTCCTCATCGACGAACTGGGCTTTGACGGCGCCATCGATTACAAGGCCGAAGATGTCGTGGCTGGACTGAAGCGCGAATGTCCGAAAGGCGTGGACGTGTACTTCGATAACGTCGGTGGCGACATTCTCGACGCGGTGCTGAGCCGTTTGAACATGAAGGCGCGCGTGGTGATCTGCGGCGCGATCAGCCAGTACAACAATAAAGAAGCGGTCAAAGGCCCGGCCAATTACCTGTCACTGCTGGTCAATCGCGCGCGCATGGAAGGTTTTGTGGTGATGGACTACGCCGCGCAGTTCGCCAGCGCCGCCCAGGAGATGGCCGGCTGGATGGCCAACGGGCAGCTCAAGAGCAAGGAAGATGTGGTTGAAGGGCTGGAGACGTTCCCGGAGACGCTGATGAAACTGTTCAACGGCGAGAACTTTGGCAAGTTGGTGTTGAAAGTCTAAAACCACTCAGAAACCAATGCGGGAGCGAGCCTGCTCGCGAAAGCGGAGGATCAGTCGGTAATGATGCCGACTGACACTCCCTCTTCGCGAGCAGGCTCGCTCCCACAGTTGGATCTTCAATAAGCTTTAGGCAATTTCGGCTACGACTGCGGCCAACGCCTGGGCCGGGTTCGGCGCCTGGCTGATCGGACGGCCGATCACCAGATAATCGGAACCGGCATCCAGTGCCTGACGCGGGGTCAGAATGCGCCGTTGATCGTCTTGCGCGCTGCCTGCCGGGCGAATCCCCGGGGTCACCAGTTGCAGCGACGGGTGCGCGGTTTTCAGCGCCGACGCTTCCAGCGCCGAACAGACCAGACCGTCCATCCCGGCCTTCTCCGCCAGCGCCGCCAGACGCAGCACTTGTTCCTGCGGCTCGATATCCAGACCGATACCGGCCAGATCCTCGCGCTCCATGCTGGTCAGCACGGTCACACCAATCAACAACGGTTGCGGACCACTGCGCTTGTCCAGCTCTTCGCGGCAGGCGGCCATCATGCGCAGGCCACCGGAGCAGTGCACATTGACCATCCACACGCCCATCTCGGCAGCGGCTTTCACGGCCATCGCGGTGGTGTTGGGGATATCGTGGAATTTCAGGTCCAGAAACACTTCAAAACCCTTGTCACGCAGGGTGCCGACGATTTCCGCCGCGCAACTGGTGAACAGTTCCTTGCCCACTTTGACCCGGCACAATTTCGGGTCCAACTGGTCGGCCAGCTTCAGTGCGGCGTCACGGGTGGGGAAATCCAGGGCGACGATGATAGGAGTCTGGCAGGCGGACATGGATGGGCTCTCAGGCTGGTCGAAAACGGCGCGCATTGTAGCGGAACCGGCGGCAGCGCGGCACCCGATGATCGGTAAATCGTCGCGCTGGCGGTTATCAGCTTAGCCCGCACGGCTATTGTGTCGACTTCGATACACAGCCGACACGCCGGCAACACCCACCCGGGTTAGCCTCGCCCGGCGCAACACGTCCTTACTACAGTACTTCCCGCCTCTCGGCCGGACGCCTATGCTGAAACCACCACTGGCAGTGAACAGCCCCATGCACAACACCCAGACAACCGTGACGGATGAAAGCAGAGACGACAAGCGCTGGAGCATCCGCGCGCTGATCGTCGACGATGACGTGCCGATCCGCGAGCTGATGATCGATTACCTCGCCCGTTTCAACATTCACGCCAGCGGCGTCACCGACGGCGCGGCGATGCGCCAGGCGCTGCAGGGCGAACATTTCGACGTCATCGTCCTCGACCTGATGCTACCCGGCGAAGACGGTCTGTCGCTGTGCCGCTGGCTGCGCGCCGAATCGCACATCCCGATCCTGATGCTCACCGCCCGCTGCGAACCCACCGACCGCATCATCGGCCTGGAACTGGGCGCCGACGATTACATGGCCAAGCCGTTCGAACCACGCGAACTGGTCGCCCGCATCCAGACCATCCTGCGCCGCGTGCGCGACGACCGCACTGACCAGCGCGCCAACATTCGCTTCGACAACTGGCGCCTCAACAGCGTCCTGCGCCAAGTGGTCGCCGACAATGGCCTGGTAGTGCCGTTGTCCAACGCCGAATTCCGCCTGCTCTGGGTCTTCATCGAACGCCCGCGCCGCGTGCTCAGCCGCGAACAACTGCTCGACGCCGCTCGCGGTCGCTCGATCGAAGCCTTCGACCGCAGCATCGACCTGCTGGTCTCGCGCCTGCGGCAAAAACTCGGTGACGACCCGAAAGCCCCGCAGTTGATCAAGACCGTGCGCGGCGAGGGTTACCTGTTCGACGCGCGGGACATCGGCTGATGAAGGCGCGCTTGGATACCCTGTTCGGTCGCCTGTTCGGGGTGCTGTTCGTGGCGATTGTCCTGGCGCACCTGCTGGCCTTCGCCTGGTTCAGGCTCTACGGCCCTCCTCCGCCCCCACCACCGCCAGAGTTCTCAACGAACATCGACGGCCAACCGCCGCTGCACAACGCCGCTTACCCACCGAGGCAAACACGCCCCTGGTTCGGTGGCCCGGTGGTACCGCTGACCTTTCAGTTCATCACTCTGATGATTGCCGCATGGTACGGCGCCAAGCTGCTCAGCCGGCCGATCCAGCGCCTGAGCGACGCCGCCGAGCGCCTGAGCGAAGACCTCGACAGCGACCCCCTCGACGAATCCGGCCCGCGCGAAGCCCGGCAAGCGGCCCACACCTTCAACCTCATGCAACGGCGCATCCGCGAACAGGTCCAGCAACGCGCACGCATGCTCGGCGCCGTCTCCCACGACCTGCGCACGCCACTGTCACGGCTGAAACTGCGTCTGGAAAACATCAGCGACGACAAGCTGCAAAGCCAGATGCGCCAGGATCTGGACGACATGATCGGCATGCTCGACGCCACTCTCACCTATCTGCACGAACAACGCATCAGCGAAGCCTTGCAGTTGCTGGACGTGCAGGCGCTGGTCGAATCGCTGTGCGAGAACGCCCAGGACCAGGGCGCCGATGTACAGGTCAGCGGCCACTGCGCGCCTTTGCCAGTGCAACCGATGGCACTGCGCTCGTGCATCAACAACCTGCTGGACAACGCCCTGCGTTACGCAGGACAGGCAAGGATTGAACTGCTGGAACAGCGCGAAGAACTGCTGATTCGGGTAATTGATCACGGGCCGGGGATTGCTGAGGACCAGCGTGAAGCCGTGTTTGAACCGTTCTACCGACTGGAAGGCTCGCGTAACCGCAACTCCGGCGGCGTAGGACTGGGCATGACCATCGCCCGCGAAGCCGCGCAGCGGTTGGGTGGGCAATTGAATCTGGAGGAAACACCGGGGGGTGGGCTGACCGCCGTTGTCCGGTTGCCACGGGGCTGAGGCTCAGCCGACTTGAAGTGTGAGCGAGCCTGCTCGCGAAAGCGTCTGATGATTCAATGCATCTGTTGAATGTATCGGCCTCTTCGCGAGCAGGCTCGCTCCCACAATGAAACTGAGTGTATTCGGTAGATATTGGTTGGATGTGGAGGCGCTATCACTGGCAAGCCAGCTCCCACAGGGATCTAGTGGTTTCAGAGAGAGATGGGTTGGCTGCCAGGCCGCCTTCGCGAGCAGGCTCGCTCCCACAATGAAACTGAGTGTATTCGGCAGATATTGGTTGGATGTGGGGGCGCTATCGCTGGCAAGCCAGCTCCCACAGGGATCGAGTGGTTTCAGAGAGAGATGGGTCGGCTGCCAGGCCGCCTTCGCGAGCAGGCTCGCTCCCACAATGAAACTCAGTGTATTCCGTAGATATTGGTTGGAAGTGAGAACGCTATCGCTGGCAAGCCAGCTCCCACAGGGATCGAGTGGTTTCAGAGAGAGATGGGTTGGCTGCCAGGCCGCCTTCGCGAGCAGGCTCGCTCCCACAATGAAACTGAGTGTATTCGGTAGATATTGGTTGGATGTGGAGGCGCTATCGCTGGCAAGCCAGCTCCCACAGGGATCGAGTGGTTTCAGAAAGATATGGTCGGCTGTCAGGCCGCCTTCGCGACCAGGCTCGCTCCCACAATGAAACTGAGTGTATTCGGCAGATATTGGCTGGATGTGAGGGCGCTATCGCTGGCAAGCCAGCTCCCACAAGGATCGAGTGGTTTCAGAGAGAGATGGGTTGGCTGCCAGGCCGCCTTCGCGAGCAAGCTCGCTCCCACAATGAAACTGAGTGTATTCGGCAGATATTGGTTGGATGTGGGGGCGCTATCGCTGGCAAGCCAGCTCCCACAGGGATCGAGTGGTTTCAGAGAGAGATGGGTTGGCTGCCAGGCCGCATTCGCGAGCAGGCTCGCTCCCACAAAATCAAAAGCCAAAGCAAAGCAGCGCAGCTGCCCGCGGCGAAGCCGCCCCACTCAACAATGAGCGCAAGCTCGAGTGCTTTTGATCTTGATCCACCGGCGACGTCGGAAGGCTGAGTGGAGGGATTGATCAGGGCGTGGGAGCGCAGCGACCGTCTGGCGCAGCCAGACACAGCGGAAGGAGGTGCAGCGAAGCAAACCGTAGCCGCTGCGCCCGGATCGATCCCGCAGCGAAGGAACCCGAGCCTGCGAGGGCCGAACGCAGGAGCAAGCCTTTTGGGTTACCTTTTTGGCGTTTGAAAAAGGTGACCCGCCGTAAGGGCGGAACCGTAATCAGCAACACCCGCAGAAACGGATATTCACCCAAAACCCCAAGAGCCTGGTCGGCCCAAAGGCCGCCAAGCCCCCCCTAGACCCGAGCCTGACTCTTACTCCAATCCGTCAAAAGACTATAAGCCACCGCCAACAAAGTAGGCCCAATAAACAACCCGATAAACCCAAACGCAATCAACCCGCCAAACACCCCGAGCAACACAATCACCAACGGCAGATTACCGCCACGGCTGATCAGATACGGCTTGAGCACATTGTCCACGCCACTGATGATGAACGTCCCCCAGATCCCGAGAAAGATCGCCATCCCGTACTCACCCTTCCACACCAGCCAAGCCGTGGCCGGCACCCACACCAGCGGTGGCCCCATCGGAATCAGACTCAACATAAACGTGACGATCCCCAGCACCAGCGCCCCAGGGACCCCGGCAATGAAAAAGCCGATCAACGCCAGCACCGCCTGCGCCGCCGCCGTACCAATCACACCGTTGACCACCCGCTGCACCGTGCCCGCCACCAATTCGATGTAATAACCGGCACGATCGCCAATCAAGCGCTGCAACAGACTGTGCACAAACGCCGCCAGTCGTGGCCCGTCACGGTAGAAAAAGAACACGAACACCAGGCTCAGCGTCAGCTCGAGAATCCCGCCGCCGATCTGCGCACTGCGCGCCAGCAGCCAGTTACCGACCTGGCCCAGATATGGCTTGATCGAGACCATCAACGCCGCGCCCTGCTGATCGATGCTGTCCCACATTGCCACCAGACGCTCACCAACCAAAGGCACGCTGCCAAGCCAGGTGGGCGCTTCCGGCAAGCCGTCGACCTGCACATCCTTGATCAATGCCGTGGCATCGCGCACATGATCGGCAAGATTGAAGCCCAGCCACACCAGCGGCGCCGCCACCAGCAACATCCAGCCCAGTGTCAGGATCAACGCGGCCAGCGATTCGCGGCCATTGAGCGCACGGGTCAGCAAACGCATCAGCGGCCAACTGGCGAACGCCAGCACCGCGCCCCAGAACAGCGCCGACCAGAACGGCGCCATCACCCACAGGCTGGCACCGAATAACACCAGCAGCAGAATCTGCACCAGCAGGCGATCGTTATTGAGCATGGAAAGTCCCGGCAAAGTCAGTCAGCGAAAGAGTAGGCGAACACCGCGTGCGTGCTCGCCCGGCACAGCTTATCGCAACAGGTCGATGCGCAGGCCAGAGCCTTCGAGATTGCCGGTTTCCATCCGGGCCGCCCGCACACCCTGAGTGATCAACGCCTGCCGCCAGGCTTCGGCCTTGGGCCCGGAAACCGTGACCCGCAAGGTCGTGTCGAGATTCAGGCCACGGGAAATCAGGCGCAACCAGGTGGCATCCGGCTCCTCGACCAGTTTCGGGAAATCCAGCTCACCAGTGCTTTTCAACTGGCGCAGCAGGGTCGCCGAGGTCGGCAACAACTCGCCCAACGGCGCAGTCGCCTCGAACTGTTCGACATGCAGATAGGCTTTGCGATTGCCGCGAGTGATGCTGTAGAGCGCCACAAGCGTGTTGTCCTTTGGCGCCGCCAGCCTGAGCAACAGATAAGCCTGTTGCTCGTCAGAGCCATACAGCTTGGCGTTGCCGAACACCTCGTTGGCCCACAGGCTGCTTTCGCCGCAATCGCGGGCCTGGCACCAGAACAGCAATTCGGCGTCCTGCTGTTGCAGGGCTTCGCGGGCGGCGGTGAAGGCTTCGGTGGCGGAATGTTCCGGCGGCAACTCGTAGGTTACCGAGGTGGTCTGGCCACGGGCGGTGACCTGACCGTCGAAGCGCAACTGGCCGCTGATCTTGCGGATCGAACCCAGCGGGTAGATGCGCTCCAGCTCGGCCGCCGGGCGATAGTCGACGATCTGTGCGTCGGCCAGACGCGGCACGATTTGCAGATCCTGGCTGCCCGGCACATCGGCAGCGAAGGACAAGGAGCTGAAGCAGCACAGCGCGAAAAGACTGAGTGGCCGCATAGTCAGGCTCACCGGACGGTCATAGCTGGGCGGGTCGGGGTCGCAGCAGTATAGAAATCCATCAAGTTTGTCTCCTGTTTCAACCCGCCCAGCCTCGGCAGTTGCCGGTAGCAAGTCAAGGCATGGCGAAGAAGCGATTGAAACAGTCTGCTACAAGAGCTGCGCCAGACTCGTCATTCAGGTGCAGATGATGCCCGCCCGGCAACTGTTCGTGACTGAAGGGTAGACGCTGCAGCAACTCAGGATGCCTGGCCAGCATGCCATCCGCCGCGACTACCAGATGCGCCGGGCAACTGACGCGCGAGGCAAACGCCATTGCCTGTTCTTCCGTCAGGCGCAGCGGCGATGGCAGGGTCAGGCGATTGTCGGTGCGCCAGGTGTAACCGCCGGGGACCGGCATCAAACCGCGCTGGGCCAACAGTTCGGCGGCCTCGCGACTGACTGCCACCAGGCCCTTCATCCGCGCCTCGATGGCACGCTCGAGGGTGGTATAGACCGGTTTGCGCTTTTCGCGCAGATCAAGTTGCGCCTGCAGGGCCATGCCCATGCGCTCGGCGGCGTTTTCGCCTTTGTCTGTCGGAGGAATCACGCCATCGATGAGCGCCAGATGGCTGATGCGTTCAGGCAGCGAACCGGCCAGCACCATCGAGACAATCGCGCCCATTGAATGTCCGAGCAGGCCGAAACGCTTCCAGCCCAGCTGCTCGGCGACTTGCAGCACATCATGGGCGTAGTCCCACAGGGCATAACCGGCGCCGCTTGGTCGATGAGCGGAATGACCGTGGCCGGCCATGTCCAGCGCGACGATACGCAAACCGTGGAGCTTCGGCGCCAGCCGGGCGAAGCTGTTGGCGTTGTCGAGCCAGCCGTGCAACGCGATCACCGGCAGGCCGTCCTCGGGGCCGAACATATGCGCGGCCAATTCGATGTGCGGCAGGTTCAGGCGCACTTCTTCGCAGGTCGCGCTCATGCGCAATCCTTGTTCTGCCGCTGTTCCCAGCGCATGAACAGGCTCTTTAGCAGCCGTGCCGTATCTTGCGGGCGCTCCAGCGGGAACATGTGCCCGCCGGGCATGCTCAACGCCTCGCCCTGGGGCAGGCGCGAGACGAAACGTGTGTGATGGCGCATGACCACGCGGCTCTTGTGCCCGCGCACGATGGCCAGCGGCACCTGCAACTGGCGGGTGCGCCCCGGACTGGTGTGCGGCACGCCGCGATAAATGCTGATTTCCGTGGCCGGGTCGAAACGCAGACGCAGCTTGTCGTCGACCTGATGCAAACCGTGTTGCAGGTAGGCATCGAAGCATTCCGGATCGAAGCCGCGAAACAGGGTTTTGCCGGAAAAGTAATTGCGTGCACTGTCGAGATCGGCGAATTCTTCACGGCGTCCGAGGGTGCGCCCGGCCGGGGTCAGCCGGTCGATGAAACCAAAGCGCTTGGCCGCGCGAATCACCCACTGATCGGTGCGGGTCAGCACCGGCGAGTCGAGCATCACCACGCCGCGATACAGCTCGGGACAGCGCAACGCCGCGTGCAAGTGCAGCAGACCGCCAAAGGAGTGGCCGACGCCCCATACCGGCTGTTCCTGCTGCTCCAGGTGATGGATCAGTTCATCGACCAGGTTGTACCAGTTGTCGTCCGCCGGAAAACGCGGGTCATGGGCGTGCTGCTCCAGATGCACGACCCGATACTCCGGCGCCAGCGCCGCGAACAACTTGCCATAGGTCCCCGAAGGGAAGCCGTTGGCGTGGGCGAAAAAGATCGGTTGCGACATGCGGGCAAATCCATGAGCGGGAATCGTGGCGTTGATTGTCCGCAAGAGCCGCGTCGACAGCAATGACCGTAACGGCCACGAATAGTGGCGATGACGTTTTATCCATACAGACGTTGAACCGGTCGTCGCAATCTACGCTCACCTGTAATTTCTGACAGTTGACCGCTGGCCGCTCTTGTCCGATAAACGAATCAGGTCCAACACTCGGGATGCGTCATGCACACTCATACGCCGACACTCGCCGTGATGGATTCACGAGGACTGAACGTTGCCACGGTGTCCTATTGTCGTGAAACGGCCGGTGGGCCGATCGACCCGCGCATTTATCGCCAGCGCTACAACGTTGCAGGTCAATTGACCGAAGCCTGCGATCCACGCCTGGGTGCGCTGCATCAGCGCGAACCCGACGCCCGCCCCAACCTGACCGTGATTTCCAGCCTCACAGGGGTATCCCTCTCCAGCGACAGCGTCGATGGCGCGCTTCGCCTGACATTGCCGGGCGCAGCAGGACAACGCCTCATCGCCTGGGACGGGCTGATGACGCAGACGTTGACCGACTATGATTTGCTGCTGCGCCCGGTCAGTATCGTCGAACACGTACAGGGCATGAGCGCCAGAAACAGTGGCTTTTTCAGTTACGGCGGCAGCTCGTCATCGTGCGCAGCGCACAACCAATGCGGCCGAATTGTTCGCCATGACGATAGTGCCGGCAGCGAATTTTTTCCTGAATATTCCCTCACGGGTGAACAGCTCAGGTGTGTACGGCATTTCCTCAGCGACCTCGACGAGCCAGACTGGCCGCAAGCCGTGGCAGAGAGAGACCTGCTGCATGAATGCGAGAGCGGTGCCGCAACCCATATCGGCTACAACGCGTTGAACGAAACGATCAGCCAGCAAGACGTTATGGGCAATCAGAAACAGCTCCATCTGGATGTCGGCGGGCAACTGAACCAGATCAGTCTCAAAGTCGCGCAGGATTCGCAGCCCAGACTGTTATTGCACGATATCCAGTACAACGCGGGCAATCAGGTTTTGCGTCAGGCAGCCGCTAACGGCGTTATCAGCCAGAATCTCTACGATCCACAGAGCGGCCGACTCCTGAAGATCATTGCCGAAAAGGACGGGCGCCCCGCCCTGCAACATCTGGTCTATTGCTACGATCCGGTCGGCAACATCCTCAGTGTCGAGGACATGGCGCAGCCCACGCGGTTTTTTCGCAACCAGACCATCAATCCTGTTTCCTCGTTTATCTATGACAGCCTCTACCAATTGATTGGTGCCACGGGTTGGCAACGAAGCAGCACGGTCAATGGGCCCCAGGAGCCGGTCTTCAGCTCTCCACCAGATTCGGCGCAGCTCGAAAACTACCGCCAGGCCTACACCTATGATGCAGCCGGCAACCTCATCGCCCTGGTTCACAGCGCCGCAAGCAAGAGCTGGACGCAGCGCACGGCGATTTCCAGATACAGCAATCGTGGCCTGGAACAGACTGTCAGCGGCACGTTGCCCGACGAGCTGGAGATTTCCGCCGGGTTCGATAGCAACGGCAACCGGAAAATGCTCCAGCCCGGCCAGCCTTTGCGCTGGAGTGCTGGCGGACGATTGCTTCAGGTCGATCAGGTCATGCGCAAGGACGCTACAAACGACTGCGAACGCTATGTGTATGACGGTGCGGGCCAGCGCCAGCGCAAAATACGCCTCATCCAATCGCCAGCACTCGCGCAATCGCATGAAACGCGCTACCTGCCAGGGCTGGAAGTACGCCATCGGGCCGATGAAACCTTGCACGTCATTTCCGTACAGGCCGGACGTTGTGCTGTTGAAATCCTGCACTGGGACAAGAAAGACAAGGTTGCCGATCAATATCGCTACCAGTTCAGCAACCATCTTGGCTCGAACATGCTGGTCCTCGACGATCAGGGCAACACCATCTGCGAGGAGAACTATTTCCCCTATGGCGGCACCTCGTGGTGGGCAGGCCCGGATCAGGTACAGGCCCGCTACAAGACCCGTCGCTACGCAGGCCAGGAGCTCGATGCCACCGGCCTTTACTACTATGGCCAACGCTTCTATGCGCCTTGGTTGATGCGCTGGATCAGCCCGGATCCGGTGGGTATCACCGATGGTATGAATCAGTACTTGATGGTGCGCGGCAATCCCGTCAGGTTTGTCGACCGCCAGGGACTGACTGGATGGGACACCACCAAGGCAGCGGGCGCGACAGCCACGCGCGAGTTTGTTAGCGCAGCTTTTGCCGCCGCCGCGCAAGCGGCCTTCGTCGGTGTCCTGCCTCCGGCCAACGTTGCGGTGGGCATTGGAGGTGCGTTGGCGGGCGCCGTAACGGGTGGCATAAGTGGCTATGCCGGTGCCAACTGGGCGCAAAGTTCCATGCACATCAGTTCCCCGGCCGATTGGGGACCTCTGGCTGCAAAAATCGGTGGTGCCGTAATAGGTGCAGCCTTGGGCGCCGCGCCTTCACTGCTCGGCATGCTCGATCCACGCGGCAATCCCGCAGCGGCGGGCCAGATCGGCAGCGCCTTCGGTACGCTGTTTCGTGAGATATCGGCGCAGTATCTCGCCAATGCCGGTCCGAGCAACCCGGCTGTGGGCCGTGTCGATCCGCTCACGGGAGCGGCCAGCGTGGTTGGGGCAGGATTGGCAGCAGGCGCCACCGGATTCGGTGGCTCAGTGCTGTTTGGCAACGACGCAACCGGTAATGTGTTGCAGTCGGTTCTTTCCGTCTCGGCAGTCACGGCTGCCAGTGCTGCCGCTGCCTCAGCGGTAAGAGGGGCGCGGGGAACACCAGCCAGGCCTTCGAGCGACAGTGAACCGAGCTTCAATCAGGAGAACGCGGTGGTCGGCTACAGCAGCCGTCATTTCTTTTTATCTCTGGGGCAGATCGCCAATCTGGCCGTGTCACAGATCCCTGGCTACGACGCGCTGGACGTACATACCCGAACGGCGGTTAGCCGTGCGGTCGTGAGCGCAGTCGGGGACATACGCTCGACCTTCGTCACGATCGCCAAGCCCGGCCTGAGCGCAGAGCTGGGCACAACCTTCTGGGACCTTGAAAAAAACGAGGTCGGCGCCGGCATCGTTCGCGAAAGCCCACCGACCGATGTCGACCAATACTACGTCGTTAGCGAGACCAGTCCGGGCCAGCGACGATACTCCCGAGCACAACTCAACTTTTAAGTGAGGTGATGCCACCGTCCGACCGCTACCATCAGCGCAGCGGCGGCTGCTCCCCCAGCGGCACCACCGCCATGGTCAGGCGCGACACGCAACTGGCCTTGCCTTCGTCGCTGGTCAAACGGATGTCCCAGACATGCGTGGTGCGGCCGATATGAATCGGCGTGGCCACCGCCGTCACCCGCCCACTGCGCAAGCCGCGCAAATGGTTGGCGTTGATCTCCAGGCCGACGCAATAGAACTTGCTGGCATCGATGCACAGATAACTGGCCATCGAACCCACGGTTTCCGCCAGCACCACCGATGCGCCGCCATGCAGCAGACCGTAAGGCTGGTGGGTGCGATGGTCGATGACCATGCTCGCGGTCAGCGACTGTTCGTCGAAGGCTTCGAAGCGAATATCCAGCACTTCGCCGATGGTGTTCTTCTGGATTGCGTTCAACTGTTCGATGTCGGGAGTAGTACGCCACAAGCTCATCGCAGACTTCCTTTGTTGTTGTAGTCGATGCTCAATCCTGCCACAGCACCGCCTCGCTGCGCGCGCTCCATTCTTCGAAGCGTGCGCCGTAGCGGTCTTCGATGACGTTGCGTTTGATTTTCAGGGTCGGCGTGAGGAAGCCGTTATCCACCGCCCAGTAGTCCTTCACCACCACCAGCCGGTGCAGGCGTTCGTGCTTGTCGAGGGCGGCGTTGACCTCTTCCAGCAGCTTTTCCAGGCTCGCGTGCAGACTGGCACGAGGCTCTTGCTGATTGACGGTGGACAGCACGCACAACCCCAGCGGTGCACTAAGGCCATCGCCGACCACGCACACTTGTTCGATGCGTGAATGCACCGCCAGGCGGTTTTCGATCGGCGCCGGCGCGACGTATTTGCCCTTGCTGGTCTTGAAGATTTCCTTGAGCCGGCCGGTCAGGCGCAGACGCCCTTCGCTGTCCTGCTCGCCCTTGTCGCCGGTGCGCAGAAAGCCGTCTGCGGTGAGCGTCTCGGCAGTTTTCTGCGGTTCCTTGAAATAGCCGAGCATGTTGGCCTGGCTGCGCACCTGCACTTCCCCGGACTCATCGATGCGCACCTCGACTTCCGGGCACGGCTGGCCAATCCAGCCCTGCTTGTATCGCCCCGGCAGGCAGATATGCGAATAACCGCAGCCCTCGGTCATGCCGTACACCTCCAGCACATCGAGGCCAAGTTTCTGATACCAGGCGAGCAAGGTCTGCGGCACCGGCGCGGCACCGGACAACGCTACGCGCAAGGCATCCAGGCCGAGCCCGGCGAGCACTTTGTGCCCGACCCGCTTGCCGATGAAGGGCAACCCGAGGAGGAAGTCCAGACGCTGCGCTGGGATCTTGCTGTACACACCCATCTGGAATTTGGTCCAGATACGCGGCACGCCGAACATTGCCGTAGGCCGCGCGCGCTGCAGATCGGTGATGAAAGTCTCGAGGCTTTCGGCGAAGAACACGGTCTGCCCGGTATAGATCGAAGCCAACTCGACAAACATGCGCTCGGCAACGTGGCACAGCGGCAGATACGACAGCAGCCGATCGTTCTCGTTGAGCCCGAACAGCTGCGTGCCGCGACTGGTGGCGAAACCGAGATTGGCGAAACTGTGCATCACGCCTTTGGGCAGGCCTGTGGTGCCGGAGGTGTAGATGATAGTCGCCAATTGCTCGGCGGCGGGACGTGGATCGTCCTGGATTGGCGAACAGCTCTGCAGGTCCGCCCAGCTGTAATCGAACTCGCCTGGCGGATGCAGTGGCAGGCTGATGGTCGGCAGGCCCGCCGGCACGCCCTGCGACATGCCCGCCCAGTCATCCAGTTTGCCGATGAACGCCAGCGCACTTTCCGAGTGAGTCAGCACTTGCGCAACGGATTCAGCGGTGAGATTGGGGTACAGCGGCACCGACACATGTCCGGCCATCCAGATCGCCAGGTCGGCGATGATCCAGTGCGCGCAATTTTTTGAGATCAGGGCGATATGGCTGCCGGGCGGCAACTCCCGCGCGCGTAGCCAGTGCGCGGCGCAGCGGGCCTGATGGCCGACATCGGCCCACGTCAGCGTCTCGACCTGACCGCCGCCGATGGGCTGCACCAGAAAGCGCTGGCGCGGGTGCCGGGCTTCCCGTTCGTAGAACACGTCCAGCGGCAAACGGAAGGCGGCAGACATGCGACTCGCTCCTGTTTTTTTGGTCTGGAGCAAGCGTAGTCAACCAAGCAAGTGCTTGGTTGGAATTTTCAAACAAATAATTTCACGGATTGGCAGAAATCAATGTGGGAGCGAGCCTGCTCGCGAATGCAGTATGTCAGCCCCAAAAAGGGTGAATGACACGCCGCCTTCGCGAGCAGGCTCGCTCCCACAGGGATATGGCGTTAAGGGTGCTTGAGACTGTTGAGCTTCATCGAGCCAATCAGCAGCTCGCTGTGCTCAAGCTCCGCCAGCCCCGCTGTACTGACCTTCTCCGACGGATGCCCGGCGCCGTGTTGCAGATAGCTGAGCAGATTGCCCACCAACGGGTTGTGGCTGACCAGCAGCACATTGCTCACCGACACCAATTGCTCGGCCACCTTGTCCGGATCGCTCTCCGGCGTCAGCCACTCGACCGTACGGATCTCCGGCTCGAACCCCAGCGCCTCGCGCACGATTTGCGCGGTCTGCTGCGCGCGCAGATAAGGGCTGGCATAGATCGCCGTCAGCGGCTGCCCGATCAGATGCCCCGCGCTGCGCAGGACTTCTTTATGACCATGCTCGGTCAGCTCGCGCTCGGAATCGATTTTCGAGCCGTGAGGCACCGCCTCACCATGACGCAATACCCACAGTTTCATAGCTTGGGCTCCTCATCGCGCACCGGATGCGCGGCCGGGGCGACGGTGTGCGGCGCTTCCCCTTCCGGGGTGCGCGGCGCTGGCCAGTCGGCGAACGGCCAGGGCTTCTGGTCACTGTGGAACGTGCCGAAGCGGCCGATCTGCGCGAGGAACTGGCTGAGGCTGTCGCCGAAATTCATCAGGCTGGCGCTCGGTGCGCCGTAGATCAGGCGGTAGATCAGTTGCACCAAGACCACCGCGCCGAGGATGAACTGCGCGACTTGCCAGACCAGCAGATAAACGATCATCCACAACACCCGCAGGAGGATGGATTCGTACTGGGTTTCGCTTTTCGAATCGTTCATGGGTTGCTTCCTGTCCGTGTAACAGCTGAATCAGTTGAAACCGCTGGTGGAAATAAAGTCGACGTCGGTTTTCGGCTCGGCACGCATCAGTAGACCGATCACCTGCTCCAGCGTGCGTCCCTCGAACAGGATCGCGTGCAGCCCGGCGACCAGCGGCATGTACACGCCGACTTCCTGGGACTTGGCCTTGAGCACTTTGAGGGTGTTGACCCCTTCGGCGACCTCGCCAAGACGCGACACCGCTTCGTCGAGGCTCAAGCCCTGACCGAGGGCGAAGCCCACCTGGTAGTTGCGGCTTTTGGGCGATGAACAGGTGACGATCAGATCGCCAACCCCGGCCAGACCAAGGAAGGTCATCGGGTTGGCGCCCTGATTCACCGCAAAGCGGGTCATCTCGGCCAAGGCGCGAGTGATCAGCATGCTCTTGGTGTTCTCGCCCATTTCCAATGCCACCGCCATGCCGGCGATGATCGCGTAAACGTTTTTCAACGCCCCGCCCAGCTCGACACCGAAACGGTCGGCGCTGGCGTAGACGCGGAAGGTGCGCCCGTGCAGGGCGGCTTGCACCGCTTTGCACAGTTCTTCGTCTTCACTGGCGACCACCGTGGCGGTCAGTGCGTGCTCGGCGATTTCCCGCGCCAGGTTCGGACCGGACAACACGCCGATGCGCGCCTGCGGGGCGATCTCTTCGAGAATCTGGCTCATCAGCTTGAAGGTCTGCGCTTCGATGCCTTTGGTCAGGCTGACCAGCATCTTGCCGCTCAAACGCTCGGCATGGGCAGCGAGTACCGTGCGCAAGGCGCTGGACGGCAGCGCGACGAAGCACAGATCGCAGGCGTCGAGGGTGGCTTGCAGGTCGGTGACGGCAGTCACGCCCGGGAGAATCTTGATGCCTTTGAGATAACGCGGGTTTTCGCGATTGACCCGGATGGCCTCGGCCTGCTCGGGGTCACGCATCCACTGAAGGACTTGATGGCCGTTCTCGGCCAGCAGATTGGCCACGGCGGTACCAAAACTTCCGCCTCCCAGGACCGCAATCGGGCGCTGTTCAGTCATATGCAATCCGTTAATCCATACCAGTGGCGATGCCGGGCATTATACGGGGCGACCCGGTGGCGGCCAGCCCCAGCAACAATTACCGACATTTGTAGGAAGAAGACCAATAAAACCTAGGAAAATGCCTGCAACGTCACTGGAAAAGTCGCCGCCCTCGGTTAACATGCGCGCCAATTCTTCTCTCTGCAGGCTGTGTCGTGTTTTCTGGCCCTCCTCCCCCGCGCTCGCCGCTGCTCCTGGCGCTGCTGTTCAGCCCGCTGGTGCTGGCGGACGATCTGTTCGTCGACAGCCAGACGCTGCCGCAGGTGCTTACCGCCACGCGGCTGAAGCAGACCCCGGCCGAAGTACCGGGGAGCATGACCGTTCTCGACAGCGAACTGATCAGCGCCAGCGGTGCCCGCGACATCAGCGAGCTACTGCGACTGGTGCCGGGGATGATGGTTGGCAGCATCAACGGCAATCAGCCGGCGGTGAATTACCACGGCACCAACGCCAGCGAAGCACGGCGCATGCAAGTGTTGATCGATGGCCGCTCGGTGTACCGCGCCGGCTTGGCGACGGTGGACTGGAGCGATATCCCGGTAGCGATGGAAGACATCGACCGGATCGAGGTATTTCGCGGCCCGAACACGGTCAGCTACGGCGCCAACGCGCTGATGGCGGTGATCAACATCATCACCCGCCACCCGGCCGATAGCCATGGCACGCGTTTGAAGATCACACACGGCCAGCGTGGCATCAACGACTTTTATGCCAGTCAGGGCACCGGTTGGGACGGCGGTGATCTGCGCCTGTCGCTGTCCGGCCAGGAAGACGACGGTTTCGACAGCGACCGCAACGGCGCCGATTATCGCGACAGTCGACGCTTGAATCGTCTGAGCCTGGCGGTCAGCCACGACCTCAATGAAGGGCAAAGACTCGACTGGCAGCTCAACGCCAAGGACGGTAGCAATCAGCGACCTTATACCTATCGCCCGGTGTTCTCGGGGATTACCGACGCCGGGAACAATTCCGACGTGGTGGCCAAGGATTACGCCGGTTCGGTGCGCTGGAACCTCGATATCAACCCCGAACACAGCCTTTATGTGCAAGGTTCGGCGCAGCACTGGGATCGCCAGCAAGTCTGGCGCGCCTGCGATGCCGAGGTGTCGTTCAGCCCCGAGCTGGCGCAGTTGTGGCAGCTCAACCCGAATTACACCGAACGGCTGGCGCGCAACATCAACCAGTTCACCGGCCCCGGCGCGGCACCCGGCACGCCGCAGGAAATGGCGCTGGCCAATCAAGTGCTCGAGCAATGGCGCAACGGTGCCAGCCAGACCTTGTGCGGCGATATCGACCAGAGCGCCCGCGAATCGCGCTACGACCTCGAGCTGCAGGACACCCTCAGCCTGTCCGACAGCCTGCGACTGGTCAGCGGCCTGAATTACCGCTACGACCGCGCCGATTCCGAAACCTACTTCAACGGCACCCTCGACGACACCACCTGGCGCGCCTTCGGCCAACTGGAATGGCGCGCTACCGAGCACTGGCTGGTGCAGGGCGGTGCGATGTTCGAAGACACACAACTGATCGGCAGTTCGCTGACCCCGCGCTTCGCGGTCAACTACCTGATCAACCCGCGTCATGGCCTGCGCGCGGTGTACTCGGAGGCGATCCGTTCGCCGGACATGTTCGAGAACAACGTCAACTGGAGCTATCAGGTCAGCAACCTGCGACCCTCGGCCTACGGCCAGTCGTCGGCGCGCTATTTCGTCAAGACCCGTGGCCCCGGTGATCTCGATCAGGAACACATGCGCTCGCGGGAATTGGGCTACAACGGCTACTTCGCCGAACTGGGGCTGGCCGTGGACGTGAAGCTGTTCTACGACGAAATCACCGGGATGATCAGCGAGCCGCTGCGCAACAACCAGTACATCGCCAGCAACGCTAACAGCTCGCGCTTTCGTGGCACCGAAACGCAACTCGACTGGCGCCTCAGCAGCGCCGACCGCTTGCGTTTGACCTACGCCTTCGTCGACGCCGAGGCGAGCAATCCGCTGGACCAACAGTTCACCTCGCGCAACAGTGGTTCCGCCGGTTGGCTGCGCAACTGGGGCCATGGCTGGAACAGCGCCCTCTTTTATTACGGTGACAACGCGCTCAACGGCTATCGCTTCGAACGCGTCGACACGCGCATCGCCAAACGCATCGCCATTGGCCAAGCTCAGCTGCAATTGGCCGGCGTGCTGCAACAGCGCCTCGACCATCAGCCGAATACTTTCGTCGACAATAATTACGATGAACGCCGGGTGATGTATTTCAGTGCCGAGCTGGAGTTCTAGGATGCGCACCGGCCCGTCACGGAAGACGCCCACCCTGGGCCACTGGCTGGCCGGGCTCTGCCTGTTCATGACCGCGTGGCTGCACGGCGTCGCGGTGCAAGCGGCGGATATTCTGTTGACCGGCGCCGAGGAAAGCCCCGGCGTGCAGGCCTTCGTGCAAGCGCTGAGTGAACTGCGCCCGACCGACAATGTGCGGTTCCAGCCGCTGGCCAGTTTGCCGGCACCGGGCCAATTACCGGCCAGTCTGCGCTTGATTCTGCTCGACCTGCCCAGCCTCGACTGGCGCCTGCAAGACTCACAAGGCCCATCGACGCTGGTGTTGCGCATCAGCCGCTTGCAGGCGCGCCAGCGTTTCGCCGATGCCCAACCGGCGCGCCTGAGTCTGCTCTGGAGCGACCCACCGCTGAGCCGGCAATTGCAACTGATCCGGCGGATCTTGCCGCAGGCGCGGCGGGTCGGCGTGCTGTTCGATGAACACGGCGAGTTTCTTCTCGACGAACTGCGCGTGGCTGCGCGGCCATTGAATCTGGAGATTGTCAGCCAGCGCTGGGACAACATTCATGACAGCCGTCCGCTGCAAGCGGTGCTGAAAAGCAGCGACGTTTTGCTCGGCCTCGACGATCCCGATCTGTACAACTCGCAAACGGCGAAAAACCTCCTGCTCAGCAGCTACTCGCGTCAGGTTGCGCTGATCGGCCCCAACATTGCATTCGTTCGCGCGGGCAGCCTCGCCAGTACCTACAGCGACCAGAGCGACTGGCTGGCGATTCTCGACCATCTGCTCGATCAGCCGACCAGCGCCTGGCCGCGAGCGCTTTACCCCGCTCGTTTCAAAGTCTCAAGTAATGCGCAGGTGGCTCGTTCCTTAGGCATCGAACCGCTGAATGAAGCATCTGTCGCCAGTGCCTTGGCCGAAGGAGAGCGCCGCCCATGAGTTTTCGTCGCCGTTGGGACATCAACACCCGCACGCAGCTGATCAGCCTCGGGCCGGCGCTGTTGCTGACGTTACTGTTGATCAGCTTCTTTACCTTCGTGCGCATCCAGGACTTGCGTCAGGAGCTGAACCACACCGGCCAGTTGATCGCCAACCAACTCGCCCCGGCCACCGAATACGGGGTGATCTCCGGCAACAACGAAGTGCTGGAAAGCCTGCTCAAGGCGACGCTCGCCACGCCCAACGTGCGTTTTCTCGAAGTGCAGGACAGCGCCAACCGGATTCTGGTGTATGTCGAACAACCGGCCGATAGCCACAGCCGCCCGCATCAGGTCGAAGTGTTCCAGGCGCCGGTGCGTTTGCAGCGGATCGCCTTGCACAATGATTTTTTCCAGGACGGCAAAGTCAGCAACAGCGCCGCCGGCGAGGATTATCTCGGGCGAGTGATCGTCGGCCTGTCCAACGATGCGTTCAGTCAGCGCCAGCAGGAGATCCTGTTCAAGGCCGGGATTCTCGCGCTGTTCGCCCTGCTCTTCACCTTCGTCGTCGCCCGTCGTCTGGCCGGCAGTCTGTCGCAGCCGATCCGCGACATCGGCGATGCGGTCAAGGCGATTCAGGAAGGCGATTACAAAACCCCGTTGCCGATTGTCGATGACACTGAATTGGGTGCGCTGTCGCAGCACATCAATAACCTTGCTCAGGCGCTGGAACAGGCCAGCCGCGAGCAGCAGCAGGCGATGGCGCAGCTGATCCAGACCCGCGAAGAGGCGGAAAAGGCCAACAACGCCAAATCGGATTTTCTGGCGATGATGAGCCATGAACTGCGCACGCCCATGAACGGCGTGCTGGGCATGTTGCAGTTGCTTGAAACCACCGAGATGACCGAGGAGCAGGTCGAATACGCCGCGCTTGCTTCGGAGTCGACCGAGCATTTGCTCAAGGTCATCAACGACATTCTCGACTTCTCGCGAATCGAACGTTCGGAGCTGGAGCTTGAGCACATCCCGTTCAACCTCGCCGAGCTGATCGGCGCCTGCGCGCAGTCGTTCCAGCACAGCGCGGTGCAGCGAGGCCTGGCACTGAATCTGCGCATTCCCGACGACATGCGCGGCTTGCAGGTGCAGGGCGATCCGACGCGGATCCGGCAGATTCTGGTCAATCTGGTCGGCAACGCCTTGAAGTTCACCGAGCAGGGCCGGGTCAGCATCGAAGCGCAGTGGCAATCGCTGGATCATGAACTGCTCTGGTTCACCTGCTCGGTGCGCGACAGCGGCATCGGCATTTCTTCTGAGAGTCTGGAGCTGATGTTCAATGCCTTCCAGCAGGCCGACAGTTCGATCTCCCGTCGTTACGGTGGCACCGGGCTTGGTCTGCCGATCGCACGGACCCTGGCCGAACGCATGGGCGGTACGTTGCGCGCGCAGAGTGAGGAAGGACGCGGTTCGGTATTCACTCTGGAAATTCCATTGGCGCTCTATAAGCAGGCAATGCCCGCGCTGGCCGCGCCGCGCACCCTGAACGGTAGTGGTCAGGGTGAAGGACGCCATGTGTTGCTGGTCGAAGACAACCCGGTCAACCAGACCGTGATCGAAGCGATGCTGCGCAGCCTCGGCTTTGCCGTCAGCGTGGCGACCGATGGCGCGCAAGCGGTGCGCAGTGCCGAGGGTGGCGAATTCGAAGTGATTCTGATGGATTGCCGGCTGCCGATCATCGACGGCTACGAGGCCACGCGGCAGATCCGCGACCTGCCCGGACGCCGCGATGTGCCGATCATCGCGCTGACCGCCAACGCCTTGCAGGGCGATCGCGAAACCTGTCTGGCGGCGGGGATGAACGATTACCTGGCCAAGCCGTTCAAACGCAATGACCTGCAGCAGATTTTGCAGCGCTGGGTGTCGTAGTGTGGGCCTTTCGACCATCTGCGACTGGCGTGAAAAGCGAAAGTGCGGCAGTCTTAGGCACCCGAACGAGCCCCAAAAGGGGCTTGATTAAAAATTTCAGTGCACAAGTGTACATTCATGTCCTTGGTGCTGTGACTTTCACCACAACGCAATAGTCTATGAGTAGGCTGCCGGTTCGAGGCATGAACGCCTTGAACGGTCGGGAAGATCTGCCCCACCTGCCGCATGGGATTATTGAGGAGCTCGCATGACCAAACAAAACGCCTTTACTCGGGAAGACCTGCTGCGCTGCAGTCGCGGTGAGCTGTTCGGCCCAGGTAACGCGCAACTGCCCGCCCCGAACATGCTGATGGTGGATCGCATCACCCATATCAGCGAAGAAGGCGGCAAGTACGGCAAAGGTGAATTGGTCGCCGAGCTGGATATCAACCCTGACCTGTGGTTCTTCGCCTGCCATTTCGAAGGCGATCCGGTGATGCCGGGCTGCCTGGGTCTGGATGCCATGTGGCAACTGGTCGGTTTCTTCCTGGGCTGGCAAGGCCTGCCGGGCCGCGGCCGTGCGCTGGGTTCGGGCGAGGTGAAATTCTTCGGTCAGGTGCTGCCGACCGCGAAGAAAGTCACTTACAACATTCATATCAAACGCGTCCTCAAGGGCAAGCTGAACATGGCCATCGCCGATGGTTCGGTCAGTGTCGACGGACGCGAAATCTACACCGCCGAAGGCCTGCGCGTCGGCGTGTTCACCTCCACTGACAACTTCTAAGGGTTATTCGCATGCGCCGCGTCGTTATCACTGGTCTGGGCATCGTTTCGTGCCTGGGCAATGACAAAGAGACCGTCTCCGCTAACCTGCGTGCAAGCCGCCCTGGCATCCGGTTCAACCCGGAATATGCTGAAATGGGTCTGCGTAGCCAGGTTTCCGGCTCCATCGACCTCAACCTTGAAGAGCTGATCGATCGCAAGATCTATCGCTTCGTCGGCCATGCAGCGGCTTACGCCTACCTGGCCATGAAAGACGCCATCACTGACTCCGGCCTGACCGAAGAGCAGGTGTCCAACCCGCGTACCGGCCTGATCGCCGGCTCCGGCGGTGCTTCCACGCTGAACCAGATGGAAGCGCTGGACATCCTCCGCGAGAAAGGCGTGAAGCGCGTCGGCCCGTACCGTGTCACGCGGACCATGAGCAGCACCGTTTCCGCTTGCCTGGCCACGCCGTTCAAGATCAAGGGCCTGAACTACTCCATCGCTTCTGCCTGCGCCACCAGTGCTCACTGCATCGGTACTGCCATGGAACAGATCCAGATGGGCAAGCAGGACATCGTCTTCGCCGGTGGCGGTGAAGAAGAGCACTGGAGCCAGTCGTTCCTGTTCGACGCGATGGGCGCTCTGTCCAGCAAACGCAACGACACGCCGGAACAAGCTTCCCGCGCGTACGACAAGGACCGCGACGGTTTCGTCATCGCTGGCGGCGGCGGCATGGTTGTCGTCGAAGAGCTGGAACACGCTCTGGCCCGTGGCGCGAAGATCTACGCCGAGATCGTTGGCTACGGCGCAACGTCCGATGGCTACGACATGGTTGCCCCGAGCGGCGAAGGCGCGATCCGCTGCATGCAGCAGGCGCTGTCCACCGTCGACACCCCGATCGACTACCTGAACACCCACGGCACTTCGACTCCGGTCGGCGACGTTGCGGAAATGAAAGGTGTGCGTGAAGTGTTCGGCGACAAGGCTCCAGCGATCAGCTCGACCAAGAGCCTGTCCGGTCACTCCCTGGGCGCCGCCGGCGTGCACGAAGCGATCTACTGCATGCTGATGATGGAAGGCAACTTCATTGCCGGCTCCGCCAACATCGACGAGCTCGACCCGGAAGTGGCCGATCTGCCGGTGCTGACCAAGACCCGCGAGAACGCCACCATCAACACCGTGATGAGCAACAGCTTCGGCTTTGGCGGCACCAACGCCACGCTGGTGCTGAAGCGCTGGGAAGGCAAGTAATTCCCCACCGCTGAGCCGCACATGAAAACGCCCCGACTGGTTCGGGGCTTTTTTTTTGGCCTGCAGAAAATAGCAGGTACACCGCAAAACCCTGTGGGAGCGAGCCTGCTCGCGAATGCGATATTGATCGTTCCCACGCTCTGCGTGGGAATGCAGCCCGTGACGCTCCGCGTCACTGGACGCGGAGCGTCCCCAGAGGCATTCCCACGCGGAGCGTGGGAACGATCAAAGACAGGGATCCAGAGCGTTCTGGAGATGAAACTTCTGTCATGAAACTTACCCCCCTGCGACCGAATGTCGCGGTTTACGCGGCCTCCAGCTTTGTTGCGAAATCCGCAACAACACCTTGCGCCAATTGGCGGTTTACTTAGCTGACTAACAAATCCTATAACAGAGTCCTGCACACGCCTTGGTGCAGTAACTTGAGATTTGGAGCTAGCAGATGACTGTAAAAGTAACTGAACGCGACGATTCACACATGTCCCACGAAGGCCTGGCCGCCGGTATCCGTATCTGGGATGTGCATCAACAAGACTTGCTGGTCGGCATGTTCCACAACGAAATAGATGCCCATAACTACAAGGCCGAACTGGAAGTGCAGGAACAGCAACGAGAACTGAAGTCCGCCTGAAACAACACAGCATTTGAAAACGACAAACCCCGCCATGAGCGGGGTTCGTCGTTGTTACAGCCGTGGATTTACCACATCAGATCGTCAGGGATCTGGTACGCCGCGTACGGATCGTCCTCAGCGTTGACCTCTTCGGTCTGCACGTTGAGCTGAACGATGCGCTGCGGGTCGCGCTCCTGGATCTTCAGCGCCGCTTCACGGGGAATCACTTCATAGCCGCCGTTGTGATGCACGATCGCCAGCGAACCGCTACTGAGCTTGTTGCGCATCAGCGTGTTGACCGAGATGCGCTTGACCTTCTTGTCGTCGACGAAGTTGTAGTAGTCCTCGGTGGTCAGCTTGGGCAGACGCGAGACTTCGATCAACTGCTTGACCTGCGCGGCGCGGGCCTTGGCCTCGGCCTTCTCCTGCTGCTGACGGTTCAGCTCCTGGTCGCGCTTGACCTTCTCGGCCATGGCTTCCTGGGCGGCGCGCTGCTGCGAATCGTCCAGCTCGGCCTGGCCTTTGTGGGCCAGGCGCTGTTGCTTCTGCTTGTCTTTGCTGACCTGCTTGGCCTGCTTTTGGTTGACCAGGCCTGCTTTGAGCAACTGGTCGCGAAGGGAAAGGCTCATCAATGCTTACTCACTTGGGCAACGGCTCAGCCGCAGCTGGGCTCATTCTTTTCCTGGCGTTTGGCTTCGCCCCACAGGGCGTCCAACTCTTCGAGGGTGCAATCTTCCATGGGACGGTGGGTGTCGCGCAATGCCTGTTCGATAAAACGGAAACGTCTTTCAAACTTGCCATTGGCGCCGCGCAGGGCGGTTTCCGGATCGACCTTCAGATGCCGGGCCAGATTGACCACGGAAAACAGCAGATCGCCGATCTCGTCGGCCACCGCTACCGGATCGTTTTCCGACATGGCTTCGAGCACTTCATCGAGCTCTTCGCGTACCTTGTCGAGCACCGGCAAAGCGTCCGGCCAGTCGAAACCGACCTGCCCGGCGCGTTTTTGCAACTTGGCTGAGCGCGACAGTGCCGGCAACGTGGCCGGCACGTCGTCGAGCAAGGACAACTGCTCGGGCGCCGAGGCATTCTCGGCGCGCTCTTCGGCCTTGATCTCTTCCCAGCGCTGCTTGACCTGTTCTTCGCTCAAGCGCGGCACGTCGAGCGGCGCGTACAGATCGCCCGTTGGGAACACATGCGGATGACGGCGGATCAGTTTGCGCGTGATGCTGTCGATCACCCCGGCAAATTCGAACCGCCCCTCTTCCTTGGCCAACTGGCTGTAATACACCACCTGAAACAACAGATCGCCCAACTCGCCCTGCAAATGGTCGAGATCGCCACGCTCGATGGCATCCGCCACTTCATAGGCTTCTTCGAGGGTGTGCGGGACGATCGTCGCGTAGGTTTGCTTGATGTCCCACGGGCAACCGAACTGCGGATCGCGCAGACGGGACATCAGGTGGAGCAGGTCTTCGAGGCTGTACATCATTTTTCTGTCTCACCACAAAACCATTGTGGGAGCGAGCCTGCTCGCGAAGGCGCTGTGTCTGCAACAAAGATGTCGACTGACACGCCCTCTTCGCGAGCAGGCTCGCTCCCACAGGGAACAATCAATTGCATCACGGAGTACGGTTACGCCGCGTTTCGATGATGTTCGGCAGTTGCGAAATCCGCCCCAGCAGCCGCCCCAGCGCATCCAGACCGGGGATCTCGATGGTCAGCGACATCAGCGCGGTGTTGTCTTCCTTGTTCGAGCGGGTGTTGACCGCCAGCACGTTGATGCGCTCGTTGAGCAGCACCTGCGAGACGTCACGCAGCAGCCCGGAACGGTCGTAGGCGCGGATGATGATGTCCACCGGATAGGTGAGCACGGGCACCGGCCCCCAACTGACCTGAATGATCCGCTCCGGCTCGCGCCCGCCCAGTTGCAGCACCGAGGCGCAGTCCTGACGGTGAATGCTCACGCCACGGCCCTGAGTGATGTAACCGACAATCGCATCGCCCGGCAGCGGCTGGCAGCAGCCGGCCATCTGCGTCATCAGGTTGCCGACGCCCTGGATCTGGATATCGCCGCGCTTGCCCGGTTTGTAACCGGTAGCCTTGCGCGGGATCAGCTCCAACTGTTCGTTGCCGCGCTCCGGTTCGACCAATTGCTGCGCAAGGTTGACCAGATGCGCCTGACGCAGGTCACCGGCACCGAGGGCGGCGAACATGTCTTCGGCGGTTTTCATGTTGGCCTTTTCGGCCAGCTTGTCGAAGTCCACCGCCGGCAGGCCGAGGCGATTGAGTTCGCGCTCGATCAGGGTTTTACCGGCCGCAACGTTCTGATCGCGAGCCTGCAACTTGAACCAGTGAACGATCTTCGCCCGCGCCCGCGAGGTGGTGACGTAACCGAGGTTCGGGTTCAGCCAGTCGCGGCTCGGCGTGCCGTGCTTGCTGGTGATGATCTCGACCTGCTCGCCGGTCTGCAGGCTGTAGTTCAACGGCACGATGCGGCCGTTGATCTTCGCGCCCCGGCAGTTGTGGCCGATTTCGGTGTGCACCCGATAGGCGAAATCCAGCGGCGTCGCGCCTTTCGGCAAGTCGATGGCGTGACCGTCGGGAGTGAAGATGTAAACCCGATCAGGCTCGATATCGACGCGCAACTGTTCGGCCAGACCGCCGATATCACCCAGCTCTTCATGCCATTCGAGGACCTGACGCAGCCAGGAAATTTTCTCTTCGTAATGGTTCGAGCCGGATTTGACGTCGGTGCCCTTATAGCGCCAGTGCGCGCAGACGCCGAGTTCGGCTTCTTCGTGCATGGAATGGGTGCGGATCTGCACCTCGAGGACCTTGCCTTCCGGACCGATCACCGCCGTGTGAAGCGAGCGGTAGCCGTTCTCTTTCGGGTTGGCGATGTAGTCGTCGAATTCTTTCGGGATGTGCCGCCACAGGGTGTGGACGATGCCGAGCGCGGTGTAGCAGTCGCGCATTTCCGGCACCAGCACGCGCACCGCGCGAACGTCATAGATCTGGCTGAATTCCAGACCCTTGCGCTGCATTTTGCGCCAGATCGAGTAGATGTGTTTGGCCCGGCCGCTGATGTCGGCGTCGACGCCGGTGGCCTGCAGTTCGTCCTTGAGCTGGGTCATCACGTCGCTGATGAAGCGTTCGCGATCCAGCCGCCGCTCGTGGAGCAACTTGGCGATCTGCTTGTATTGATCGGGTTCGAGATAACGGAAGGACAAGTCCTCCAGTTCCCATTTGATGTGACCGATGCCGAGGCGATGGGCCAGCGGCGCATAGATGTCGAAGACTTCGCGAGCGACGCGGTTGCGCTTTTCATCGTCGGCGGTTTTCACCGCACGGATGGCGCAGGTGCGTTCGGCCAGTTTGATCAGCGCAACGCGCACGTCATCGACCATCGCCACGAGCATCTTGCGCAGGTTTTCGACCTGCCCTTGCGTGCCCATGACCATCGATTGCCGTGGGCTGAGACTGGTGCTGATGGCCGCCATGCGCTGCACGCCGTCGATCAGCTTGGCCACCACCGGACCGAAGCGCTGGCCGATGGCCGCCAGCTCGATCTGGCCTTCGCGCACGCCGCGATACAACACGGCGGCGACCAGTGAATCCTGATCGAGCTTGAGGTCGGCGAGGATCTCGGCGATCTCAAGGCCCGTGCTGAAACTGCCGGAGCCTTCGGCCCACAGATTCTTCTTCGCATTGGACTGCTGTTCGGCCTCGCGAGCGAACTCGCAGGCTTCTTTCAAGGCCTCGCGATCCAGTGCCAGATCGACACTGACCGCGTGATCGAGCCAGGCCTCGAGATTGATACTGCCGTCGGTGTTGATCGGCTGGTGTGCTCTCACCTGTACCATGCTGCTTTACCTTCCCTACGACGCAGATTCAATGCGTCAAATCGCTGATCCTCAGTGTCCGTTCGCGCTCGCGGGGCTCAGGCGAGCGCTGCGCGGACAGATCAGACGGATTCAGACGAGCCGTCCTGGCTCGCTTCAAATAACGCCATGGCCTCGACATGTGCCGTCTGAGGAAACATATCGAGAATCCCGGCACGTTTTAACCGGTAGCCCTGCTTGATCAATTCCTGCGTGTCGCGCGCCAGCGTGGCCGGGTTGCACGACACGTATACCAACCGTTTGGCACCCAGGGTCGCGAGCTTGCGCACCACCTCGAAAGCACCGTCACGCGGTGGGTCCAAGAGTACCGCAGAAAAGCCGTTTCCGATCCACTGGGCATCGCTCAAAGGCTGGGATAAATCGGCTTGAAAAAACTTTGTGTTATGCAAATTGTTACTGACGGCGTTGGCAGCGGCACGCTCGACCATGGTCTGCACACCCTCCACCGCCACCACTTCACGCACGCCTTTGGCCAGCGGTAGCGCAAAATTTCCCAACCCGCAAAACAGGTCGAGCACGCGTTCTTCAGCCGCTGGTTTCAGCCAGTCCAGCGCTTGGGCGATCATCGCTTCGTTGACCCCGGCGTTGACCTGAACGAAGTCACCCGGCCGATAAGCCAGCTCGAGATTCCACTGTTCCAGGCGATAGCCGAGGCTCTGACCGGCTTCGACCGGTTGCGGTTCACCTTCGCCATGCAGCCACAACTGCGCTTCATGGAACTGGCAGAAATCCTTGAGAATGGTCAGATCCGCTTCGGACAACGGCGCCATGTGCCGCAGCAATACCGCCAGAGATGAGCCGCTGAACAACTCGACATGGCCCAGCGCCTGCGGTTTGCTCAAGCGCCGCAGCATCTCCGGCAAGCGTGTCATGATTGGCTGCAAGGGCTGTACCAGCACCGGGCATTCGCTGATCGCGACGATGTCCTGACTGCCGGCAGCGCGGAAACCCACTTCGAGTTTTTTTGCCTTCATGTCCCAGCGCACGGCGATTCGCGCGCGCCGACGGTAACCGAATTCCGGGCCGGTCAGCGGCGCTGCCCACTCCTCAGGTTCGACACCGGCGACCCGCGACAATTGCTCGGCGAGCATGCGCTGTTTCAGGGCGAGTTGTTCGTCGTGGGGCAAGTGCTGAACGCTGCAACCGCCACAGCGACCAAAGTGCGCGCACGCTGCCGGACGACGCAATTCGCTGGCAGTGAATACCCGTTCGGTGCGCGCCTCGACCACTTTGCCGTGGGCGCCGAGCACCCGCGCTTCGACCTCTTCACCGGCAAGGGCGCCGAGGACGAACCAGGTTTTGCCTTCGAAAAACGCGATACCGCGACCGTCATTGGCCAGGCGCTCGATGTTCAAGCGCTGCTTTTTGCCGGTCGGGATCTGTGGCGCCTTGCTGCCGCCGGTGGGCTGGAAGCGCAGGCCTCTCTCGTGTTTGGCCATCAGTTCGGCGCGTCGAAAATGCCGGTCGACAGGTAACGGTCGCCACGGTCGCAGATGATCGCGACGATCACCGCGTTTTCAACTTCTTTGGACAAGCGCAGCATCGCTGCCACCGCACCGCCGGAGGACACGCCGCAGAAGATGCCTTCTTCGCGGGCCAGGCGCCGGGTAACGTCTTCGGCTTCGCTTTGCGCCATGTCGACGATGCGGTCGACGCGGTCAGCCTGATAGATCTTCGGCAGGTATTCCTGCGGCCAGCGGCGGATGCCGGGAATGGCCGAGCCTTCCATCGGTTGCAGGCCGACGATCTGTACGCTGTCGCTCTGTTCTTTGAGGTAGCGCGACACGCCCATGATGGTGCCGGTGGTGCCCATCGAACTGACGAAATGGGTGATGCTGCCCTGGGTCTGACGCCAGATTTCCGGGCCGGTGGTGGTGTAGTGCGCTTCCGGGTTGTCGCCATTGGCGAACTGGTCGAGCACCTTGCCACGGCCTTCGGCTTCCATACGCTGGGCCAGATCGCGGGCGCCTTCCATGCCCTCTTCCTGAGTCACCAGGATCAGCTCGGCGCCATAAGCGGTCATCGCCGCTTTACGCTCGGCGCTGGAGTTGTCCGGCATGATCAGGATCATCTTGTAACCCTTGATCGCAGCGGCCATCGCCAGCGCGATGCCGGTGTTGCCGGAGGTCGCCTCGATCAGCGTATCGCCGGGGTTGATCTGCCCGCGCAACTCGGCGCGAGTGATCATCGACAACGCCGGGCGGTCCTTGACCGAACCCGCCGGGTTGTTCCCTTCGAGCTTGAGCAAAAGGGTGTTGCTGGTGGCGCCGGGCAGGCGCTGCAAACGCACCAGCGGCGTGTTGCCGACGCAATCGGCGATGGTTGGGTACTGCAGGGTCATGGCGTATTCGCAATCCAGACGTGCGGGGGCGCCTATCATACCGGCAAACCCGCGCAGGCCATATCACGCAAAGTGCGGTGCTTATGGTTTATGGGAATAAGGCACAAAAGTCTCACCAGTGGTGAGACTTTTATTTGCGCAACACTCAGTTCTCGTGGTGCTGCTTGGAATTCGCGAGCAGGCTCGCTCCCACGGGGATGAATGTTGCTTATGCGATCTGCGGTGAATGCACAGCCATTGTGGGAGCGAGCCTGCTCGCGATAGCGTCAGTCGGCGCAACACCATCATCCGCCAACAAACGCAAATTCAACCGCAGCCCCGCCCCGGTATTTTCCGCCCAGAGCAACCCGCCCTGGCGCTGCACCGCATTGCGCGCAATGCTCAATCCCAGGCCAAAGCCACCATCCCCGGGTCTCGATCCGTCCAATCGAATGAACGGCGAAAAGATCCGCTGCAGATCTTCGTCAGCCACGCCGCCGCCCTGATCCTCCAGCCACAAATGCCAATACTCGCCATCGTGCCGTGCATCGAGCCGCACGATGCCGCCCTCGGGCGAGTGACGAATGGCGTTGCGCAGGATGTTTTCCAGCGCTTGCGCCAGGGTATTGAGGTTGCCGCGCACCCAGCACGATGCCTCGACCGAGCATTGCAATTGCAGACTCGGCCAGCCGCTTTCATAACAGGCGTTGTCGGTGAGCATTTCCCACAGCGCCTGAATCTGGATCGCTTCATCCGGCAACGGCGAGCGGTCGGTGTCGAGCCAGGCCAGTTGCAGGGTGTCTTCGACCAAACGTTGCATGCCGTCGACCTCGCGGCCGATGCGCTCGCGCAATTGCGCCAGGCCCTGTTCGCTTTCGCTGGCCACGCGCAGGCGGCTCAGCGGCGTGCGCAGTTCGTGGGACAGGTCGCGCAACAATTGCTGCTGCAAGGCGACCGTGGTTTGCAGGCGCTCGGACATGGAATCGAAGGCCCGCGCCAGTTCACCGAGTTCATCCGGGCGCTGGGTGATGCCGCTCGACAGGCGCACATTCAACTGGTCGGCGCGCCAGGCGTTGGCCTGTTCGCGCAGGTTGTTCAGCGGCACCACCAGCAGGCGATACAGGCCGACACAGAGCAACAAAGTGAACAGCCCGGGAATCACACCGTTGGTGATCACCCGCCAGAACACCCGGTACTTGCCCGGGACAAAACGCTCGGGCAATTCAATGACGAGAATGCCGACGGTCGGATCCTGGGGGAACGGTACCCGCAGCCAAGGTCGGCCCTTCTTGTGGATCGGCCAGTCGAGGCCGCGCAAAAAGGTCAGGTGCTGCACCTCCGCGGCGTTCAACGGCTGGCTGCTCAGCGACTGCAAATCAGCGCCGATCACGCCGACCCAACTGGCCTCGCGCAATTCCATGCTCTGCAACCAGTCATCGACGCCATTGCGCCCGCCGCGCTGCCACGCCTGTTCGGCTTGCGCGGCATAACGGCTGAGGGTGCTGCGCGCGTCACTGGAGAGGAACTGATTGCGCTCCTCCATGTAGCGGCCCCACGACCAGCTCAACCAGATCATCAGCAGACAGAACGCCACCAGCAGGCACGCCAGTTTCCAGAACAGCGAATGCCGCCCCGGCAGTTCAGACAGTTTCATCGGCGCCGCTCAAGACGTAGCCCTTGCCCCACACCGTGCGCACTTCGCGCTCGGTGTAACCGATGGCTTTGAGTTTGCGGCGGATCTGGCTGATGTGCATGTCGAGGCTGCGGTCGTGCGCCGCAAAGCCGCGTTGCAGGACGTGCTGATAAAGGAAGGCCTTGCTCAGCACCTCCTCGTTGTTGCGGTGCAGGGTTTCCAGCAGACGGAATTCGCTACGGGTCAACCCGGCCGCTTGCTCGCGGAAAAACACGTCGCACTGTTCGTCATCGAAACGCAGGGCGCCGCTGACCACCGCAGCGGTAACCGCAGGCGGGCGCCGATCCAGCGCCACCCGGCGCAGGATCGCTTCGATGCGCACATGCAACTCGGCCATGCTGAACGGCTTGGGCAGATAGTCATCAGCGCCGAGGCGGAAACCACTGATGCGATCGGCCTCGGCACCCAGCGCCGACATCAGCAGCACCGGCGTCGAATGGCTCTGCCGCAATTGCGTCAACAACTGCAGACCATCGAGCCCCGGCAGCAGAATATCCATCAGCACCACGTCGAAAGGCTGACGCTGGGCGATGTTCAGACCTTCCTGGCCGTTCTGGCACCAGGTCACCTGAAAACCGCTGCGGCCCAGATGCTCGTGCACATACGCGCCGAGGACCGGGTCGTCTTCAATGGAAAGGATGCGTGGTTGGCTAACGGAAACAGGAGTCATGAGTATCTGCAAGTAATTCTCAGTTGGCGGATTATTCAAGATTGTCCGACAGCGGGCAACACAAGCTTGGCCTGTCGGACGAACGAGTGCGTGGGCGGCGCTGCATTTTCCGCAAGATTGCCCGCCTGCAAATCGCTACACTGCGCCCATGTCGCGTGCCGGATGCACGCATGTGTCAACAGATCAGCGGGATGCGGGAGATAGGCGTGCTCAAGAAACTGGGAATCAAAGGTCGCGTGCTGTTGCTGACCTTGTTGCCGACCAGCCTGATGGCGCTGGTGCTGGGTGGCTATTTCACCTGGACGCAGCAGACCGACCTGCACAGCCAATTGATGCAGCGCGGCGAAATGATCGCCGAGCAACTGGCGCCGCTGGTGGCGCCGGCGATGGGTCACGGCGACGCCGATCTGCTTGAACGCATCGCCACCCAGTCCCTTGAACAACCCGACGTGCGCGCGGTGACTTTCCTCGCGGCGGACCGCTCGCCACTGGCCCACGCCGGCCCGACCATGCTCAATCAGGCCCCGAGCGGTGACAGCGCGCTGTTGCAACGACGCAGCGGCAATGACGCGACGCGCTACCTGATGCCGGTGTTCGGCAAGCACCGCAACCTCGCCGGTGAAATCATTCCCGAAGAATCCGAACGCCTGCTCGGCTGGGTCGAGCTGGAGCTCTCGCACAACGGCATGTTGCTGCGCGGCTATCGCAGCCTGTTCGCCAGCCTGCTGCTGATCGCCGCCGGACTTGCCGGCGCCGCCCTCCTCGCGTTGCGCATGGGCCGCACCATCAACCGTCCGCTTAGCCAGATCAAGCAGGCTGTCGCGCAACTCAAGGACGGTCATCTGGAAACCCGCTTGCCGCCCCTCGGCAGTCAGGAGCTGGACGAACTGGCCTCGGGTATCAACCGCATGGCCGGCACCCTGCAAAACGCTCGCGAAGAATTGCAGCACAGCGTCGATCAGGCCACCGAGGACGTGCGGCAGAACCTGGAAACCATCGAGATCCAGAACATCGAGCTGGACCTGGCGCGCAAAGAAGCGCTGGAAGCCAGCCGGATCAAATCCGAATTCCTCGCCAACATGAGCCACGAGATCCGCACGCCGCTCAACGGCATTCTCGGCTTCACTCACCTGTTGCAGAAAAGCGAACTGACCCCGCGCCAGCTCGACTATCTGGGCACCATCGAAAAGTCCGCCGACAGCCTGTTGGGAATCATCAACGAGATTCTCGATTTCTCGAAAATCGAGGCCGGCAAACTGGTACTCGATCACATTCCGTTCAACCTGCGCGACCTGTTGCAGGACACCCTGACCATCCTCGCTCCGGCCGCGCACGCCAAGCAGCTTGAGCTGGTCAGCCTGGTCTATCGCGATACGCCGCTGTCGCTGGTCGGCGATCCGCTGCGCTTGAAGCAGATCCTCACCAATCTGGTCAGCAACGCGATCAAGTTCACCCGCGAAGGCACCATCGTCGCCCGGGCGATGCTCGAAGACGAACACGAAGACAGCGTGCAACTGCGCATCAGCATTCAGGACACCGGCATCGGTCTGTCGAGTCAGGATGTGCGCGCGCTGTTCCAGGCTTTCAGTCAGGCCGACAATTCGCTGTCGCGCCAACCCGGCGGCACCGGGCTGGGGCTGGTGATTTCCAAGCGCCTGATCGAGCAGATGGGCGGCGAGATTGGCGTCGAGAGCACGCCGGGCGAGGGCTCGGAATTCTGGATCAGCCTGAGCCTGCCCAAGACTCGCGACGACGCCGAAGACCTGCCCGCCGCGCCATTGCTCGGACGCCGCGTGGCGGTGCTGGAAAATCACGAACTGGCGCGTCAGGCCTTGCAACATCAGCTGGAAGACTGCGGACTGCAAGTTACGCCGTTCAATACTCTGGAGAGCCTGAGCAATGGCGTCACCGGCGCGCATCAGACCGATCAGGCGATCGATCTGGCGGTGATCGGCATCACCAGCAACGATATGCTCCCGGAACGCTTGAACCAGCACATCTGGGACCTCGAACACCTGGGCTGCAAAGTGCTGGTGCTGTGCCCGACCACCGAACAGACGCTGTTTCACCTGTCGGTACCCAACCCGCACAGCCAGCTTCAGGCCAAACCGGCGTGTACGCGCAAATTGCGCCGGGCGCTGTCCGATCTGGTCAATCCGCGCCAGACCCGCAGCGAACCGGGCGAGCCATTATCGAGCCGTGCGCCGCGCGTGCTGTGTGTCGACGACAACCCGGCCAATCTGTTGCTGGTGCAGACCCTGCTCGAAGACATGGGCGCCCGCGTGCTCGCGGTGGAAAGCGGTTACGCAGCAGTCAAAGCCGTGCAGAGCGAATCTTTCGATCTGGTGCTGATGGACGTGCAGATGCCGGGCATGGACGGTCGCCAGACCACCGAAACCATTCGCCAGTGGGAAAGCGAGCGGCATTGCACGCCGCTGCCGATCGTCGCCCTCACGGCCCACGCCATGGCCAATGAAAAACGCGCGCTGCTGCAAAGCGGCATGGACGACTACCTGACCAAACCGATCAGCGAGCGGCAACTGGCGCAGGTGGTGTTGAAGTGGACCGGACTGGCCCTGCGCAATCAGGCCCCGGAGCGCAGCGGCGACAGCGCGGCGAGTCAGCAGGAACTGCCGGTGCTTGATCACGAAGAAGGCTTGCGTCTGGCGGCGGGCAAGGCGGATCTGGCGGCGGACATGCTCGCCATGCTGCTGGCCTCGCTGGAAGCCGACCGCGAAGCGATACGCGCCGCGCGTGACAGCCACGACCAGAATGCCCTGCTCGAACGCGTGCACCGCTTGCACGGCGCGACCCGTTATTGCGGCGTGCCGCAACTGCGCGCCGCCTGCCAGCGCAGCGAAACCCTGCTCAAGCAGGACGATCCGAAAGCCGCCGCCGCGCTGGATGAACTGGAACGCTCGATCAATCGACTCGCGGCGCAGGCGCGCATCAGCGCCTGATCCACGGCAAGGCACGGCGCGCGCAAAGCGCTACAGTTGTCGCGGGCCGTTGCGGCCCGCGTCGATGTTCCAGGAGGATTCATGCGCACGATCATTTTCAGCAGCCAGACCTACGACCGCGACAGCTTTCTCGCCGCCGACTGCCCGGCCGGGCTTGAATTGCATTTTCAAGCGGCGCGGCTCAGCCTCGATACGGCGGCGCTGGCCGAGCAACACGAAGTGGTCTGCGCGTTCATCAATGACGACCTCAGCACCCCGGTGCTCGAGCGCCTCGCTGCCGGTGGCACGCGGCTGATTGCCCTGCGTTCGGCGGGTTACAACCATGTCGACCTGCCGGCGACGAAACGCCTTGGCCTGGCCGTGGTTCGTGTGCCGGCCTACTCGCCGCACGCCGTGGCCGAACATGCGGTGGCGCTGATCCTCGCCCTCAACCGTCGTTTGCATCGCGCCTACAACCGCACCCGCGAAGGCGATTTCAGCCTGCATGGCCTGACCGGTTTCGATCTGGTCGGCAAAACCGTCGGCATCGTCGGCACCGGACAGATCGGCGCAACGTTCGCGAAAATCATGCACGGCTTCGGCTGTGAACTGCTCGCTTACGATCCGTATCCCAATCTCGAGGTGCAGGCGTTGGGCGCACGTTATCTGAGCCTGCCGGAATTGCTCGCACAGTCGCGGATCATCAGCCTGCATTGCCCGCTCAACGAACAGAGCAAGCATCTGATCAATCGCGACTCACTGGCGCACATGCAGGCGGGGGCGATGCTGATCAACACCGGGCGTGGCGGGCTGGTGGACACGCCAGCGCTGATCGACGCGCTCAAGGACGGCCAACTCGGTTATCTGGGGCTGGATGTTTACGAGGAAGAGGCGCAGCTGTTTTTCGAGGATCGCTCCGACCTGCCGTTGCAGGACGATGTGTTGGCGCGTCTGCTGACGTTTCCCAACGTGATCATCACCGCGCATCAGGCGTTTCTGACCCGCGAGGCGCTGGGCGCGATTGCCGCGACCACCCTGCACAACATCGCGACCTGGGCGGCAGGCGCGCCGCAGAACCAGGTCGAGGGTTGAACCGTTTTACTTGGACAGCGAAGACGCCAGGATCAGCAAGCCCAGCCAGCCGAAACCGAGCAGGCGCTGCTTGCTCGAATGGCCGTTGCGCAGCAGGAACCAGACGAAAAACGCTGGCAACAGAAACACCATGATTTTCAGCCAGCCCTCCACCGGGCGGCTGCCATCGGCGTTGAGCGGTTGTTGTTCCTGGCGGGCCTGTTCCGCAGCCTGCTGACGACGTCGGCGCCCCGCCGCTGCCGGCATCACTTTGGGTAAAGGCTCGGACACTGGCGGCGCAACCGCCTCGGGCACTGCGTTGTTACGTGGCAGGCTGCCGAAGGAAATCGTCGCGGCTTGCACCGGTGCCGCCGTCGATTGCGCCTGCATGGCGGCATGTTCGGCCATCGGCGCGCCGCAGTGAATGCACACCAGCGCTTCGGAACTGATGCTCCGCTTGCATTCATAACATTCGATCAGCGCCATGTTCCGTTCCTTCAGATTCGGGGGCCGGCAGTTTGCCATGACTGTCGGCGCATTTGAACCGGATCGAAGGTCGCACGCGTGCATCATTCTGCAATCGAGCCCGTGCTAGCATGTCGCGCATATTTGGAGGACCCATGGTCGAACACGATTTCCGCTACACCCTGATGAACCCGCAACACACCCTCACCGAATGCCGCGCCCTGGTTCCAGGCCGCTATCAGGTGACCGGCAACGGTGGCTCGATCCGTATCGGCGATGCCCTGTTGGTCACGCTCAAAGGCAGCAAGGATTTGTCCATGCGCCTGACCGTCGACACTGTGCGCCACCTTATCAATCCGCCAGGCCAATGGACCGCGATGACCACAGGCCCGGTGTTCGGCGAACTGGCCATTCACACCTGGCAGGTCAACTGCGACAGCTGCGCGAAAGAGCTGAGCTTCGAATTCGCCGTGGATGCCAAACTCGGCAAGTCCGCCGAGAAACCTGCCGCCACCGCGCGCATCGCCGAGCTGGGCTGGAAAGTCGTCGGCGACAAGCACCTGTGCCCGAAATGCCAGGAGCCTGCGTGATGAAACGCCTCGCCCTGACCGCACTGATCGGTGTCGGCCTGGTCGGTTGCGCCGCAGAGCCGGTGCAACTGCAGCACAACCGCAGCTACATTCTGGAATGGATCGGCGAGCGGCCATTGATGGATTACAGCCATCTGACCGTGACCCTCGGCGATGACGGCCGCGCCTACGGCAACGGCGGCTGCAACCATTGGTTCGCGCCGTACACGCAGGACGGCGACAAGCTGAGGTTCGGCAAGATCGGCAAGACCCGCAAGCTCTGCGCCCCGGCGTTGATGGAGCAGGAACAACGCTTCTTGCAGGCGCTGGAAAAAGTCGAGCGCTGGGACATTTCGCCAATCGAGCAGGTGCGCTTCTGGCCGGCTGAAGGCAAACCGTTGCGCTGGTGGCTGGAAGAAGGTTGATCCGCCCTGGATCGCCAAGGCCCTCACCCTAGCCCTCTCCCAGAGGGAGAGGGGACTGATTGGGGGATATTGAAGAGTTATGTCGACGTGGTAATTCTTCGCCGAATCCATAATCGACTGGATCCTGTCTGACGGGACCATAATCAACTCGGTGTCTCAGGTCGATGTACGACGAAAGACACCTCGGTCGGCCCCCTCTCCCCCCGGGAGAGGGCTGGGGTGAGGGGCTTCTGGCGGTTTACTTCGTAGCCTGCAACGCCTCCAGCTTCGCCAGCACCCCCGCCGCCGTCTGCTCACCCAGCAACTGCTCACGCACCTTGCCCTTGTCATCAATGATGAAGGTCACCGGCAGCGCCTCACTGCGCGGCAGGTCGAACAGCTCGGCCGGATCCTGCGCGAGCACGGTGAACTTGATGCCGAGCTTTTCACTCGCCTCTTTCAATTCCGCGCCCTGCACATTGTCGAAGTTGACCCCGAATACCCCGACATTCTTGCTCTTGAGCTCATCAGCCAAATGATTCAGCTCGGGAATTTCCGTGCGGCACGGGCCACACCATTCGGCCCAGTAGTTAAGCACCACCCATTGTTTGTCCAGACGTTCGGACGCAACCTTCTGGCCGTTCTGGTCGATGCCGTAATCATTGCCGCAGCCCCCCAGCATCAACGCCCCGATTATCGTCAATGCCGCTGCCAATCGCCGTGTCATGTCGTGTTCCTTGTGAAAATTCGAAAGCGCCTGCGACCCATCGCCTCTGACGGTTCTGGATTGCGCGCCGCACAGTTAGAATAGCCGCCACTTTACGCCAGAAGCGACCCGCCATGACCGATCTGACGCTTTATCACAATCCGCGCTGCTCGAAATCCCGCGGCGCGCTGGAACTGCTTGAAGCCCGCGGCTTGCATCCGACTGTCGTGCGCTACCTGGAAACGCCGCTCAGCGCCGCGCAGATCAGGGCCCTGCTCGGCAAGCTCGGGATCAGCGCGCGGCAGCTGCTGCGCAGCGGTGAAGAGGAATACAAAACCCTGAACCTGGCCGACGCCAGCCTCAGCGAGCAGCAGCTGATCGACGCCATCGCCGCGCACCCGAAACTCATGGAGCGGCCGATTCTGGAAGTCGGCGACAAGGCCGTCATCGGTCGCCCGCCGGAAAACGTGCTGGAGTTGTTGCCATGAGCACGCCGTACATTCTGGTTCTCTATTACAGCCGCAACGGTTCGACCAACGAGATGGCCCGGCAAATCGCCCGTGGCATCGAGCAGGCAGGCATGGAAGCGCGTCTGCGCACAGTGCCGGCGATTTCCACCGAATGCGAAGCGGTAGCGGCGGAGATTCCCGCTGAAGGCGCGCTCTACGCCAGCCTCGATGATCTGAAGAACTGCGCCGGCCTCGCCTTGGGCAGCCCGACGCGTTTCGGCAACATGGCCGCGCCGCTCAAGTACTTCCTCGACGGCACCAGCAACCTCTGGCTGACTGGCGCGCTGGTCGGCAAACCGGCCGGTGTGTTCACCTCCACCGCCAGCCTGCACGGCGGTCAGGAAACCACGCTGTTGTCGATGATGTTGCCGCTGTTGCATCACGGCATGTTGATCACCGGCCTGCCCTACAGCGAATCGGCCCTGCTCGAAACCGAAGGTGGCGGCACGCCGTACGGGGCCAGCCATCACGCCGGTGCCGACGGCAAGAACGGTCTTGATCAGCATGAAGTGGCGCTGTGTCGCGCACTCGGTCTGCGCCTGGCGAAAACCGCGCAGAAACTGGTGGGCTGATGGCGAAGAAGCCGAAAGTCCTGCCCTCGATAGAGTGGCTTGAGCCACGGGTCAAGGCGATGCGCGTGCTCAGCCTGCTGAGCTTTTTCTCCCTCGCCGGCTTGCTCGCTGTTTATTACCTGGTGTTCGCCGATCTGCATGGCGCGCGGCCGTGGGTGATTCTGCTGGTCGAGCTGATCCCGTGGCTGGTGCTCGCCCCGGCGATGATCATGGGCAGCGCCCGTGGCCATTCGTGGATGTGTTTTGTGGTGAACCTGTATTTCATCAAAGGCGCCCTGGCGGCGTACGACCCCAACCGGCAGCTGTTCGGCCTGCTGGAAATGGCCGCGAGCCTGGCGGTGTTCTGCTCGGCGCTGTTGTATGTGCGCTGGCGCTATCAGTTGAATCGCAAATTGGCGGGTGAAGGCGAGATCAGCGTCGCCTGACCGATCGCCATCAGTTGCTACACCGATCGTTCCCACGCTCTGCGTGGGAATGCATCCAGAGACGCTCTGCGTCTCAGGGACCCGGAGCGTCCCGGGCGGCGTTCCCACGCGGAGCATGGGAACGATCGGATTGACTTAATGGTTCACGGTATAGGCGAGCATCATCGAAATCTGGCTCATCGGCCGTCCGCCACTCTGTTCGTGCCATTGGTTGAACGCGTTTTGCACCGTCGCCAGATCGCGCTGGCTGGTCGGCACTTTGTCGACGATCTTCTGCGCATTAAGCGCCGCAACCACGTCGTAGCTCGGCACGAACGTGTCCTTGCCGACCATGCGCAAAAAGCGCGGTGCCGACAGCCCGCCGAGTTGGTGGCCGTGCTTTTTCAGGTAGGTCCACAGGCCGACGATATCGGTCACCGGCCAGTCGGCGATCAGCGCGCCGAAGCTGCCCTTGTCCTTTTCCACATCGAGAATGAACTGCGCATTGCGCGGCACGCTTTTGAGCTTGCCGAGGTGGCGGATGATCCGCGCGTCCTGCATCAGCCGCTCAAGGTGTTCGGCGCTCATCAGCACGACTTTTTCCGGATCGAATTTGAAGAACACTTCTTCGAACGCCGGCCACTTGGCGTCGACCAGGCTGTGCTTGAGCCCGGCGCGAAAAACCCGCAGGGCCATGGTCGAGAGGTAGCGGTCGTCGCGGATTTTGCGCAGTTGTGCGGGGGTCTTGGGAACGGGCAGATGGGCTTCCAGTTCAGCCGCCGAACCGAAACGGTTCAGACAGTATTCGTGCAGCCACTTGTAATCGCGCATGCCCTCTCCTGAGGTTTGGAAATGAATAACCCATGCAGAAGCTGTCCCCTCAACCACAGGGCTCGCTTCTACAGGTTGTGTTTACAGATTGACGACATTGACGAAACGCGAAGCCGCGGTCTCGTCGATCTTCAGGCTAGTGAAGTCGAACAGGTTGCGGTCGGCCAGTTGCGACGGCACCACGTTCTGCAGGCTGCGGAAAATCGATTCGGTACGGCCCGGTGTCTTGCGGTCCCAGTCCTGGAGCATTTCCTTGACCACCTGGCGCTGCAGATTTTCCTGCGAGCCGCAGAGGTTGCACGGGATGATCGGGAATTGCTTGAGGTCCGAGTAGGCCTGAATGTCCTTCTCGTTACAGTACGCCAGCGGGCGGATCACCACATTGCGGCCATCGTCGGCGCGCAGCTTCGGCGGCATCGCTTTCAGGGTGCCGTTGAAGAACATGTTGAGGAAGAACGTTTCGACGATGTCGTCGCGGTGATGACCGAGGGCCATTTTCGTCGCGCCGATTTCGTCAGCAAAGGTGTACAGGGTGCCGCGACGCAGGCGCGAGCACAGCGAACAGGTGGTCTTGCCTTCCGGCACCAGTTCCTTGACCACCGAGTAAGTGTCCTTCTCGACGATGTGATACTCGATGCCCAGTTCTTTCAGGTAGGCCGGCAGCACGTGCTCGGGAAAGCCCGGCTGTTTCTGGTCCATGTTCACCGCGACGATGTCGAACTTGATCGGTGCAACCTTCTGCAGGTGCATCAGCACGTCGAGCATGGTGTAGCTGTCCTTGCCCCCGGACAGGCAGACCATGACCTTGTCGCCATCTTCGATCATGTTGAAATCGGCGACCGCTTCGCCGGCCAGGCGGCGCAGGCGCTTTTGCAGTTTGTTCTGGTTGACCGTAAGAGTGCCCATGACGCGAAATCCGTGAGGTGTGACGAAAGGCCGGCATTTTACGCAAAAACCCCAGTAGCGCGAAGCATCTGTGGCGAGGGGATTTATCCCCGCTGGGTTGCGAAGCAGCCCTGAAACCTGAGAACTCGTATTGCCTGACACTGCGCGGTGTATGGCTTGGCGACTGCTGCGCAGCCGAACGGGGATAAATCCCCTCGCCACAAAAGTGTTTCAACCCCAAAAATGCCTTCCGCGCAAGACCCCGAGGCGATTACCTGCAATGTTTACAGCGCGATTTGCTCTAAGCCCGGCATACCGGTGCGCTGGAGTCCTTTCTATACTGCGACATAAGGTCGCACACATCTGAAGACCTGTATTTGCTCGGCCATCTTGGCCCGTAGGCGCTCCATTGGGGGGCGATGGCAATGACAAGAGGAGTGAATGGCATGATCCATCACGTAGTGGGACTATTTACCCACCCCGATCAGGAATGGAAGGAGATCCGTGGCGACCAAGAGGAAAGCATCAGCCACATGTACCTGACGCATACGCTGATTCTGGCGGCGATCCCCGCTGTCTCGGCGTTTATCGGCACGACCCAGGTCGGTTGGGTGATCGGCAACCGCGCGCCGGTGATGCTCACGTTTGAAAGCGCTCTGTGGATGACCATCATGTCGTACCTGGCGATGCTCGGCGGGGTCGCGGTGATGGGCGCCTTCGTGCACTGGATGGCGCGCACCTATGACGCCAATCCAAGCCTGGCCCGTTGCGTGGCGTTTGCCACATACACCGCGACACCGTTGTTTGTCGGCGGTCTGGCGGCGCTGTATCCGCACATGTGGCTGGGGATGATCGTCGGCACAGCGGCCATCTGCTATACGGTGTATCTATTGTATGTCGGCCTGCCGACCTTCATGAACATCCCTTCGGATGAAGGTTTCCTGTTTTCCAGCTCGGTGCTTGCTGTCGGCCTGGTGGTGCTGGTGGCGATCATGGCGTTCACCGTGATTGTCTGGGGCCTGGGTGTCGGCCCGGTCTATACCAACTGACCTGTTTCCTGCCTGAGAAAAACAACATCTGCCAATACAGGCCGCCGCAAGGCGGCCTTCTCGTTGGGGCGACGACCATTCGGCAGGTCGGCGATTCGCAAGTCGCCGGGGTTGCGGCATACTCGGCGTCTCTGGAGATCCATCAAGCATGCCCGAGCAACTCAATACCCGCGTCGAAGATTGTTACCAACTCGCTGAATCCTTTTTCAAACGCTCCTTCAAACGCCCCGTCGTCAGCCTCAAGCTGCGCGGGCAGAAAGCCGGTGTCGCGCATCTGCACGAGAACCTGCTGCGCTTCAACCCGCAGCTGTACCGGGAAAACACCGAGCACTTCCTCAAGCAGACCGTCGCTCACGAAGTCGCTCACCTGATCGCTCATCAACTGTTCGGCGACCGCATCCAGCCCCATGGCGAGGAGTGGCAACTGATCATGCGCGGCGTCTACGAACTGCCGCCGGACCGCTGCCATACCTATGAAATCAAGCGGCGCAGCGTGACCCGCTATATCTACAAATGCCCTTGCCCCGACAGTGATTTCCCGTTTACCGCCCAGCGTCACGGTCTGGTGCGGCAAGGGCGGCGGTATCTGTGCCGGCGCTGCCGCAGTACGCTGGTGTTCAGTGGTGAGATGCGGGTGGAATAGTTGCTTCCTGCGTTGTTTTGACTGGCCCCTTCGCGAGCAGGCTCGCTCCCACCCAGGGCCGCGT
>NZ_JAPCIK010000042.1:0-108134 GCF_025910115.1 Pseudomonas sp. RG1
ATGACAGGGGCGCCCCCCCCCCCCCCCCCGAAGGCGGCGGCATGAGCGCTACAGAATCACCCTGGCCGAACGCAACTCGGCGATCCGCTCAGCACTCAACCCTAACTCCCCCAACACCTCGTCCGTATGCTGCCCCAACCCCGCGCCAACATGCCTTGGCTCCGGCAACGCCTCAGAGAATTTCAACGGACACGCCATCTGCGCCTGCGTCGTGCCATCGCCGCGCGGTACCTGGGTCACCAGCTCCCGCGCCTGCATTTGCGGATGCCGCAGCGCCTCGCCCAGACTCAATACCGGCTCGACACAGGCATCGACCCCGGCGAACAACTCACACAGTTCTGCAAAATCATGCCGTTCGAATTCGATGCGCAACGCCTCTTTCAAGGCTTGTTGTTGCTCAGGCCTGGGCGACAACCCTTGCGCGGCCAGTTCCGGCCGGCCCAGCGCCGTGCACAATTGCTGCATGAAGGCCGGCTCCAGACTGCCCACCGACATCCAGCGCCCATCCCGGCTGCGGTAATAATCGTAAAAGCTGCCGCCATTGAGCATCTGGTCTTCCCGACCCGGTTCCACGCCGCAGGCCAGATAGCCCGAGCCGGCCATGGCGTTCAGGCTGAAAGCGCAGTCGGTCATGCTCACATCCAGATGGGTGCCCTGCCCGGTTTGCTGACGGGCAATCACCGCTGCCAGCAAGCCGATCACGCCGTGTAGCGAGCCGCCCGCCACGTCCGCCACCTGCATGCCCAGCGGCAGCGGCCCGCTGTCGGCGCGCCCGGTATAGCTGGCAAGCCCGGCCAGCGCCAGATAGTTGATGTCATGCCCGGCGCGTTCCTTGTACGGCCCGGTCTGGCCGTAACCGCTGATCGACACATAAATCAGCTTTGGGTTGATCGCCTTCAATGCCTCATAACCCAGGCCCAGACGCTCCATCACCCCGGGGCGAAACTGCTCAAGGACGATGTCGTACTCGCCCAGCAGTTGCTTGATGATCTGCAGCGCTTCGGGCTGTTTCAGATCCAGCGCCAGACTGCGCTTGTTGCGGTTGAGGTAGGCGTGACTGGCCGAAACACCGCCATCATGCGGCGGCAGCGCCCGCAGCAGATCCATACGCGTCGGCGATTCGATGCGCAGCACCTCGGCGCCCATGTCCGCCAGCAGCAACGAGGCGAACGGCCCCGGCAGCAAGGTCGAGAAATCGAGAATCTTCAGTGAGGCCAGCGGTGCAGACATGGGCGAACTCCTTGGGCGATGTACTCAGCCTAGGCAGCCATTGCCGATGCGGCAATCACCGCAAATGTCAGCAGGTGTGACCGTTGCGCTCAAATTCCGGGGGCAAAAAAACCCGCCGAGGCGGGTTTTTCTGTGCAAGCGATGCTTACTTCACATTGCTCGGGGTTGGGCCTTCAGCCACACCCAGGTCGTCTTCTTCACGCTCATCGGAGATACCGCGACCGCCGGAAGCCAGCTCGGTCTGCAGTTGATCGGTGTCCAGTTCCTTGACCCACTTGGCGACGACGATGGTCGCTACAGCGTTACCGACCAGGTTGGTCAGTGCGCGGGCTTCAGACATGAAGCGGTCGATACCGAGGATCAGCGCCAGACCGGCAACCGGCAAGTGACCTACTGCCGACAGTGTCGCGGCCAGCACGATGAAGCCCGAACCGGTCACACCCGCTGCGCCTTTGGAGGACAGCAGCAGTACCAGCAGCAGGGTGATCTGGTGGGTGATGTCCATGTGCGTGTCGGTCGCCTGAGCGATGAACACGGCCGCCATGGTCAGGTAGATCGAAGTACCGTCGAGGTTGAACGAATAACCGGTCGGGATCACCAGACCAACAACCGATTTCTTCGCGCCCAGACGCTCCATCTTGATCAGCATGCGTGGCAGTGCCGATTCCGACGAGGAGGTGCCCAGTACGATCAACAGTTCTTCACGGATGTAGCGCACCAGCTTGAACACGCTGAAACCGTGAGCCCGGCAGATCGCACCCAGCACCAGCACGACGAACAGTACGCAGGTGATGTAGAAGCAGATCATCAACTGGCCCAGTTGCACCAGCGAGCCGACACCGTAGGCACCGATGGTGAACGCCATGGCACCGAACGCACCCAGCGGCGCCAGTTTCATGATCATGTTGATGATGTTGAACATCACGTGGGCGAAGCGATCGATCATGTCCAGCAGCGGACGACCGTACGAGCCGAGGCGATGCAGGGCGTAGCCGAAGATCACCGAGAACATCAGCACTTGCAGGATGTCACCGGTGGCGAACGCGCCGACGATGGTGTTCGGGATCACATTGAGGAGGAAACCGACAATGCTCTGGTCTTTACTGGCCGTCACGTAGGTAGCGATTTTCGAGGCGTCGAGGGTGGTGACGTCGATGTGCATGCCGGCGCCCGGTTGCACAACGTTGACCACGACCAGACCGATCAGCAGGGCAATGGTCGAAACGATTTCGAAGTACAGCAGCGCGTAGCCGCCGGTCTTGCCTACCGACTTCATGTTCTGCATGCCGGCGATGCCGCTGACAACAGTACAGAAGATGATCGGGGCGATGACCATTTTGATCAGCTTGATGAAGCCGTCACCCAGTGGCTTGAGGGCCACACCGGTCTGCGGATAGAAGTGACCAAGCAGGATGCCGATGGCGATGGCAACGATCACCTGGAAATACAGGGATTTGTACAGTGGCTGACGAGTCGTCATTGCAGGTTTCCTCAAGCGTCCAGCGGCAACATCCATCTGTCGAGCGCTGAACCTTAATTGCGAACCCTCCTGCACTGGAGGGATTTGTTGTTGGAACGGCATTTTTCCGGGCGGAGAAATGCACGCTTCTGTGGCTTGTATCGCAAACGTCGTGCCAGATTGGTGCGAATGGCAGCAAGCCTTTTGATATCAGGGCCTGCGGGATTTTCCTGTCACCAATCAGTGACTTGAGGCATGGCGGATTTCCGCCAACTGAGCGTTCGGCGTCCTGCAATTTGGCGGAAATCCGCCTTGTTGCGTTGCCGGCCCGCCGTTACGATCGGTGCCTGAACAAGGATTGCCGCTTATGCGCGAACGCACCATCGCCAGCCATTTCGCCCGTGCCGCCCTTGGCGGTGCACGCCGGCGCGGCCTGGATTATTCAGGCCTGTTGCAGCAACTTGGGATCAGCGCGGAATTGCTCGACGAGCCCCGCGCGCGGATTGCCCCGGAGCAGTTCACCCGGCTGATTCAGGGTTTGTGGCTGGCGCTGGACGACGAATACCTGGGTTTCGGCAGCGCGCCGAGCAAGCCCGGCAGCTTCGCCATGATGTGCCACGCCTCAATTCACTGCCGCAACCTGGAGAAGGCTCTGCAACGTGGCTTGTTGTTTTACAGCCTGTTCCCCGACGCTCCACGCCTGACCCTGCGTCGCGAAGACGACTGGGTGCGTCTGAGCCTGGACGACGCGCAGTGGTGGGACCCGGATCATTTTCTCAGCGAGAGTCTGTTGGTGATCTGGCACCGCCTCGGCAGTTGGCTGATCGGCCAGCGCATTCGCCTCGAGCAGGCGACTTTCAGCTATCCGCGCCCCGAGCACGGCGGCGAATACGATCTGCTGTTCCCCTGCCCGCTGACCTTTGATGCCGAGCAAAGCAGCCTGCTGTTTCACAGTCGCTACCTGGCCATGCCGCTGTTGCAGGACGAACGCACGCTCAAGCATTTTCTCGAGCGCTCCCCCGCCGACCTGCTCTCACGCCCCGACGACGGCGACAGCCTGAGCAGCCGCCTGCGCCGCTTGCTCAGTCGCGACGCTGCGAGTTGGCCGGATCTGGAAGCCGTCGCCGCGCATCTGCATATCAGCCCGCAGACCTTGCGGCGGCATTTGCGTGAGGAAGGCACCAGTTTTCAGGAGCTGAAAGATCAGCTGCGGCGGGATATCGCCATCTATCATCTGGGCCGCGCGGAGCTGTCGTTGCAGCAGATTGCCGAGCAGCTCGGGTTCTCTGAGCCTTCGGCGTTTCATCGGGCGTTCAAGAAATGGACGGGGCTGACACCGGGGGCTTATCGGGCGCAGGAGTTGTGAAGTCAGACGCCTTCGCGAGCAGGCTCGCTCCCACAGGAGAATGCGTTTCAAGGTGGGAGTGAGCCTGCTCGCGAAGAGGCTGGCACTGCCAACCTTTACACCGCAGGAAAATGAATCCTGAACGCCGCCCCGCCCATCGGTGAATCACCCAAAGCCAAACGCGCGTTGTAGCTTTCGATGATGTCTTTGACCACCGCCAGCCCGATCCCTTGCCCGGGATGCTGGGCGTCCAGGCGTTCGCCACGCTCAAGAATTCGCGCACGCTGATCGAGTGGCACGCCCGGGCCATCATCCTCGACGCACAATTCGATCCCGGCCAAGGACTCGCGCACGCTGACCCGCACTTCGCCGAGGCACAGGCGGTAGGCGTTTTCCAGCAGGTTACCGAGCATTTCCAGTAAGGCGCCCTGCTCGATCGGCACGTAGCAATGCTCCGGCAGATCAAAGGTCACGCGCACATGTTTGTCGCGGTAGACCTTGTCCAGCGTATCGCAGAGGCTTTTGAGCACTGGTTGCAGGCGCACCTGATGGCGCACCAGTCCGCTTTTGCGCAGGCTGGCCCGTTGCAGTTGGTAGCTGATCTGCTGGCTCATGCGTTCGATCTGGCTTTGCAGGACCCAGGCCTGGTCGCGGTCTGCGGGACGCTGGGCCATGTCTTCGCTGACGCCTTGCAGCACCGCCAACGGGGTTTTCAGGCTGTGGGCGAGGTCGTCGAGGGAGTCGCGGTAGCGGCTGCGTTGCTGGCGTTCGCTGAGCAGCAAGCGGTTGAGCGAGCCGGTCAGGCGCAGCAGTTCACGCGGGTGTTTCTCCGTCAGGCTTTCGCGGGTACCGCCTTCGATTTCGTCGAGTTCCTGGCTCAAGCGGCGCAAGGCCTTGAGGCCCCAGGTCAGGCCGATCCATAACAACGCCAGCAAAACCAGCAATGCCGCGCCGAAGCCCAGATAGAGATTTTCCCGCAGGCCTTCGAGGGTGGTTTCGTATTCACGCACCGGTTGCAGAGCGACGATGCTGAACGCCGCACTCTTGCCGCCGAGCAGTTTGACTTCGACGTCGTAGACGAAGAACTCCTGACCGCTGGCCTCGCGGATGCGCGCGAACTCGTTGCCGAGGCCGTCGTAGCGCGGTTTGTAGTTGATCTGTTCTTCCTGGGTGGCTTTCGAACGCCACACCAACTTGCCGTCGCGGTCGTAGATATAGCCGAGCAAACGGAAATCGGTGAGGTTGAAGCGTTCGTCGGGCAATTGCGACGGCATCACCAGCCGACCGTTTTCCACCCGCGCGGCGGAGATCAATGTGGTGACGTCGGAGGCCAGGCGTTGTTCGATCGAGTCCTGCAAGGCAAGGCTGAAGGCGCCCTGCATCGCCGGCAGCAAGGCAAGCATGAACAACACCGCCAACGTGGTGGCGGCGAGCATCAAGCGAACGCGAAGGGAACGGATCAAGTGCAGCGCTCATTGAACAGGTAACCGAGGCCGCGCACGGTGTCGATCGGTTTGAACCCGGCCGGGCCTTCGAGCTTGCGGCGCAGACGGCCGACCAGCACTTCGATGACATTCGGATCGCGCTCGTCGTCATCCGGATACAGCTGCTCCATCAAGCGATCCTTGGGCACCACTTGCTGGTGATGGCGCATGAGGTACTCGAGGATGCGGTATTCGTAAGCGGTCAGCGCCAGCGGTTGCTCATCGAGGCTGGCCTGTTTGCGATTGAGGTCGAGCAGCAAAGGCCCGGCAACGATGGTCGACTGGGTGAAACCGCTGGAGCGGCGCAGCAATGCGTTCAGGCGTGCGTCGAGTTCTTCGAATTGGAACGGCTTGACCACGTAATCGTCGGCACCGGCGGCGAGGCCTTCGACCTTGTCCTGCCAGTTGCCGCGCGCGGTGAGTATGAGGATCGGGAAGGTCTTGCCGCCCGAGCGCAACTGGCGGATCAGGTCGAGGCCGCCCATGCCCGGCAGGCCGAGATCGATCACCGCCAGATCGAAGTTGTACTGGCCGGTCTGGTACAGCGCCTCCTCGGCATTGGCCACGGACTCGACCACATGACCGCTTTCCGTCAGGCGGGTTTGCAGGTGATGACGCAACAGCGCCTCGTCTTCGACGACCAACAGTTTCATGCCTTTCTCCCTATCACTTGAACTCTCCAGGCAACTACCTGTGGGAGCGAGCCTGCTCGCGAATCCGGTGGATCAGCCAAGCAAGTGTCGGCTGATACACCCCTTTCGAGCAGGCTCGCTCCCACACTTCAATCGGCGGCAACCGCTTAGAAATAGTAGTTGGCCGACAGGTAGGTCTGCGCGCTGCTGGTCAAGTCCAGCGAGCCCTGTTTGCTGCCGCCGCTCTCTTTCATTTCGGTGCTGGCGTTGCTGCGCAGGTAACGGTAACCGAGTTCTATCGAGGTGTTCTGCGAAACTTGCTGCAACACACCCACCTGGCCACCGATGGCGTAACCGATATCGCTGTCACGGCTGAAACCTGGCGAATCCTGCGTCAGCTTGGTCAGACCGGCCGTGGCGCCACCGAACAACTTGGTGCTGCCGCCCACCGGGTAGAACAGGTCATAGCTGCCGAGCAGATTTTCCTGGCGCAGTTTAACGCCATTGTGCGAGCCGGAAACGTTGTCGTAGGTGGCGTAGTAGCGGCCCTGGCTGTTTTGCTGACCGAGGCGCATGCCGTAGGTGTTGTTGCCGTCGATGGCCCCGGTGACGTTGGGGTTGCCGAGATTGTTGTTGAGCGCGTGGGACTTGTCGATCTTGTCGCTGGTCTGGCCGAACGTCAGGCCGGCGAAGTTGCTGGTGTCGTCGGCGTTCGCCGCGATGCTGGAGCCTAACAGGGTAAAAGCCAGCAGCAATTTGTTTAAACGAGTCATGGGTATTTCCTCTTTCACAGTGCTGTTTGGGTATGGCGCAAGGTTACTGAGCCGCCCCTGTACGGCCCCTGAACCGTCTCTGAACCTGACCTGAACCGGATCGACTAGGCTGTTCTGACCACTTTCAATAAGGAGATCCGACCATGCGCCTGTTCCTCGCCCTCACTTTGCTGGCAGTCAGCAGCTTCACCCAGGCTGCGATCAAGACTGAAGAAATTCCCTACCAAAGCGCCGACGGCAGCCAACTGATCGGCTACTACGCCTACGACGACGCGATCAAAGGCCCACGCCCCGGCGTTGTCGTGGTCCACGAATGGTGGGGGCTGAACGATTACGCCAAGCGCCGCGCGCGGGATCTCGCCGAACTCGGCTACAGCGCGCTGGCCATCGATATGTATGGCGAAGGCAAGAACACCGAGCACCCGAAAGACGCCATGGCCTTCATGCAGGCAGCGACCAAGGACGCCGATGCGGCGAGCAAGCGCTTCGCCGCCGGGCTCGATCTGTTGAAGAAGCAAAAGCAGACCGACCCGAACAGGATCGCCGCCATCGGTTATTGCTTCGGTGGCGCCGTGGTGCTGAATGCCGCCCGTCAGGGTGTGCCGCTGGCCGGTGTGGTGAGTTTCCATGGCGCGCTGGCAACCAAGACCCCGGCGACTCCGGGCAGTGTGAAGGCGAAAATCCTCGTCGAGCACGGTGCGCTGGACAGCATGGTCACTCAGGACCACGTCACCGCGTTCAAGTCGGAGATGGACAAGGCCGGGGCGGACTACCAGTTCGTCAGTCTGGATGGCGCCAAGCATGGTTTCAGCAATCCGGATGCCGATCGCCTGAGCCATGGCGAGCATGGCGGGCCGGACATTGGTTACAACAAGGCGGCGGACGAGAAGTCGTGGGCGGATATGCAGGCGTTCTTCCAGAAAATCTTCGGTTGAGTCAGTAACCACCGAGGCGCGGCTTTCGCGAGCAGGCTCGCTCCCACACCGGATATCTGTCGCCCAGAAGATCCCTTGTGGGAGCGAGCCTGCTCGCGAAGGCTTCACCGCCGATCTCGACCTCGCCCCGACTAACCGGCAAAATGCCCGCCATGCATACCACCCCCGCCCTGCCCGCCTGCTGCACTGCGCTCGACAGCCACTGGCCGTTGCCGACGGTCCTGGCCGATACCGTGCTGCTCAGTACCCACTTCGACCCGGCACGCCTGCTTGGCGATGACTTCCAGCGCAGCGCTGTGCTGGCGCCACCGAGCATTCAGCGCTCGGTGGCCAAGCGCCAGGCCGAGTTTCTCGCTGGACGCATTTGCGCGCGGGCCGCGCTGCAACAACTCGAAGGCCTGAATATCGTCCCGCCGATTGGCGAAGACCGCGCGCCGGTTTGGCCGGCGCACATCTGCGGTTCGATCACCCACAGCACTGGCCGTGCGGCGGCGATTGTCGCCAACAAGCAACACTGGCGCGGCTTGGGCATGGATCTGGAAAACCTGTTGAGTCACGAGCGCGCTGAACGCCTGGCCGGGGAAATTCTCACCCCGGCGGAAATGCAGCGCATGGCGGCAGGCTCGCAGGAGCAAATGGCGCTGCGGGTGACCCTGACGTTTTCGGTGAAAGAGAGTTTATTCAAAGCGCTGTACCCGATCGTGCAGCAGCGCTTTTATTTCGAGCATGCCGAAGTGCTGGAATGGACTGCGGCGGGTCAGGTCAGGCTGCGGTTGCTGACTGATTTGTCCAGCGAATGGCGCAACGGATCGGAGCTGGAGGCGCAGTTTGCAGTGCAGGATGGGCAGTTGTTGAGTCTGGTCAGCATTCCTGCCTGAAGTTTTGCATTGCCTGTTGTGGCGCCTTCGCGAGCAGGCTCGCTCCCACAGGGGATTGCATTTCAAATGTGGGAGCGAGCCTGCTCGCGAAGGCGGTATCCCGAATCTCAGCGGCGCTCCTGATTCCTCGGCCAGCTCAGACTGAAACACGCCCCACCCAGACTCTTGCTCTTGCCAATGATCGCGCGGCCGTCGTGCCAGTGAATGATCCGCCGCACAATCGACAAGCCCAGACCATGCCCGCCCGAGGCCCGCGTGCGGCTATCGTCCAAGCGCAGAAACGGCGTGAAGATCCGCTCCCACGCCACCTCCGGCACCCCCGGCCCGTCATCCTCGACGTCGATCCGGCAACGCAACTGGCCGACCTGATAACTCACCGTCACCTGCGAATGCGCATGGCGCATCGCGTTGCCCACCAGATTCTGCAGCGCCCGATGCAAATAACGCGGTTCAGCCTCGACCCACGCGCCGTCATTGTCGGCCGATGACAGACACAAACCGCGCTGCACCGTGACCTCGGCGCGCAGCGGCGCCAATTCTGCGATCACCTGATTGACCAGCGCATCCAGATCGATGCGCTGGAAGGTCAGCGCCGGCGAGCCTTGCTCCAGTCGTGCGTAGGTGAGCATTTCGTCGACCAGTTTATCGAGGTCTTCGATGTCGTGATCCATGCCTTCGCGGTATTTCTCCAGCGCCTGCGGAGTGGTAGCCGTGCCGATCATTTCCAGACCGAAACGCAGCCGCGCCACCGGCGTGCGCAGCTCGTGAGACACCGCGCGCACCAGTTCACGCTGGATCGCCAGCAACTGTTGCAGGTGCTCGGCCATGCCATTGAACGCCAACGCCAGCCGTCCGACCGAGTCGGCACCGCGCGCCGGCACACGGGTTTCCAGGCTGCCCTTGGCAATCCGCGTGGCCGCTGCTTCGAGGCCGCGCAAACGTCGCTCGAGCTGACGCACCAACAGATAAACGATAAGGCCGATCAGGGTCAGGCCCAGCGCGGCAATCAATACCAGCCATTCCGGCGGGTACGGATTCATCTGATACAGCGGGCCGATTTCCAGCACCCACGGCGTGCCGACCATACCGGCGAAGACGCGGATCGAATCGCCGCCCTTGCCCAGCGCCATCACCGTATCGCCCTCGGCCACGCGGCGGCTCTGGTCTTCGTCCATGTCGGCGTCATTTACCGTGACCAGACGCAGATCGAAGCCAAAGCCCTTTTCCTGCTTTATCTGCGCCAGACGTTTGGGCTGTTCGCCGACCGGTACCCGCACCAGTTCATCGGCCAGCAGGTAAATGGTCGCCCGGGCCAGTTGCTCGCTGATCTGCTGCACCTCGCCCACCAGCATCATTTGCTCTTTTTCGCTGATCAGCCGATAGACCCTGGCCGCGTGAGGCCCGGTCTGCTCGACCAGCGCCTGACCGCGCAGCACACGGGTGCGCTGGGCCAGATCGAGGTCGGTTTCGGCGAATTTCTTCAGTGTCAGCGGTATACCAAGCAGCCGCTCCCACACCAGCAACGCGCGATGGCGTTCGGTCTGGTTCATCGGTTGCAGGTTGTCGGCCATCAGCGAGAAGGTGCCGTGGGCCAGACGCTCGCGGTATTGCTCGCTGCGCACCTGATTGAGCAGGTTCAGCGCCAGCACGCCGAGCACCGCCACCAGAATCAGCGCGGCGCACATGCCGCCGTAGATGCGCAGGAAAATCGAATTCACAGCGCCAGGTCTGCGCAGGCTTCCGGGACGAACAGGTAGCCTTTGCTGCGGATGGTCTTGATCAGGCGCGGATGGTCGGGGTCGTCGCCGATTTTCGGGCGGATGCGCGAGATACGCACGTCGATCGAGCGGTCCTGGCCGTCGTAGCCGATGCCGCGCAATGCAGTGAAGATTTCTTCCCGGGAAAGAATCCGCCCGGCGTTGGACACCAGCAGCCAGAGCAGGTCGAACTCGGCGCTGGTCAGCTCGATGCCGTTGTCGCTCAGCCAGGCTTCGCGTAACGCGTTGTCGACCACCAGTGGACCGAATTGCAAACGCCGGGATTTTTCCGCGGCCGGCTCCGGTGTGTCACTGCGGCGCAGCAACGCCTGGATCCGCGCCAGCAACAAGCGCGGACGCACGGGTTTGCATACGTAGTCGTCGGCACCGAGGTCGAGGCCGTGGATCTGATCAGCGTCATCGGTGCGCGCGGTGAGCATCAGGATCGGCCCGTCGTACTGGCTGCGCACCTTGCGGCAGATGCTCAGGCCATCCTCGCCGGGCAGCATCAGATCGAGGATCACCAGATCCGGCTGCTCCTTGAGGATCCGCGCCGCCGCCAGCGCACCGTCGCCTTCGATCTCCACGCGCAGGCCATTGGCTTGCAGGTAATCGCGGGTGAGCTCGGCCAGTCGCTGGTCATCCTCGACGATCAATACCTGCCAGGTTTGTTGCTCCACCGGTGACCTCTGCTTGCTGTTTTTATTAAAAGAAGAAAGACAATCGCCTGACACGGACAAAACCTGTGGGAGCGAGCCTGCTCGCGAAAGCGTCTGTGCTCCAACCTGAATGCTCAGCGGTCAACCGATTCGCGAGCAGGCTCGCTCCCACAATCCTGCGTGTACCTCCCGATCATCTGTCATGTTTCAGGAGGATAAAAATGCCCATGCACCCAGCGATTGTATAAACGCCGGTCACGCGGAAAACAAGTCGGTAAATGCGTTCGGACAAGGCGGAATTCTGTGATAGGGTTCGCGCCCTTAAAAAACCGCTGAAGCGTTTTTCCAGGCAAAAAAACAGTGACAAACGGTCTGGCTCAGCAGGTTCGCGGCCTACACGCGTTTTCCCTGTTTCTTACACAAATTACGCACAGGCTTATCCACAGGTAGTACGTTGCAATCCCCCCCTGAAACGCATTATCTTGTAGCACGGCGAAAACAGAGACCCTACATATAGGGTTTTCACCTAAAACGCCCAACCACATTTCAGACCTGAAACTCAAGTGCTTTATGGCCAGTTTCCGGTAGAACAAGCGAGTTTTTTCAAGCCCAAACCGCACTGGCGGATGGCACCGTTTTATTTGGTCCGAAACGGACAAAACGGTATGGGTGTTGCAGTCATGACTGCCACCCGCGAAGGAATCCGGTGGCGAGCTTCGGCTCGTAACCAAAACTTCGGCAAGGATGCGGCGTTGCAGCCTTTTTCCTACTGCTCCGAAGTTTGTAATGCCGACGCCCGTCGGTTGCAGTGCTTCGGTACAGAACGGTGAGCACCATGACGGTGCCAAACAAACATAGAGAATGTGGAGACCACCCCCCATGCAAACCGACACAACTCGCGAGAACCCGCAGGGCACCTTGCCGCAGGCCGCCGATTCGACTTCGGATCTGGCAGCCACCGCGCCTGGCCAGCTGCGCGTGATCAAGCGTAATGGCACTGTCGTTCCTTACACCGATGACAAGATCACCGTCGCTATCACCAAAGCGTTCCTCGCAGTTGAAGGCGGCACCGCTGCCGCCTCGTCGCGAATCCACGACACCGTTGCGCGCCTGACCGAACAGGTCACCGCGACCTTCAAGCGTCGCATGCCATCGGGCGGCACCATCCACATCGAAGAAATCCAGGACCAGGTCGAACTGGCCCTGATGCGTGCCGGCGAGCAGAAAGTTGCACGCGACTACGTGATCTACCGTGACGGCCGTTCGAAAGAGCGCGCAGCGCACGCTCCTGCCGAAGCAGCAGTCAACGCGCACCCGTCGATCCGCATCACCCGCGCCGACGGCAGCCTCGCGCCGCTGGACATGGGCCGCCTGAACACCATCGTTACCGAAGCCTGCGAAGGTCTGGAAGAAGTCGACGGCGACCTGATCCAGCGCGAAACCCTGAAGAATCTGTACGACGGCGTGGCCCTGACCGACGTCAATACCGCCCTGGTGATGACCGCCCGTACCCTGGTCGAGCGCGAGCCGAACTACTCGTTCGTCACCGCCCGCCTGCTGATGGACACCCTGCGTGCCGAAGGCCTGAACTTCCTCGAAGTCGCCGAAAGCGCCACCCATCACGAAATGGCCGACCTTTACGCCAAGGCACTGCCGGCGTACATCGCCAAAGGTATCGAGTTCGAACTGCTGAACCCTGTGCTGGCTACCTTCGACCTGGAAAAACTGGGCAAGGCGATCAACCACGAGCGCGATCAGCAATTCACCTACCTGGGCCTGCAGACCCTGTACGACCGCTACTTCATCCACAAGGATGGCGTGCGTTTCGAACTGCCGCAGATCTTCTTCATGCGCGTGGCCATGGGTCTTGCGATCGAAGAGAAGCAGAAAGAAGACCGTGCGATCGAGTTCTACAACCTGCTGTCCTCGTTCGACTACATGGCTTCGACCCCGACCCTGTTCAACGCCGGCACCCTGCGTCCACAGTTGTCGAGCTGCTACCTGACCACCGTGCCGGATGACCTGTCGGGCATCTATCACGCGATCCACGACAACGCCATGCTGTCGAAATTTGCTGGCGGCCTGGGCAACGACTGGACGCCTGTTCGTGCGCTGGGTTCTTACATCAAGGGCACCAACGGCAAGTCGCAAGGCGTTGTGCCGTTCCTCAAAGTGGTGAACGACACCGCTGTGGCCGTGAACCAGGGTGGCAAGCGCAAAGGCGCTGTGTGTGCCTACCTGGAAACCTGGCACATGGACATCGAAGAGTTCATTGAGCTGCGCAAGAACACCGGTGACGATCGTCGTCGTACCCACGACATGAACACCGCCAACTGGATCCCTGACCTGTTCATGAAGCGCGTCTTCGATGACGGCAAGTGGACCCTGTTCTCGCCATCCGAAGTACCGGACCTGCACGACCTGACCGGTAAGGCCTTCGAAGAGCGCTACGAGTACTACGAAGCGCTGACCGAGTACCCGGGCAAGGTCAAGCTGTTCAAGACCATCCAGGCCAAAGACCTGTGGCGCAAGATGCTCTCCATGCTCTTCGAAACCGGCCACCCATGGCTGACTTTCAAAGACCCGTGCAACCTGCGCAGCCCGCAGCAGCACGTCGGCGTGGTCCACAGCTCGAACCTGTGCACCGAGATCACCTTGAATACCAACAAGGACGAAATCGCCGTTTGCAACCTGGGCTCGATCAACCTGCCGAACCACATCGTCGACGGCAAGCTCGATACCGCCAAGCTGCAACGCACCGTGAACACCGCCGTGCGCATGCTCGATAACGTGATCGACATCAACTACTACTCGGTGCCGCAAGCGAAGAACTCCAACTTCCGCCACCGCCCGGTCGGTCTGGGCATCATGGGCTTCCAGGACGCTCTGTACCTGCAGCACATCGCCTACGGCTCCGACGCTGCCGTCGAGTTCGCCGACAAGTCGATGGAAGCGGTCAGCTACTACGCGATCCAGGCTTCCTGCGACCTGGCCGACGAGCGCGGCGCCTACGAGACGTTCAACGGTTCGCTGTGGTCCAAGGGCATCCTGCCACTGGATTCGCAACAGATCCTGATCGAACAGCGTGGCGAAAAGTACATCGACGTCGACCTGAAGGAAACCCTCGACTGGGCACCGGTTCGCGCCCGTGTACAGAAAGGCATCCGTAACTCGAACATCATGGCCATCGCACCGACCGCGACCATCGCCAACATCACTGGCGTCTCGCAGTCGATCGAGCCGACCTACCAGAACCTGTACGTGAAATCGAACCTGTCGGGCGAATTCACCGTGATCAACCCGTACCTGGTTCGCGACCTGAAGGCTCGCGGTCTGTGGGACTCGGTCATGATCAACGACCTGAAGTACTACGACGGTTCGGTGCAGCAGATCGAGCGCATCCCGCAAGAACTCAAAGAGCTCTACGCGACCGCGTTCGAAGTGGACACCAAGTGGATCGTTGACGCCGCCAGCCGTCGTCAGAAGTGGATCGACCAGGCCCAGTCGCTGAACCTGTACATCGCCGGCGCATCGGGCAAGAAGCTCGACGTGACCTACCGCATGGCCTGGTACCGTGGTCTGAAAACCACCTACTACCTCCGTGCCCTGGCCGCGACCAGCACCGAGAAGTCGACCATCAACACCGGTAAGCTGAACGCTGTTTCCAGCGGCGGCAACCACGGCGACGATTCGGTTCTGGCCGCTCCGGCAGGTCCGGCGCCGGTGCCAAAGGCCTGCGCGATTGACGAGCCGGATTGCGAAGCTTGCCAATAAGCTGAGCTGATTTCAGGCGTTGCGAGACGCCTGGAATCTCAAGGCAAACAAAACCCCCGACAGACTTCTGGTTTGTTGGGGGTTTTGTTTTTTGGCGGCCTTGGCGGCCTTGGCGGCCTTTGGGCCGACCGGACTCTTGAGGTTTTGGGTGTATATCCGTTGCTGCGGGTGTTGCCGCTGGCGGTTTCGCTCTTACAGCGAGTCACCTTTTTCAGACGCCAAAAAGGTAACCCAAAAGGCTTTGCCCCGGCGTACGGCCCGCTCGCTGAGGCTCGGGGTACCTTCGTTACGGGACCGATCCGGGCGCAGCCTGCCGAAGGGGCAAAAGATCAAAAGCCGAAGCAAAGCAAAAGCCAGATCAAGAGCCAGATCAAAAGATCGCAGCCTTCGGCGGCTCCTACAGTTGGATCGCGTGCTACAAGACCAGGTCGGCTGTCGGGCCGCCTTCGCGAGCAGGCTCGCTCCCACAGAAAAGCAAAGCAGCGCAGCTGCCCGCGGCGAAGCCGCACCACTCAACAATGAGCGCAAGCTCGAGTGCTTTTGATCTACGGGCGACGTCGGAAGGCTGAGTGGAGGGATTGATCCGGGCGTGGGAGCGCAGCGACCGTCTGGCGCAGCCAGACACAGCGGAAGGAGGTGCAGCGAAGCAAACCGTAGCCGCTGCGCCCGGATCGATCCCGCAGCGAAGGAACCCGAGCCTGCGAGGGCCGAACGCAGGAGCAAGCCTTTTGGGTTACCTTTTTGGCGTTTGAAAAAGGTGACCCGCCGTAAGGGCGGAACCCTAAGTCGCCGTTACCGCAGAAACGGATATTCACCCAAAACCCCAAGAGCATGGCCGGCCCAAAGGCCGCCACGGCCAAAAAAAAGCCCCTCAAAACCGAGGGGCCCAAAAAACCAGCTCAGAAACCCGAATCAGGTCATCTGAATAATGGTCTGCATGATCGTGCTCTGCGTCGAAATGGTCTTGGCGTTCGCCTGATAGTTGCTCTGGCCTTTGATCAGATCAACCAGCTCATTGGTCAGGTTAACGTTCGACTCTTCCAGCGAGTTGGACACCACCGAACCCAGCGTACCGGTCTCAGGCGCATCGTAGCCCGGAATACCCGAAGCAAACGTCTCTTTCCAGCTGGTGCCACCGATCGCCTGCAGGCCCTGTTCGTTGGTGAAGCTCGCCAGTGCAACCTGTCCGATGGCCTTGCTCTGGTTGTTGCTGAAGTTGGCGAACAGGGTACCGGTACCGTCGATGGTCAGGTTGGTGATCTGGCCAGTCGCGTAACCATCCTGAGTAGGAATCGTGCGCGAGGTGTCGGCGTTGTACTGAGTGGTCTTGGCCATCGAGATGGTCACACCCGCCGGGTTTGCCGCCGCGCCGTTAGCCTTCCAGACACCATCGGTCACAGTGCCTGGCACCCAGCCCTTGAGTGTCAGGTCGCTGCTGATGATGGCCGGGCCACCCAGCGGATCTGGCGTGCTGACCTGGGTCAGCTTGCCGGTCGCATCAAAGGACAGCGTCGAGGCCACAGGCGCGGTGGTCTTCGGATCGCTGCCGGTCGCATCCGGGTTACGACCGTCCACCAGTGTGTAGACCTTCCAGGTGTTGGCGCCGGTTTTCACCATGTATTGATCCATGGTGTGCTGGTTGCCCTGGCTGTCATAGATCGGGGTGCTGAACGACTTGGTGTAGGTCGCAGTGTTGGTAGGGTCGAATTTGCCTGCCGCGACCGTATCGTCGATCACCGCAGCGGTCGAGTTCAGGTTGATGGTCGAAGCCACCGCCGAAGTCGACTTCGGGGCCAGGTTCGAGGTATCGATCTTGAGGTCGGTCAAGACGCCGTTAATAATTTTGCCGTTGGCATCCACACCGTAGCCCTGCAAACGCGAGGTGTAGTCGGTGTTGGTGATATAGCCGGCGTTATCGACCTTGAACGTACCGGCACGGGTGTAAGACACCGAGCCGTTGTTGTTCATGGTGAAGAAGCCAGAGCCGTTGATGCCCATGTCCAGCACGTTGCCAGTGTTGTTGATGTCACCCTGGGTGAACTGCTGGGAAACGTTGGCCAGGCGTACGCCGTTACCGATCACCTTGCTGCCGCTGCCCAGACGAGTCGCCGAATAGACGTCTTCGAATTCTGCGCGCGAGGATTTGAAACCGGCGGTGGCGACGTTGGCGATGTTGTTGCCGGTCACGTCCAGTTGCTTGTTGGCTGCATAGAGACCGCTAAGGCCGATGTTAAAAGACATGTTCCACTCCTTCGTGCCGGGTTAGTCGGCTCTATATACCAATGGTTTGTACTTTGGACAGGGCAACGGTGCCCTTGCCGGCCAGGTTGAGCATCAGCTCGCCACCGGTCTGGCTGATCGTCACGCTGTTGACGGTCGCCGGCAGGTAGGTCGCCAGGTCGGTCGCGGTGCCGTTGATCGGTGCGTTGGCCTTGAACGTGTAAGTGCCGACCGGAACCACGGTGCCGGCAGTGTCCTTGCCGTCCCAAGTGAAACTGGCATCGCCGGCAGCGCGGCTGCCCAGGTCGATGGTGCGCACGGTCTTGCCGTCCTTGTCGGTGATGGTCACGGTGCCGCCGGCAATCGACGAAGGCACGGTGACCGAACCGGTCAGGCCTTTGCTCGGGTCATCGAGCTGCGCGGTGTTGGTCTGCACGATCACGTTGCGACCGACCAGCGACGACGCTTGCAGCGCCTGCGACGAGTTGTAGTTGCCGGCAAGGCCACTGACCGTGGAGTTCAGCGTAGTGATGCCTTCAAGGCTGCTGAACTGCGCCAGTTGCGCAACGAACGCGCTGTTGTCCTGCGGGTCGAGCGGATTCTGGTTTTTCAGCTGGGTAACCAGCAATTGCAGGAAAGCATCCTTGCCCAGCGCCTGGCCGCCGGTGGCACTATTGGTCGCCGAAGCGATGCCGCCCGACGTAGTGCTGCTGGCCTTCTTCGACGAGTTGGCCAGGATGTCGTTCATGCTCAGGCTGCTGGTGGTATCCGTAACGCTCATGGCAGTCGCCCCTTATTACTGACCGAGGGTCAGTACCTTCTGCATCATGGTTTTGGCGGTGTTCATCATTTCCGCGTTGGTCTGGAACGAGCGGCTCGCGGAAATCATGTCAGCCATTTCTTCCACCACGTTGACGTTCGGGTAGTAGACGTAGCCCTTGGCGTCGGCGGCCGGATGGTTCGGCTCGTAGCGCGCTTCAAGATTGCTCTGGTCTTCGACGACGCCGAGCACCTGCACGCCCTGCCCGGCCGCGTCCTGGTTCTGGAACAGCGAATTGCTGCCGCCAGCCTGGCCGCCCTGGAACATGGTGGCGAATACCGGATGACGGGCGCGGTAGGTCTGGTCGATGCTCGACGAAACGGTTTCGGCGTTGGCGATGTTCGACGCCACGGTGTTCAGACGCGTGGTCTGCGCGCTCATGCCGCTGCCGGCAATGTTGAAAACGCTGGACAGGGACATGGATTATTCTCCGCGCAGGGCTGACACCAGCCCTTTGAATTTGCTGTTGAGCAAGGTGAAGCTGGCCTGGAAGCCGACGGCGTTCTCCGCGTAGTTCGACTGTTCCAGTTGAGCGTCGACGGTGTTCTGGTCGATCGAAGGCTGCATCGGCGTGCGATACATCAGCGACTCGTCGCCATTGCCCAGCCCTTCAGCCTCGATGTGCCGGCTGTTGGTCATGTTCAGGGCAAAGTGGCCGCCGGTCTTGGTCTTCTCGGCCTGTGCTTCGAGCACTTTGGAGAAATCCAGATCCCGCGCCTTATAGTTCGGGGTGTCGGCGTTGGCGATGTTGTTGGCCAGCACTTCGGCACGCTGGGCGCGGAAGCCCAATGCCTTTTCGTGAATGCCCAGCGCTTTGTCGAAGCTGATGCTCATGTCGGGAACCTTCAGGTGACCGGTTTTTCGTATCTGAGCTTTAGCAAGCGCCGTGCCAAATGAACAAAGCCCCGTATTCCGGGGCTTTGCGCCGAACAGGCTAAGCGGCAATGCCAGAAAAGCGGCAACCGGTTACCGCCGGATGCCGCTTTTCTGCCGCTTGCCGTCCCATCACAGCCGGACAATTGTGGGAGCGAGCTTGCTCGCGAAGGCGGCGTGTCAGCCAATGCAAATGCAGAATGTGACGGCCTCTTCGCGAGCAAGCTCGCTCCCACAGGGATTGTTGGTGTTAAGAGAATTTCTTCGGGCATAAAAAAACGGCAGGCCTTTGCGGGCCTCCCGTTTTTTGTATCAGCGCAAACCGCTTATTTCGCCTTGTAAATAATCCCCGGGCTGCACTGAACCATCTGGTAATGATCCGGCAAACCGTTCAGCGCTTCCGAAGCGCCAAGGAACAGGTACCCACCCGGCTTCAATGTGCTGTGAATGCGCAACAGGATGTCCTTCTTCACTTCGGCAGAGAAGTAGATCAGCACGTTGCGGCAGAACACGATGTCGAACTTGCCCAGCGCTGCGTAGCTGTCGAGCAGGTTGAAGGAGCGGAATTCCACCCGGCTCTTGATCGGCGCCTTGACCACCCAGCGCCCCGGCCCTTTAGGGTCGAAGTAGCGTTGCAGGCGTTCCGGCGACAGGCCACGACCGATCGCCAGGCTGTCGTACTCGCCGGTCTTGCAGTTGTTGAGCATCAGGCCCGACAGATCGGTGGCAACGATCTGCACGCCCATCTTCAACTGACCAAGATTGCTGCGCTCGAACTCGTCGATCGACATCGACAGCGAGTACGGTTCCTGTCCCGACGAGCAGGCCGCCGACCAGATCCGCAGACGCTGGTTGGGGCTGGCCTTGATCGCTTCCGGCAGTACCTTGTTCTTCAAGACTTCAAACGGATAGGTGTCGCGAAACCACAGGGTTTCGTTAGTCGTCATGGCATCGACCACCTGCTCGCGCAAACCGCTGCGCGGCTGGGTCTGGATGCGCTGTACCAGCTCACCCAGGGACTTGATGCCTTGCTGCTCCATCAGTTTGTTGAGACGGCTCGAGACCAGATACTGCTTGTTTTCACCGAGCAGAATGCCACAGGCTTTTTCCAGGAAGACCCGGAACTGTTCGAAATCCAAATTACCCGTAGACAATGATGCCGCCTCTTAAATCGTGTTGACCGCCAGGGGCAGAAGGCCCCTAGCTGATATCTGCTGCTTTGATCCGGTCGACTACCCGGGATGCGAGGTCATCAGGACGGAATTTGGCCAGGAAGTCATCAGCACCGACTTTCTTGACCATCGCCTGATTGAATACCCCCGACAACGAAGTATGCAGGATGATATGGAGCTTTTGCATGCGTGCGTCGCCGCGGATTTCCGCCGTCAGGGTGTACCCGTCCATCTCCGGCATCTCGATGTCGGAAATCATCATCAGGAACTCTTCTTCCGGCTTCTTGCCCTCGTCGACCAGCTTGCGCAGGTAATCCAGCGCCTGCTTGCCGTCGTTCAGCGCCACCACTTCGACACCGATGGTCTGCAGACAACGCGTGACCTGCTTGCGCGCCACAGACGAGTCATCGACCGTCAGCACCCGCAGCGACAACGCCTTGGTCTGCGTCTCGACATCGACCACGCCCACCGAAATCGCTTCCGGCGTCGGCGCCACTTCGGCCAGCACCTTCTCGACGTCGATGATTTCGACCAACTGGTTGTCGACCCGAGTCACAGCGGTCAGGTAGTGATCGCGACCGGTACCCTTGGGTGGCGGATGGATCTCTTCCCAGTTCATGTTGACGATGCGCTCCACCGAGCGGACCAGGAAACCCTGGGTCTTGGTGTTGTACTCCGTGATGATCACGAACGGACTGTTCTTGTCTTTCAACGCACCGGAGCCCGTTGCCATTGCCAGATCCAGGATCGGAATGGTCGCTCCCCGTATATTCGCTACCCCGCACACGACAGGACTGGATTTGGGCATCAACGTCAAGGACGGGCATTGCAACACTTCCCGTACCTTGAACACGTTGATTCCGTAGAGCTGCGGCCCGTCGAGACGGAACAACAGCAGCTCGAGGCGATTCTGCCCTACCAGTTGCGTGCGCTGGTTCACCGAATCCATTACACCAGCCATGCCCAGACTCCTACACCAACGCCAAGTGTTGTTGCGACGCACATTCATTGCTAAACGGCACGGCGCTTGCTTTTTAACTCGTATGAACGCTCAAACGACATTTTCCCGACGCCTGACATCCTCCCTTCGCAAAGGGCTTTGCGCGGTGTCCGCCGTTTGCTGCTTGCTTGCTGGCAGTCCTGCCCATGCAGATGCGGTTACCTTGCCTGATATGCTTATCGGCGTGACTCAGGGCTTTCTTGAATTCACCGTAGAAGACTATTTGGCTTCCAGTCAAACCGAAGGCCGCTACGAAATCGAAGTCAACCAGCTCGACCCGCGCATGCGCATGCCCATGTGCGACAAGGAATTGACAGCCACGCTGGAGAGCCCGGCACGCCCGCTGGGCCGCGTCACGGTGAAGGTTCGCTGCGAAGGCAGTTCGCCCTGGACGGTGTTCGTACCCGCTCAAGTCCGCCTGTTTCGCGAGATCGTGACGACCACTCGTCCGCTGAAACGCGCCGGCATTATCGAGCAGCAGGATGTGACCTTGCGCGAGCGCGACGTCAGCACGATCAACCAGGGTTTCCTGACCTCGGTCGACGAAGCGATCGGGCAGAAACTTACCCGACCAACGGTCGCCGATCAGGTCATCACACTGGTGCATCTGGAACAGGCCGAAGTGGTGCGCAAGGGTGACCAGGTGGTGATCACTGCGCGCAGCGGCACCCTTGCCGTACGCATGCCGGGGGAAGCGCTCTCCAATGGCGGCATGAAAGAACAGATTCGAGTAAAAAACCTTAATTCTCAAAGAGTTATCAAGGCGCAGGTGATTGCGCCGGGACAGGTCGAAGTGGCCATGTAAAAGCCTCGTGGAGAAAACTGGCGCCGATCCCGTCGCTTCCCTAAACTGTGCCGCAGCAGGTCTCGCAACGGCGCATGCAAGCTTATGGTTGATTGGGCCTAAAGTTTTTCAGGGGATAGCCGAAAACATGGCAAGCGTCCAAATTCCCAGAGGTTTTTTATCATGGTTATCGATTTCAACCGATTGAACAGTTCCTCGTCACTAACCGGCAGCACACGTACCAGCAACGCCAAGGAAAGCGCTGAAAACAGCCCCTCCGCGCCGCTGAATACCCAGGCCGAACAGGCCAATGTCGCCAAAAGCGGGGAGTCGGTACACCTCAGCAATGAGGCTCAACAGTTGCAGAAGGTCACTGACAAGCTGCGCGATCAGCCTGCTGTCGACAAAGCCCGAGTGGCCGAGTTGAAAGCCGCGATTGCCGATGGCAGCTATAAAGTCGACAGCAACCGTGTAGCCAGCAAACTGCTCAACTTCGAAGCCCAGCGCTAGGCTTTTGCCGGCGCCAGGCTTTTGGACGCTTAAACCCCAAGGCCAGCCATGCACGACACTAACTTATTGCAACTGATCAACGACGACTTTGCTCCAGCGCAACAATTGCTGGAGTTATTGCAAACCGAATCCCTCGCTTTGCATGGTCGCGACATGCCGTTGCTGGAAGAAATTCTGGCGACCAAGCAAGCGTTGATCATTCTGCTCGAGCAGCACGGCCGCAAGCGCAGCGAAATCCTCGCCAGCCTCAACCTGCCGACCGATCGCACAGGTCTTGAGCAACTGGCCAGCCAGTCGAGCATTGGCGACCAGTTGCTGACCCAGGGCGATGCCCTGACCGCGCTGATCGCCCAATGCCAGGCAGCCAACATCAAGAACGGCCAGTCGATCCAGATCCAGCAGGCGACTACGGCCAACCAGCTGAAGATCCTCACCGGCGGTGAGCCGCCAGCGCTGTACGACGCCAGCGGCACCTTTGCCAAACCGGTCAAGCCGCGAACGCTCAGCCAGGCATGAGCCATTCGCTGGCCCTGCACTATCCACTTGCGCAACATGCTGGCAAAATACTGGCCAGTCGTAGTCTTATTTTGTCTGGAGATTGAAGAACCGTGTCCAACACCCTAAGCGCGGATGATGCTCCGCAGCCTCCGAAGGTGCTCACCACGCCACTGGAAATCTCCAGCAACCTGCGCCAGCTGCAAGACAGCCACGATCCGCTGATCATCACCTTCCATGAACGCAGCCAGCGTTTTCAGAGTTACCTGATCAAGGTCGACCGCGAAACCGCAACGATTGCGCTGGATGAAATGATTCCACGCGATGGCGAGCGCTTCCTCCAGGCTGGCGAACCGTTCAAGGTCGAAGGCTTTCATGACGGCGTGCGCATCGCCTGGGAATGCAACGGCACGCTGAACATCGAAGAATCCGACGGCGACCGTTTCTACACCGGCGACCTGCCGAGCGAAGTGGTCTATCACCAGCGCCGTAACGCCTTCCGCGCTGCGTTGAAGCTCACCGATCTGGTCAGCGTTGAACTGGGCGGCGAAAAGCTCAAGGTTCCTCTGCAGGGCAAGCTGCTGGATATTTCTGCGACCGGTTGCAAGTTCCGCTTCGAAGGCGACATCACTGATCGCCTGCAACTGGGCCAGGTCTACGATCGCCTGATCGCCCCGCCGCTGTTCGGCAACCAGCCAACATCGGTCGAACTGCGCTATCTGCATTTCGAAGAAAAACTCAACATCACCTTCGCCGGTCTGCGCTTCCACAACATCAGTGGCCAGGCTGCGCGCAACGTCGAGCGTTTCGTTTACCAGTTGCAGCGTGAAGCACGGCGTTTCGACAAAGACGATCTCTGAGTCGCAGTGACCAATAAAAAGGGCAGTCCCGCACAGGACTGCCCTTTTTTATGCGCCGATGTTTACCTTCGATTCAGGGCCTGCCACCACTGATATCCGGCGCAGGCTTATCGTCATTGCCGCTGTCCAGTTCGGTTTCAACGACTGCTTCCGGCTGCGCTTCGGGCTCAGGCTCAGGCTCAGGCTCAGGAGTGACCGGCGCCGGGTCTTGGACCATCTGCTCCTGCACCACCTGCTCATCGACACGCGGGTCAAGCGCCGCCACCAGCGGCGAGCTCGACATGCTGTCCGGCATTGCCACGTGATGCAGCGGTGCGTCGTCGACCTGGTGCAGGTTGGTGACCGCTTTCGGACGAATCCGCCAGACCAGCACCAGCGCGAAGAAACTGAAGAACGCATACAGGCTCTGACTGCCGAGAAACTTCATCAGTACACCCGCGAGCAGCGGCCCGATGCTCGCGCCAACACCATAAGTCACCAGCAACATGGCGGTCAGCGACACCCGGCGATCACCTTCGACGTGGTCATTGGAGAACGCCACCGCCAGCGGATACAGGCAGAATTGCACCAGCGAACAGAAGAAACCGACGACGAACAGCACCTCCAGCGGCACCTGCGGCATGATCGCCAACGGCAACGCCGCCACCGCCAGAAACCCGGCAAAGCAGCGAATCAGCAGCGCGCGGTCATAACGGTCGGACAACCAGCCCAACGGCCACTGCACCAGCAACCCGGCAAAAATGCAGCTACCCATGAACAGACCGACCTGCTCGGTCGTAAGCCCCTGTTGCGAGGCGTACAGCGGCGCCAGACCGTAGAACGAACCGATGATCAGACCGGCGCCGAGCACCGTGCTCAGCGATTGCGGCACACGCTTGATAAAGAAGCGCGGCTCCATCGGCGCGGGGTGCAGAGGCGCCGGGTGAATCCGTCGGGTCAACGTCACCGGCACCAGACACAGGGCAAAGCACAGCGCGACCAGCATCAGCAGCTCCAGGCCGAGGCCGGGGTGCATGACCAGAATCAGCTGGCCCAGCACCAGGCCCAGGTACGAGGCGATCATGTAACCGCTGAATACCAGGCCGCGTTGATTGGCATCTGCCTGCTCGTTGAGCCAGCTCTCGATGACCATGTACTGACACATCATGCCCAGACCGACGATCGTCCGCAGCACCAGCCACGCCGGCAGCCAGTCCACCAGACCATGGCCGAGCACCGCCGCGCCGACGATCCCGGCACACGCCGAGTAGGCACGGATATGCCCGACCCGGGCAATCAGGCGATGGCCGATCTTGCCGCCCAGCACCAGACCGAAATAGTTGGCCGCCATCAGCGCACCGACCCACAGCCCGTCGACATTGTCGGCAGCCAGACGCAAAGCCAGATAAGTAGAAAGAAGGCCTGAGCCGATCAACATCATCAGCGAGGCGAAATACAGCGCTCGAAAGGATTTCCAGATTTGGCGCATCGGCGTTCCGAGCGGCTCCTTGCAGTAAATACCGAGCAATCAGAACGACTGCCCGGCAGCAGCGATACGTCAGGCCTGGGCGGCCAGCACACGGCGCTCCCAGGGAGTGATTTCATCAAAGAAGCTGGTCAACTCCATGGTCTTCGAAGCGATGTAGCCTTCGATGAACTCCGACCCGAACAGTTCCCTCGCCAACTGGCTACGTTTCAGACGCTCCAGCGCGGCGTGCAAGGTACACGGCAAGGCCAGATTATCCGGCACGGCGAACTCACCCTGGATTGCCGCGCTCGGCTCCAGTTCCTGTTCGATGCCGTGCAAACCCGCAGCCAGACTGGCGGCGATGGCCAGATAAGGGTTGGCGTCGGCGCCCGGCAGACGATTTTCGACCCGACGTGCGACCGGCGAGCTGGCGGGAATACGCAAGCCGGCGGCGCGATTGTCATGGGACCAACAGGCATTGTTCGGCGACGCGTACGGATGACACAGGCGCTGATAGGAATTCACGTTGGGCGCAAACAGTGCGGTGAAATCGGCGAGGCCTGCCTGTTGCCCGCCGATGAAGTGGCGGAACATCGACGTCGGCTCGCCGTTCGAGTCAGTGAAGACATTCTTGCCGCTGCCGATCTCAACGATGCTCTGGTGAATATGCATCGAGCTGCCCGGTGTGTGCGCCAGCGGTTTGGCCATGCACACCACGCTCAGGCCATGCTTGAGTGCGACTTCCTTGAGCAGGTGCTTGAACAGGAACGTCTGATCGGCCAGCAGCAGCGGGTCGCCGTGCAGCAGATTGATCTCGAACTGGCTGACGCCCATTTCATGCATGAAGGTGTCGCGCGGCAGGCCGAGGGCCGCCATGCATTTATACACTTCGCTGAAGAACGGCCGCAGACCGTTATTGGAACTGACGCTGAAGGCCGACTGGCCGTCCTCGCGACGGCCGTCGAGGCCGACCGGCGGACGGAACGGCTGACTCGGATCGGTGTTCGGTGCGAAGACAAAAAATTCCAGTTCGGTCGCCACCACCGGCGCCAGACCGTGCGCGGCGTAACGGGCGATGACCGCTTTGAGCTGGCCACGGGTCGAGAGACTTGAGCTCCCCCCGCTCAGTTCGTCGGCGTCGCAAATCGCCATGGCACGCGGCTCGTCGCTCCAGGGCAAACGGTGAATCTGCGCAGGATCCGCAACCAGCGCCAGATCGCCGTCATCGCTGCCGTAGAACCGCGCCGGCGGATAGCCGCCCATGATGCATTGCAGCAGCACACCCCGCGCCAACTGCAAACGCCGCCCTTCGAGAAAACCCTCGGCGGTCATCACCTTGCCCCGTGGCACACCGTTCAGATCCGGGGTGACACATTCAATCTCATCAATGCCGGTCAATCGCTGCGCGAGTGAACCCTGGCCATCGGTTGTCATGACGCAATCCTTGTTGTTGTGCGAGCCGCGAACGGCGACCCGGACAAAATAGGCTGCGGCTGTTCGGAATATCAAGCAGCGCCCACAAAAATCCCGATCTTGTGCAGGAGCCGTAGGAGCTGACGAGTGCAACGAGGCTGCGATCTTTTGATCTTGCTTTTTACAATCAAAAGATCGCAGCCTTCGGCAGCTCCTACACCAGACCTCAGGGCAAGTAGAGGCTGAACACCCCACCACCCAACGGCCCGCCATTGCTGATTTCGGTGCGCCCTTCCACGCCGTTGCGCTGGTGCAGCGCGGCGATGCGATTGGCGAAATACAGACCGAGGCCGGTGCTGCCGCTGCTGTGATTGATGCCCTGGACATAATCGGCCTGACGCTCGAGCATCTCTGCTGGATAGCCGTCGCCATCGTCGTTGATGCTCAATACCAGTTGCCCGGCTTCATCACTGACAGTAATCAGCAACGACTCGCGTGCGTAACGGATCGCATTGTTGATGCAGTTGCCGAGCACCGAGGCGATCAGCTCGCGATCGAAGAAACCCAGCGGGCTCAACGGATCGACTTCATAGGTGGCGATGATGCCGCGACTGGCAAACACTTCCTGATGCGCGGCCAGTTGCGCCTCGATGAAATCGTCGAGTTCGTGATAGGCCGGCTGTAGCGGCAACTGGTTGACGCCGAGTTTGTATAGCCCGAGCAACTGCACCAGCATGCCGTTGAGGTGGGCGAACTCGAAGTCGATCACGCCCTGTTCCGAGCCGTCGCGCAGCTCTTGCGGCAGACGCGCCAGCCATTGGCTGTGCGCCTGCATCAGCATGGCCAGGGAGTTCTTCATGTCGTGAACGGTGGAGGCAATCACCGTGGAAAAATCCAGCGCCGGATCAATTGGGTTCATTCGCCAAACGCCTTGCTTTTCAGCTTCTGATAACGCGCAAACCGCGCGTCGGTGTCGGGCATCAGGCCCACCAGTTTCAGGCAGGCCCGACATTCTTCCAGCTCCGCCGACGGCACACTGGTGTCGGTGCCGTGCAGCAGCGACTGGGCCAGGTTCAGCGCAATACTGATGTTTTTCGGTTGCAGCTTGAGCGCCTTGCGGAACACCTCGCGGGCCTCGACCAGATTGCCGGTCTTGTACACGCGCACGCCCTGGCGATTGAGATCGGCCGCAGCGTTACTCGAACTGAGAATCGTCGGATCGTCGGTGAGCTTGGCGATGTCTTTCATCACCGCCGGGTCATCACCATAAATCTCCGCGCAGCTCTTGAGCATCGAAGTGCCCGCCTCGGCCTGACCGAGCATCTGCAACTGCTTGGCCACCAGCAACGCCGCCTCGGGACTCATGAATTGCTCCATGCCATCGAGGCGCATCAGTGCTTGTTCGGTGAGTTTGTCGGCGGTTTCAGCGTCGTTGAGCAACAGGCTGGTGGCCTTCATCAGGCGCGCGCGAATTTGCAGGCCGGGATCGCTCGGGTTCTCCTTGGCCACGGCACTGAGGGTGGTGTTGATCTCCAGCCGCGTGCGCGTGTCGAGGCCGCGATCGCTGCCCTTGCTGATCAGCGCATGAGCCAGGCCGAGATTGCTTTCCGGGTCCTTGAAACGCGACTGCGCGCCCTGCGCCACGGCCTGACGATAAGCGCGCGAGGCGGTTTCGAAATCTTCGTTGGCCATGGCCAATTTGCCGAGCAAAGCCTGGCGGCGCACCGCCAATGGCGACAGTCGGATCGCTTCTTCCAGCACCCGCTGCGCGCCTTTGCTGTCGCCTTCGGCCACCAGCACATCGGCCATGCCGTCATACAGCGCCGGCATCATCGGGAACACTTTCAAGGCCTTTTCATAGACCTCTTTGGCCTGCGACACCTGCCCGCGCTTGAACAGCAACTTGCCCAATCCAGCGAAGGCCCACGGCAACGGACGGTCGGCAATGATGCCGTCGTAGAGTCGCTCCAGCGCTTCGTTCTGATTCATGTCGCGCAGCGCATCGGCGCGGTAGCGCAGGCACAGCGGCGAATAGCGGATGTCCTGTTTGCACAGGGCAATACAGGCATTGAGCACCTCGACCGGCTTACCGCGATCAAGGGCCTGCAGAATCGGTTTGAGCAACGTCTTGCGTTGCTCCAGACGCTCAAGGCGCTGGGCCAGCCCAGAACGGTTGAACGGCTTGGTCAGGTACGCATCCGGCTCATGCTCCAGCGCACTGAGCACCATCGCCTGACTGGTCTCGGCGGTGACCATGACGAAAACGGCTTCGTGGCTGATGAGCTTTTCCGACATCAGGTCTTCGAGCACCTGCTGGCCGTTCTTCTTGCCGTCGCCGAGGTGGAAGTCCTGAAGAATGAAATCGTAGGACTTCTGCGAGCACATCTTCAGCGCCTGCTCCCCAGTGTCGGCAGTATCGACATCCTTGACGCCGAGCTCACGCAACATCGAACGCACGGAACTGCGGAAATCGGAAAAATCATCGACGATCAGAAAGCTTTTTTGGTGATACGACGACATCGAAGATTTCCAGGCAATTGAAGAAAACGAACCGAGGCGATTTCAGGCGCGCAGATGATAGCTGGAGGCCATGCGCCATCAAGCGATTTCGCTGGAGTCTGAACTCACCGTTCGGGTTATCGGCCAAAAATCCCGGGGCCTGAGGGTGCTGCTCAAGATTCTTCGTTGAGATTGTCGAAGCGTCCGAGGATCGAAATTAACGACGAACGACCACCGATCATCACGCCGGAAAATTAATCGGCACGGTTGCCAATCACCGGATGTCAAAAACACAGACAGCACATTTGTCCTTCAAAAGTGCAGGCAGATTCGCAAATGAGGTTTATTCTGCTCAATTACCTGCGCCCCCGGACGTCCGCGATACGCTTGTAACGCCACAAAAAAGGCCGAAGTGATGACCTCGAAAACCCCTGCCTCGCCCTCTGCGCCCGAACGCAAGGACCTGACACCCAGCCACCTGAATTTCCCCGTGGTGGGCATCGGCGCCTCGGCGGGCGGCCTGCAAGCGACCAAGCTGTTTTTCGAGCATATGCCGAAGGACAGTGGCATGGCGTTCGTGATCATTTTGCACCTGTCGCCCGATCACCAGAGCATCGCCGACCAGATCATTCAGGAATCGACGCGCATGCCGGTGCTGCAAGTGACGCAGCCGGTGCCGATCGAAAAGAACTGCGTGTACGTGATTTCTCCGGCGCACTCGCTGACGATGAATGACGGCTACCTGCGCGTCAGCCCCGCTGGCTCACCGCAAGCGCGCCACACTGCCATCGACCTGTTCTTCCGCGATCTGGCCGATGTGCATCGCGAGCGGGCTTTTTGCCTGGTGCTTTCAGGCACCGGTTCCGATGGTGCGGTGGGCTTGTCGCGAATCAAGGAACAGGGTGGCGTGACGCTGGTGCAAGTGCCGGAAGACGCCGAGTTCGACGGCATGCCGCGTGCCGCCATCGAGACGCGCATGGTCGATCTGATACTGCCAGTGGTCGAGATGCCGCAGAAACTGATGGAGCTGTGGCGCAACTCTCAGAACATCAAATTACCCAGCGCCAATGATCCCGACTTGAAAGCCTTGAAGCCTGCAAACGAACACGAAGCGTCGATCGCCGAACAACGCCTGCATGAAATCCTGTTGTACCTGCGCAGCAGCACCGGTCACGATTTCAAACACTACAAGCGCGCCACCGTGCTGCGCCGCATCGAGCGGCGCATGCAGGTCACCAGCCAGTCTGACCTCGGCGCCTATTACGACTACCTGCAAAATACCCCGGAAGAATCCAAGGCCCTGCTCGGCGATATGCTGATCGGCGTGACCAACTTCTTCCGTGACCGCGAAGCCTTCGAAGCCCTTGAGCGCGATGTGCTGCCGCAACTGGTGCAATCGGTTGCCGACTCGTCGGAAAAAGAAGAACTGCGCATCTGGTCTGCCGGCTGCTCGACCGGCGAAGAAGCCTACAGCCTGGCGATCCTGCTCGATGATCAGATGCAGGTACAAAGCAGCAAGGCCAACCTGCAAGTGTTCGCCACCGATATCGACGAACGCGCGATCACCACTGGCCGCGCCGGCACCTATCCGCAAGCCATCGTCACCGACGTACCGCCAACACGCCTTCGGCATTATTTCGTCAAGGACAATGAGCATTACCGGATTCGCAAGGAAATCCGCGAGAAAGTGCTGTTCGCCAAGCACAGCCTGTTGTCCGATCCGCCGTTCTCGCAGATCGACCTGATCGTTTGCCGCAATCTGCTGATTTACCTGGATCGCGAGGTGCAGCGGGAAATTCTGCAGATGTTCCACTTCGCCCTGCGACCGGGTGGTTTCCTGTTTCTCGGCACTTCGGAAAGCGCCGATGCCTGCCATGAACTGTTCGCGCCCGTGGACAAGCGCAACCGCATCTTCCGCGCCAAGACCGGCACCGCGAACAGCCGCCGCACCCCGACCATGCCGCGTGGCGGTTACATGCGCACCAGCGTTTCCCGACCGCCATCGAAAGCCATCGAGCCCGTCAAGCTGTCGTTTGCCGATATTCACCGCCGCGCCATCGAACGCTTCGCCCCGCCGAGCATCATCGTCGACACCAACGCCGATATCCTTCACATGAGCGAAGCCGCCGGGCGCTTCCTGCGGCATGTCGGCGGCGAGCTGTCACGCAACTTGCTGACGCTGATCCTGCCGGAACTGCGCCTGGAAATCCGCACGACGCTGTTCCAGGTGCAGCAAAGCAACCTTACCGTGCGCTCGCGTGAAGTGCTGCTCAAGCGCGAGGAGCGTCAGTACCGCATCACGCTGATTGCGCAGCCGTACAAGGACGACGACTTCGACAGCGAGTGCGTGCTGGTGACCTTCGATGAAACGGAGATCGACGCGCACGAGCAGGCGCTGACCACGGTGCTGCAGACTGAAAGCCAAGTGCTCTCGAATCTGGAACGTGAGCTGCAACGCACCAAATTGCATTTGCAGGACACCATCGAACAGTCGGAAATCTCCAGCGAAGAGCTTAAGGCTTCCAACGAGGAGATGCAGGCGATCAACGAAGAACTGCGCTCGGCCACCGAAGAGCTCGAGACCAGCAAGGAAGAGTTGCAGTCAATCAATGAGGAGCTGTTGACGGTCAATTACGAACTGAAGACCAAAGTCGAAGAAACCGACAAGATCAACGATTATCTGACCAATCTGATCGCTTCTACTGACATTGCTACGGTGTTCGTCGATCGCAGCATGCGCATCAAATGGTTCACGCCGCGCGCTACCGACATCTTCAGCATGCTGCCGGTAGACACTGGCCGTTCACTGCTGGATATCACCCATCGTCTGAATTACCCGGCGATGACCGAGGACGCGGCGCAGGTGTTCGAGTCGCTGAACATGATCGAACGCGAGGTCAACAGTACCGATAACCGCTGGTACATCGCCCGCTTGCTGCCTTATCGCTCCAGCGAAGACCACATCGACGGCACCGTGTTGACCTTCATCGACATCAGCAAACGCCGCGAAGCCGAGGAAGAGCTGCGCCTGGGCGAAGAACGCATGCGTCTGGTCGCTGAGAGTACGCGTGACTACGCGATTATCATCCTCGATGAAATGGGTGCGATCACCAGTTGGAACAAAGGCGCTGAACTGATCTTTGGCCACAGTAAAAACGAGGCCGAAGGTCAGTACTACGATTTCATCTTCACAGCCGAAGACCGTGCTGCCGGCATGGCTGAAAGTGAATTGTCCACCGCCCGCCAGCACGGGCGCTCGGAGGATGAGCGCTGGCATGTGCGCAAGGATGGCAGCCGTTTCTTCTGCAGCGGCGAGGTCACCCGGCTCAGCGGCGACCGCTTGCAAGGCTATGTGAAAATCGCCCGCGACCTGACCGGGCACAAGCGCCAGCAGGATGAACAGAGCAAGGAACTGGCGCAGACGCGCAATACTGTGTCCCTGCGTGATGAGTTCTTCGCGGTCATGTCCCACGAACTCAAGCACCCGCTCAACCTGATTCAGCTCAACGCCGAACTGTTGCGCCGTTTGCCAATGATCCGCACCGCCGGACCGGCGACCAAAGCGGTCAACACCATTTGCGATGCGGTGAACAGTCAGGCGCGGATCATCGACGACCTGCTTGATGTAGCACGGGTGCGCACCGGCAAGCTCAAACTGCAATTGGCGCGTGTCGATCTGAGCGCGGTTCTGCGTGACATCCACACGGTAGTGCTCAATGAGCAGCATGCCACGCGCATCGACCTGCAATTGCCTGAAGCACCGTTGATCATTCATGCCGACCCGACACGGGTCGAGCAGATCATCTGGAATCTGGTCAACAATGCCTTGAAGTTCACACCACCGAGCGGGCGCATTGAGTTGATCGCCAGCAAGAGCGGGAAAATGGCGCAACTGGACGTCAAGGATAACGGCGTCGGCATCGCTGCGGAAAACCTCGAACACGTCTTCGATCTGTTCGGCCAGGCGGAAAAACAGCACACCAACCATCAACGTGAAGGCTTGGGCATCGGCCTGTCACTGGTGCGGCAACTGACCGAAGCCCAGCACGGCACGGTGAAGGTTGCTTCGCCGGGGCTGGGCGCCGGTTGTACCTTTACCGTTCGCCTGCCGCTGTCGACTGATGTCGAAGAAACCGCTGCAACAGCCGAGGTTGAACCGGTTTCCGGCAAGCTCGATGGCTTGAGCATTCTGCTGGTCGACGACTCGCCGGAAGTGCTGGAGACCTTGAAGCTGCTGCTGGAGATGGAAGACGCCGACGTAACGGCCTTCGATCATCCGGTGGCAGCGCTGAAAGCCGCTGAGAGCACGCGCTACGATCTGATCATCTCCGACCTCGGCATGCCGGTCATGACCGGCTATGAACTGATGGCTGCACTGCGCAAGCTGCCGCTGGCGAAAAACGTACCGGCGATCGCCCTCACCGGTTATGGCACTCAGAGCGACATGCAGAAGTCCCGTGAAGCCGGGTTCGATCAGCATCTGGGCAAACCGGTGGCGTACGACGACCTGATTGAAACCATCGAGGCGTTGCGCCGTTCGGAGTTGCTGTAAAGCTCGCCAGCGCTCCAACGCAAAAAGCCCCGCCGCAGGAGTAAGTGCGACGGGGCTTTTTGTTTTTTGAAGAGGTGGTGTCCCAGGCGGGGTTCGAACCTGCAACCTTCCCCTTAGGAGGGGGATGCTCTATCCAATTGAGCTACTGAGACACTGATTGACGCGGGCTGTATGCGGCGCGACAGACGGCGTGCATGTTAACGGCCGGCCCCTGTTTTGTCATGTCGTCCGTAGGGCTTTTTAAGTGTAGGCAAGCGCCTTGGAAGATTGCGGGAACTTTTACCGGGCAAATTGCACTGCGCGGAAATGCGGTCATTGCAGATTGCAATCAGAGTCGCCGGAAAAAACATACCAACCCCTTGTTTTTAAAGGACTTATCAGCCGTTACACTGTTGGCACGGCGGCTGCTATGCCTGTTCTATCAAAAAGAACAATTTGGAGCGTCGTGCCATGAACAGCACCCTCTTGCTTGCAAACGCAGCGGCTTTGGCTTTCTTGCTCGGATCACATTTTTTTCCCAAGGCTGACGTTGAGCAGCCAGTGGCGCAGCGCATGCCGCATTACCTGCAGGTGCAGAAAGCGCCGCAGTGGGCCGTGTTGAGTGATCGCAGCGACGCTTCTACACAAATGGTCAGCGAGCCTGAGCAAGCCTCGGCGCCAACCACCGAACGTCTGGTTTTTTGAAATATCTTCAGGAGTACAACATGTCCAAATCGGCGACAGGATTTCTGATCCTCGCTTTACTGAGTGGCGTTACCCACCTGGCGCTGTTCGAGGAGACGGAAGTCACCTTGCCTCTGGTTGGCTGTGGCGTGTTTGCGGTGCTGTTTGTGCTGGCGCTGATTGCAGGGCGCAAGATCAAGTTCGATCCGGTTCTGCGTTGAGCCGAACCAATTCCAGTAACGAAGAGACCGCGGTAGCAAGGTCAACAGAGTTGTCGATCTGATGAACGGGGCTGTCGCTGGATCTTCGGTCTTTGAACAACGCATTGCGAGCCAGCCTCGAATCGATTTGCTCAGGGGTCTCCCGACCACGGCTGAGCAAGCGCTTGCGCAGGACCTCATCGTTGACTGTCAGCAGAACCGGCACAAGCGTTGGATACTTCTCCATTGCTTGACGCAGGTTCGCTCTTGACCCGTTAACCAGTACGTGCCGGCCCGCTTGCAATCTTTCATCCATTTCCCTTGGAATGCCGTAGGAGAGGCCGTTGGCTTGCCAGGCCAAGGAAAAAGCGCCAGCGTGCTGTCGCCGGTCGAACTCTTCAGGCGTCACGCCAATTGCATCTTCGCCGACGGACTCCGCCGAGCGGGTAATCACCCGACGCATTACTTCACAGTTCAACGCCCGCAGTGGCTCACGCGATGCATCGATCAGGCTGTCCTTGCCCGAACCGGACGGCCCCATCAGGTAAAAAAGCTTGCCATCCATCCCGAAAACGCCCTCCGACGGGTGCTGCCTCTAGTAAATCGGCAAATTGCCACTATCCTGTACACATAGGGATCAAGAATAACGAGCCGCATAGCATGCACGTTCTGAGGTCTGCGGACATCAACAGATGTGCATTCGAAAACGGGCAGTGATACGGAAGGATGGAAAGTTTTCCAACCAGTCCGCATTTCTGACAACTGGTGCTGGCATTACGCCTTTACCCGGCTCAATATTTGTCACAGAATTGACGCCAATGATCTGGCAATTTTGAGGCATGATGCCGGCCTCTTAACAATTCAGGTTGAACCAATTGGTCCGGATGCTTGTCCTACCACACATCCTGCGGCCAATCCCGAGAACCGCTCCCCTGAACTAACCGGTTAAATATATGCGCCCATTGAAACAGGCAATTTATTCCAGCCGTACGGCTGACAAGTTTGTCGTACGTCTGCCAGACGGAATGCGTGAACGCATTGCCGAGGTGGCTCGCAATCATCATCGCAGCATGAACTCCGAGATCATTGCGCGCCTTGAGCAGAGTCTTATTCAGGAAGGCGCACTGGGCGAAGAGCTGAGCATGCGCCTGGACAGCCCCGAGCTGTCGCTGCACGAGCGCGAGCTGTTGCAACGCTTCCGTCAGCTGTCGCACCGTCAGCAGAACGCCCTGGTGTCGCTGATCGCACACGACGCAGAAATGGCCGCAGACGCGTCCTGAGTTATACCGAACATATTGAAGCCAGCATGATTGCTGGCTTTTTTTTGCCCGCAATATGACAGATGGCCGCTTGGCAATTGAGTGTGGCGAGGGGATTTATCCCCGCTGGGCTGCATGGCAGCCCCAAAAACAATGGGACTGCTGCGCAGTCCAGCGGGGATAAATCCCCTCGCCACGGTTACTTGTACTTGCGCTCATATCTGTTTGGCAGGCACAAAAAAGCCCGTCGATTTGACGGGCTTTTCATTGCACAAGGTCAGAGCAGGAAGATTGTCGCCAACCCGAGGAAGATGAAGAAGCCACCGCTGTCGGTCATTGCGGTGATCATCACACTGGCGCCCATCGCCGGATCGCGGCCCATTTTGGCCAGCGTCATCGGGATCAACACGCCCATCAACGCCGCCAGCAACAGATTGAGTGTCATCGCCGCCGTCATCACCACACCGAGCGACCAACTGCCATAAAGCATGTAAGCGACCACACCGATCACCCCGCCCCAGACCAGACCGTTGATCAAACCGACCGCCAGCTCTTTGCGCATCAAGCGCGAGGTGTTGCCGGTGCTGACCTGATCCAGCGCCATGGCGCGAACGATCATGGTGATGGTCTGGTTACCGGAGTTGCCGCCGATACCCGCCACGATCGGCATCAGCGCCGCCAGTGCCACGAGCTTCTCGATCGAACCTTCGAACAGACCGATCACCCGCGATGCGACAAATGCAGTGATCAGGTTCACCGCCAGCCACGCCCAACGGTTACGCAGGGATTTCCACACCGAGGCGAAGATATCTTCCTCTTCGCGCAGACCGGCCATGTTGAGGACTTCGCTTTCGCTTTCCTCACGGATCAGGTCGACCATTTCGTCGATGGTCAGACGGCCGATCAGTTTGCCGTTCTTGTCGACCACCGGCGCCGAGATCAAGTCGTAACGCTCGAATGCCTGAGCGGCGTCGTAGGCGTCTTCGTCAGGATGGAAACTGACCGGATCGCTGGCCATGACTTCGGCGACCTGCTTCTCCGGATCGTTGACCAGCAGACGCTTGATCGGCAGCACGCCCTTGAGCACGCCGTCGTAATCGACCACGAACAGTTTGTCGGTATGACCGGGAAGCTCTTTCAGGCGACGCAGGTAACGCAGAACCACTTCAAGGCTGACGTCCTCACGGATCGTCACCATCTCGAAGTCCATCAGCGCACCGACCTGATCCTCATCATAGGACAGGGCCGAGCGCACGCGTTCGCGCTGCTGGTTATCCAGACTTTCCATCAGCTCATGGACAACGTCGCGCGGCAGCTCGGAGGCCAGGTCAGCGAGTTCGTCGGCGTCCATGTCCTTGGCCGCAGCCAGGAGCTCGTGATCGTCCATGTCGGCGATCAGCGTCTCACGGACGGAATCGGATACTTCAAGAAGAATGTCGCCGTCGCGATCGGCCTTGACCAGTTGCCAGAGCGTCAGACGATCGTCCAGCGGCAAGGCTTCAAGAATGTAGGCAACGTCGGCGGAGTGCAGATCATCGAGCTTGCGTTGCAGCTCGACGAGGTTCTGCCGGTGAACCAGGTTTTCCACACGGTCGTGGTGCGGACCTTCCTGGCGATGAGTCAGGTCTTCAACGACACGTTGGCGCTGCAGCAACTCGACGACCTGAGCCAGGCGGTCCTGCAGGCTTTCCTGTGTTTTCTTTACTTCGATTTCGGACATAGGCGAACTCCACTCCCAGCAGCGGGGCACGCCGGAAGGATCAATCAGTCAATTCATGATTGGTGAAACGGTTTACTGAACAACTACTGGGTAAGTCCATGGAGGTTTTCCATAAGCCCCGGCGGGGCTGACGGGCGCAATGATACACGCCTGACGGTTTAAAACGTTGAAAAAATCACGGCTGAAACAAGCGCTTGCGAAACAAACCTGAGCGCCTGCCTGACCCGTGCAAATGCGACGACTCATCTTGAAAAGAAAACACACCGGCAACGCAAAAAGCAGCGACTACCCTTGAGCTTAGATCGTCACGGAGGACATCGAATGCCAGCAAAACCAGCGCTTCTTCTACTGACCGCCCTGCTCCACATCACGCCTGCCCACGCCACCACACTTCATCGTTGCCAGGCCGCTGACGGCAGCGTCACGTTTACGTCGATGAGCTGCGCAACTGGCGAGCAACTCACAATTCAGGAGGTCCACCCGTATTCACCCGGCTGGGTCGCAATCATGCCGGAGTTCAATCACGAAGCCGTTTCCGGCATGAAAGACAGCGGGCGCGAACCGGGCATCGTCGGTGGCACCGAACACAAATGTGGAAACCTGATCGATAACAGGCAGCGGCGCGAAGCGATCATCAATCGGCGAGTGATTGCCGGCATGAGCCAGCGGGACGTCGAAAGTGCACTGGGCAAGCCCGACAAGATCAACACGCGCACGTCGACCACGAGCTATCGTTACGACCTCAAGCGAGGCCGCAGTGCTCAAATTGATTTTGATGAAAGAGGCTGTGTGAAGGGAAAAGCCAAACCCCGGACAGCAAAAAGCCCGCGTTAAACGCGGGCTTTTTGGTATATGGTGCACTCGACAGGATTCGAACCTGTGACCGCTCGGTTCGTAGCCGAGTACTCTATCCAGCTGAGCTACGAGTGCATTTTGTGTTTTTAAACCAGACCACAACTGGCTGAAGCCGAGTTACTCACCTTACAGCAAATAACTCTTAAATGGTGCACTCGACAGGATTCGAACCTGTGACCGCTCGGTTCGTAGCCGAGTACTCTATCCAGCTGAGCTACGAGTGCATTTGTTGCCGCGCATTATAGGCCGTCTAATCTCTATGTCAAACACTTTTTCTAGTAATTTCAACAACTTACAGAAGAAGCCAGATTACGACGTACTAAGCAAATAATGGCGGAGAACGGGGGATTCGAACCCCCGACACCCTTTTGAGGTGTACTCCCTTAGCAGGGGAGCGCCTTCGGCCACTCGGCCAGCTCTCCGCAACACGGGGCGTATATTAACCAGCTTCTTCCCCGTTTGCAAACATAAAAATCGATAAAAATTAATGGCTTGGTTCTTCGTCCTTCTCTTTCTTTATACGCAGGTAAATTTCCTCACGGTGCACCGCAACCTCTTTCGGAGCGTTGACGCCGATACGCACCTGGTTTCCTTTGACGCCGAGCACGGTCACGGTGATTTCGCCGTCACCGATAATCAGGCTTTCCGCGCACCGACGAGTCAGAATCAGCATACCTTTCTCCTTACGCCATTCATTTCAGGGACAACAGTCTGCAAAAAAAAGGCACCCGACCTACAACCGCAGCGATCGTAGCCCTACTTGCCTGAGTATTGACCAGCGCGAGCAAAAGAACAGTTCCGGGGCTCGCGCCATTCAAAAATAAAGGGCGCGGTCAGACCGCGCCCTTCACAGAAGCGGATTACTCGCCCTGACGGGCCGGAGCATCCAGTTCGAAAGCCGTGTGCAGCGCGCGCACGGCCAGTTCCAGGTACTTCTCTTCGATCACTACGGACACCTTGATTTCCGAAGTCGAGATCATCTGGATGTTGATGCTTTCTTTTGCCAGGGATTCGAACATGCGGCTGGCCACGCCTGCGTGGGAACGCATGCCGACGCCAACGATCGAGACCTTGGCGATCTTGGTGTCACCGACTACTTCACGAGCACCGATCTCGCGAGCGGTGTTTTCCAGCACGGTCTGTGCGGCCTGGTAGTCGTTGCGGTGCACGGTGAAGGTGAAGTCGGTGGTGTTATCGTGCGCGACGTTCTGCACGATCATGTCGACTTCGATGTTCGCGGCACTGATCGGGCCGAGAATCTTGAATGCCACGCCCGGGGTGTCTGGCACGCCACGGATGGTCAGCTTGGCTTCATCGCGGTTGAAAGCGATGCCGGAAATGATCGGCTGTTCCATGGTTTCCTCTTCATCAATAGTAATGAGGGTGCCCGGACCCTCCTTGAAGCTGTGCAGTACGCGCAGCGGAACGTTGTACTTGCCGGCGAATTCCACCGCACGGATCTGCAGCACCTTGGAACCGAGGCTGGCCATTTCCAGCATCTCTTCGAAGGTGATCTTGTCCAGACGCTGAGCGACCGGCACCACACGCGGGTCGGTGGTGTAGACACCGTCGACGTCGGTGTAGATCTGGCATTCATCCGCCTTCAAGGCCGCCGCCAGTGCCACGCCGGTGGTATCGGAACCGCCGCGACCGAGGGTGGTGATGTTGCCGTGCTCGTCGACGCCCTGGAAACCGGCGACAACCACCACACGGCCAGCCTTCAGATCACCGCGAATCTTCTGGTCATCAATCTGCAAGATACGCGCTTTATTGTGCGCACTGTCAGTCAGGATCCGTACCTGATTGCCGGTGTACGACACCGCCGGCACACCGCGCTTGATCAGCGCCATGGCCAACAGGGCAATCGTCACCTGCTCACCGGTGGACACGATCACGTCCAGCTCGCGCGGAACCGGTTGTGCCTCGCCACTGATTTGCTTGGCCAGATCGATCAGACGGTTGGTTTCGCCGCTCATTGCAGACAGCACAACCACCAGGTCATCGCCGGCATCGCGGAATTTCTTAACCTTGTCGGCGACCTGCTCGATTCTCTCGACAGTGCCGACCGAGGTGCCTCCAAATTTCTGTACGATCAAAGCCATTTCAAAGCCGCCTCTGCCCATGAAGGGCGCCCAATAATCTTTCGAACAGTCGCCGGGCCCGCCACTAGACTGCGAGCCCGGCGAGCCGTCTTATAAAGCCTGCTCGACGAATGGAACGGTCAGCGCCAGCGCGCCATCCAGCGCAGCGGCATCGACACCGCCGCCCTGCGCCATGTCCGGACGACCACCGCCCTTCCCGCCCACTGCCGCAGCAGCCTGTTTCATCAAATCACCGGCTTTGAGTTGGCCAGTCAGGTCCTTGGTTACGCCTGCAACCAGTACGACCTTTTCCTCATGGACACCGCCGAGCAGGATCACTGCGCGGCCGAGTTTGTTTTTCAGCTGATCGACCAGCGCCAGCAGCGCCTTGCCATCCTGACCGTCCAGACGGGCGGCCAGCACCTTCACATCCTTGACGTCCACCGCCGAGGCCGACAGATCGTCGCCCGCAGCGCTGGCTGCCTTGGCCTGCAACTGCTCGAGTTGTTTCTCCAGCAGACGGTTGCGCTCCAGTACCGCCGAGAGCTTGTCGATCAGGTTGTCGCGGCTGCCCTTGACCAGGCTGGCCGCTTCCTTGAGTTGTTCTTCCGCCGCGTTCAAGTAGGCCAGCGCCGCAGCACCTGTGACTGCCTCGATACGACGCACGCCCGAGGCCACACCGCCTTCGCTGATGATTTTCAGCAGGCCGATGTCGCCGGTACGGTTGGCGTGGATACCGCCGCACAGTTCGACCGAGAAGTCGCCCATGCTCAGCACGCGCACGCTGTCGCCGTACTTCTCGCCGAACAGCGCCATGGCGCCTTTGTTCTTCGCGGTTTCGATGTCGGTTTCTTCGGTTTCAACGGCGGAGTTCTTGCGAATCTCGGCGTTGACGATATCTTCCAGCTGCTTGATCTGTTCTGGCTTGATCGCTTCGAAGTGGCTGAAGTCGAAACGCAGACGCTGACTGTCGACCAACGAACCTTTCTGCTGCACATGCTCGCCCAGCACCTGACGCAGCGCGGCGTGCAGCAAGTGAGTAGCCGAGTGGTTCAGCGCGGTGGCGTGACGTACTTCGGCGTCGACGTGGGTTTCCACCGGTGCGCCGATGGTCAGACTGCCCGAGGCCAGCACACCGTGGTGCAGGAATGCGCCGCCGGTCTTGGTGGTGTCGCGCACGTCGAAGCGGCTGCTGCCGGCCTGAATGAAACCGCAGTCGCCGATCTGGCCACCGGATTCGGCGTAGAACGGCGTCTGGTTGAGCACGATCACGCCTTCCTGACCTTCGCTCAGCACGTCGACCGACTGGCCATCCTTATAGATGGCAACGATTTTCGCCGAGCCGCTGGTGGCGGCGTAACCGGTGAACTCGGTGGCCACGTCGACCTTGACCAGGGTGTTGTAGTCCAGACCGAACGAGCTGGCCGAACGCGCGCGAACACGCTGCGCTTCCATCTCGCGCTCGAAGCCGGCTTCGTCGACGGTCAGGCCGCGTTCGCGGGCGATGTCGGCGGTCAGGTCCATCGGGAAACCGTAGGTGTCGTAGAGTTTGAACACCACGTCACCTGGCACCACGGTGCCTTTGAGCTCGGCCAGATCCTGCTCGAGGATTTTCAGGCCGTGCTCCAGGGTCTTGGAGAACTGCTCTTCTTCAGCCTTGAGCACGCGTTCGATGTTGCTTTGCTGCTTCTGCAGTTCCGGGAAGGCTTCGCCCATCTCGGCAACCAGCGCCGCGACGATCTTGTAGAAAAAGCTGCCGGTGGCGCCGAGCTTGTTGCCGTGACGGCAGGCGCGACGGATGATCCGGCGCAGCACGTAACCGCGACCTTCGTTGGACGGCAGCACGCCATCGGCAATCAGGAAACCGCAGGAACGGATGTGGTCGGAAACGACTTTGAGCGACGACTGATCGCCGTTTTCGCAGCCGATCGCTTCAGCCGAAGCCTTGAGCAGATTCTTGAACAGGTCGATGTCGTAGTTGGAGTTGACGTGCTGCATCACCGCACTGATCCGCTCCAGGCCCATGCCGGTGTCCACCGACGGCGCTGGCAACGGATGCAACACGCCATCGGCGGTGCGGTTGAACTGCATGAACACGTTGTTCCAGATTTCGATGTAGCGATCGCCATCCTCTTCCGGCGAGCCCGGCGGGCCGCCCCAGATGTGCTCGCCGTGATCGTAGAAAATCTCGGTGCACGGGCCGCACGGGCCGGTATCGCCCATGGTCCAGAAGTTGTCGGAAGCGTACGGCGCACCCTTGTTGTCGCCGATGCGGATCATGCGCTCGGCGGGCACACCGATTTTCTGTGTCCAGATGTCATACGCTTCGTCGTCGGTAGCGTAGACGGTGACCCAGAGCTTTTCCTTCGGCAGCTTGAGCACGCCAGTCAGGAAGGTCCAGGCAAAGGTGATCGCGTCGTGCTTGAAGTAGTCGCCGAAGCTGAAGTTACCGAGCATTTCGAAGAACGTGTGGTGACGCGCGGTATAACCGACGTTTTCCAGGTCACTGTTCTTGCCGCCGGCGCGCACGCATTTCTGGCTGCTGGTGGCACGGGTGTACGCACGTTTTTCCTGGCCCAGGAAGCAGTCCTTGAACTGGTTCATCCCCGCGTTGGTGAACAGCAGGGTTGGGTCGTTGCCTGGAATCAAAGAGCTGGAGGCTACACGGGTGTGGCCTTGCTCTTCGAAGAAGCGAAGGAAGGCTTCACGGATTTCTGCGCTTTTCATTAGGTTCTTCCACGGAGGCTGCGGCCAAAGGCCTGTTCGAAACGTCATGAGACGAAGCGACGGCAAAGGGCCGCATTATATCGGCCCTGCGCGCGGGGTACAGCGTGTTTATACGATAGAAACGGTCAATTGGACGGCTGACGCTGTCACTTGCATGAAAACTCGACGAATGTCGCGATCACTTGTTCGATTTGCGCGCGGCTGACGTCCATGTGCGTGACCATGCGCAAGCGCGCAGCGGCGCTGAGCCTGATCCCGCGTTCGCCGGCAAAGTCCTTGAGTGCTGCGGCCTTGTCGCCCATTTGCACATAGACCATGTTGGTTTGCACGGGCTCGACGACGAAACCGGCCTCACGCAGACCCTCGGCGAGCAACTGCGCATTGGCATGGTCATCCGCCAGCCGTTCGACGTGATGATCCAGCGCGTACAGGCCAGCCGCCGCGAGCAACCCGGCCTGACGCATGCCGCCACCGACCATTTTGCGCAAACGCCGCGCCTTGCCGATCAGTTGCTCGGAACCGCACAGCACCGAACCGACCGGTGCGCCGAGGCCTTTGGACAGGCACACCGACACCGAATCGAAATGCTGGGTGATCTCGCGGGCATCGACGCCGAGCTTGACCGCCGCGTTGTACAACCGCGCCCCGTCGAGGTGCAATTGCAGGCCATGCTCCTGCGTAAAGCGTCGGGCGCGCGCCAGATATTCCAGCGGCAGCACTTTACCCTGCATGGTGTTTTCCAGCGCCAGCAAACGCGTGCGGGCGAAATGGAAATCGTCCGGTTTGATCGCGGCGGCGACCTGATCCAGATCCAGCGAACCGTCGGCCTGCACCTCCAGCGGCTGCGGCTGAATCGAACCGAGCACCGCCGCCCCGCCACCTTCGTACTTATAGGTGTGCGCCTGCTGACCGACGATGTACTCGTCGCCCCGCTCGCAGTGCGCCATCAGGCCGAGCAGGTTGCTCATGGTCCCGGTCGGCACGAATAGCGCGGCGGCAAAGCCCAGGCGTTTGGCCAGTTCGGCCTCAAGGCGATTGACCGTCGGATCTTCGCCGTACACATCGTCGCCGGTGTCCGCTGCGGTCATCGCATCGAGCATGGCGGGAGTCGGTTGGGTGACGGTGTCGCTGCGAAGATCAATAACGCTCATGAACCTGGCCTCTGGTCAGATGGGGAAATCCCTTTGTGAAGTGGGATTACTGCGGTCATGGCGCGGATTAATCAAGCCTTGAAGAAGGAAAAATCACCGTCCTCAGGAAAAAGCACAATCCATGTGGGAGCGAGCCTGCTCGCGAAAGAGCAGTAACAGGCAGCATATTCGTTGAATGTGAAGCCGCTTTCGCGAGCAGGCTCGCTCCCACAGGTTCTGTGCAGGACCGAAAAATATGTGTTACAAACTGCGCGCTGCCCGAGATTGGGCGGCACAAACGTTCTCAGGGCGGGGTGCAATTCCCCACCGGCGGTAATTGCGCGCAACGCGCATAGCCCGCGAGCGCTTGGCGCTGCACACGACTTGAGTCGGGTGCGTCGGCAAGGTCAGCAGACCCGGTGTGATCCCGGGGCCGACGGTCATAGTCCGGATGAAGAGAGAACGGGATCGACGCCAAAGGGCCGTCCGCGTGCACTCGTGCCTGCGTTCGCACCCTTGCATCCCTTTCGATTCATAACGCCCTGTTTTTCACACAAACAGGAGTCAGAACATGCAACCCACCGCTATCGACAGCAAAAGCAAACACCCACAGGGCGAGCGCGTCGCGTTCATCCAGGCCTGCTGGCACAAGGAAATCGTCGACCAGAGCCGCAAAGGCTTCGTCGCTGAAATGCTGGTGCAGGGTTATCAGGAAGCGGACATCGATTTCTTCGAAGTCGGCGGCGCTTTTGAGATGCCGCTGCACGCCAAGCTGCTGGCCAAGTCCGGCCGTTACGCCGGCATCGTCGCCGCCGCCCTGGTGGTGGACGGCGGCATTTACCGTCACGAGTTCGTTGCGCAATCGGTGGTCAGCGGCCTGATGCAGGTGCAGCTGGAAACCGAAGTGCCGGTGTTCTCGGTGTCGCTGACCCCGCATCACTTCCATTCGGGCGAAGAGCATCAGAGGTTCTTCTTCGAGCACTTTGTGCACAAGGGTCAGGAAGCTGCGCGGACTTGCGCGGACACGCTGCAGAAAGTTCGTGCGCTGCGTCGTACAGAGCCGCGTGCGGTAGCCGTGTAACGTCGAGTGAGTTTTTGACCTCACTCAAATCAAATGTGGGAGCGAGCCTGCTCGCGAAGAGGGACTGCCAGCCGACGACAAGTTGACTGGTAGACCGCTTTCGCGAGCAGGCTCGCTCCCACATTGGTTTTGTGCCGATTCAGATGTCGCTATCAGGCGAGGTTTTCGTCAGTGGCCGGGACGATCAGGATGCCGGCGCGCAGGCCGTTCTTGACCTTGGGGTTGGGGAAGATGATCCGCGCGCCCTGCTCTTCGATCACCCAGCGGGTATTGGCCAGGTCTTCGGCCAGCACATAACCCGGTTCCAGCTCGGAAAAGTTCTCGATATCCGCCGGCAGATTCAGGCGGAACGCATCGCTGTGCTTGATGATTTCCCGCGCCACGCTGAACAGTTGCAAGCCGTCCAGCCCTTCTTCTGTCTCCGGCTCAGTGCCTTCGATGATCTGCTTCAGACGGGTTTCCAGCAGTGAAACGTTAACGCCGTCGTTCTGCCCGAACGGCCGCGCCTTGCCCAGTTCCAAGGTAAAAGCTTCAGCGTCGAGTTTGTCGTAGGTGTACGAGCTGAACACGATGGATGGTTTGTTCTGCAACAGCACTGCTTCCATGCCGGCGGCGCGCAGGCGCGCCAGTTCGCGGCGGGAATGCTGACGCCCTTCCTTCCACGGGTACAAGGCGAACTGTTCGATCTTCGACCCACGAATCGCGGTGTGCAGGTCGTAGTGCAGACGCTGGCGCTCGGGCTTGCTGAAGAAACTCGCCGCCAACCGTTCCAGCTCACAGGCGCGCAACGCTTCCGAGCCGCTGCTTTGTTCGTGGCGGCCGTTGAACAGCCGATTGACATCCTGCTCGACGAAACGCTCGCCCTTGCGAATCGCTTCCGGGTTGCCGAACAGGAACAGAATGCGTGCGCGCGGCTTGAGATCGCCGCGTGCGATGTCGTGCAGCAGCCGATCAAGCAACTCGATCGGTGCCGTTTCGTTACCATGGATGCCTGCCGACAGCAGCAGGTCCAGGCCATTGTCGCGCGCTTCCGGGGGCCGCACTTCCAGCGCCCCTTCGCTCAACCAGCGCATGCGCACGCCTTCGACAGTCAGTTGAGTCTTCTCCGCCGGTTCGCGGCCGGCGAGGGTCAGTTCAAGCAGTTTGCCGAGGGCGAGCATAGAGCGGTTTCCTTAGTGGTCGTGGTTGCAATCCGGGCCGTGTACGTGATCCTCGTCAGCGCCGAGGTCAGCCGGTTCCATTTCCAGTTGCAGACTTACCAGATTAGTCGCCAATGGGCGCAGCAGCAGGTTGGCGTACTCTTCGTCACCTTCCTCGACGTCCACGCCGATCAGCAGCTGGCCACGGCCGTCCTGCTGGATCCACAGCTCTTTGCCTTGCCACATCACCGCGACGCGGGTGCACGAGGTTTGCAATTGCGTGCCGTCGGTGTCTTCAAGGATCAGCTGCAGGGAATCGCTCATGTTTTTACTCTCTTGGGGTGACACGCCGCGCGCCACGTTCAGGCAGCACGCTGGCGATCAATTGATCTGGAAAGGATAAACCGCGCCCAGTTTAAGGATTTGCGTCAGTTCATCCAGTGCCGTCCGGCATTCAAGCAGCAACTGCGGGTCCGCTAGGTCGGTTTCGCTCAGGCGGTCGCGGTAGTGCTTTTCAACCCATGCGGTCAACGAACCGTACAACGGGGCCGTCATGATAACGCCTGGGTTGACCGCCGCCAGTTCGGTTTCATTCAGCGCCACACGCAGACGCAGGCACGCCGGGCCACCGCCGTTCTGCATGCTTTGCTTGAGATCGAAGACTTTCACTTCGCGGATCAGCCCGCCGGAGCTGGTCAGGCTTTGCAGATAAGCCCAGACGCGTTCGTTGGCCTGGCATTCCTGCGGCACGATCAGCAGCATCGAGCCATCGGCACGCGACAGCAACTGGCTGTTGAACAGGTAGGAACGCACCGCGTCATCCACAGTGACCGCCGAACGCGGCACGCAAACAGACTGGAAGTTACCGCCGACCTTGGCCAGTTTGCCTTGCAGCTCGGCAAGCATCTTGTCGGTCTCGAGGAACGCGTCCTCGTGATAGAACAGCACTTCACCATTGCCCACGGCGATCACGTCGTTGTGGAACACGCCCTGATCGATGACGTTGGGATTCTGCTGCGCGTAGACCACGCCTTCGTCACGCAGACCGTGCAGACGCGCGACGGCTTGCGAGGCTTCGAGGGTCTGGCGTGCAGGGTATTTCTGCGGCGCCGGGAAACGGTTGTCGAACGCACTGCGGCCGAACACGAAAAACTCGACGCCCGCTTCGCCGTACTCACGGCAGAAACGCGTGTGGTTGGCCGCGCCTTCGTCGCCGAACTGCGCCACTGCCGGCAAAGCGGCGTGATGGGCGAAGTGCTGTTGATTGGCGAACATCGCGCCGAGCACGCGGCTGGTGGTCGGGTGTTCGATGCTGCGGTGGTATTTGCAATTGAGGTTGGCGGCGGTGAAGTGCACGCGGCCGTCAGCGGTGTCGGCACTTGGGCTGACCGTGGCGGCGTTGGCCACCCACATGCTCGACGCCGAGCAACTGGCGACCAGCAGCGGCATCGCTTCTTTGGCGGCGCGCTCGATCACCTGCGCGTCAGTGCCACTGAAGCCCAGACGACGCAGCGCCGCCACATCAGGACGTTCCTGCGGAGCCAGCACGCCTTGCTGAAAGCCCATGTCCATCAGCGCTTTCATTTTTGCCAGACCTTGCAGCGCCGCTTCCTTCGGATTCGAGGATTGCTGACTGTTGCTTTGCGAGGCGACGTTGCCGTAGGACAGACCACCGTAGTTATGGGTCGGCCCCACTAGACCGTCAAAATTGACTTCATAGGATTTCATCAGCGAGGCTCCACGAGAATCTGTTGTTATAGGCTTCAGTAACTATTCTTTGCGACCGAGGCGCGGCCTTCGCGAGCAGGCTCGCTCCCACACTGGAATGCATTTCCCTGTGGGAGCTGGCTTGCCAGCGAAGTGGCGCTACGCCATTTTCACGCCAGGCGTCAGGGCCGATGGCAACACCAGACTCGGGGTTTCCAGCGACGCCACTGGGTACGCGCAGTAATCCGCTGCGTAGTAGGCGCTGGCGCGGTGGTTGCCCGAGGCGCCGACGCCGCCGAATGGCGCGCTGCTCGCGGCGCCGGTCAGCTGTTTGTTCCAGTTGACGATGCCGGCGCGGCTTTCCAGCCAGAACTGCTGGTAACGCGCTTCGGAATCGGAGAGCAAACCGGCGGCCAGTCCATAAGCGGTGTTGTTGGCTTCACTGATCGCCGCGCCGAAATCGGCATAGCGGATCACTTGCAGCAACGGCCCGAACAGTTCTTCGTCCGGACGCTCGGCCACGGCCGTCACATCGACGATGCCCGGGGTCAGCAAGGCCGACTGCGCTTGTGGCTGAGTCATTTCCAGCAACGCCACCGCGCCGTTGGCCAGCAGTTGTTCCTGCGCATCCATCAGCGCTTTGGCCGCGCCGAGGGAAATCACCGAGCCCATGAACGGTGCCGGTTGCTGATCGAAGGCACCGACTTCAATGGTCGAACTGACTTCCACCAGACGCTGGAGCAGGCTGTCGCCCCACGCACCTTGCGGCACCAGCAGACGCCGAGCGCAGGTGCAGCGCTGGCCAGCGGAAATGAACGCCGACTGAATGATCGTGTACACCGCCGCGTCCAGATCAGCGACCTGATCGACCACCAGCGGGTTGTTGCCGCCCATCTCCAGCGCAAGAATCTTGTCCGGACGCCCGGCGAATTGCTGATGCAGGTGATTGCCGGTGCGGCTCGAACCGGTGAAGAACAGACCGTCGATACCCGGGTTCGCCGCCAGAGCGATACCGGTTTCCCGCGCGCCTTGCAGCAGGTTCAACACGCCTGCCGGCAGACCGGCTTCGATCCAGCACTTGACCGTCAGCTCGGCGACTTTCGGCGTCAGTTCGCTGGGCTTGAACAATACGCTGTTACCGGCCAGCAGCGCCGGGACGATATGACCGTTAGGCAGGTGACCGGGGAAGTTGTAAGGGCCGAACACCGCGACCACGCCGTGGGGCTTGTGGCGCAATACGGCGGTGGCGTCGCCCAATGGGCCGCTCTTCTCGCCGGTGCGCTCGCGGTAGCTCTGCACCGAAATCGCGATCTTGTTGACCATGCTGGTGACTTCGGTCGCAGCTTCCCACAGCGGTTTGCCGGTTTCTTCGCCGATGGTGCGAGCCAGTTCGTCAGCGTGGTTTTTCAACGCAGCAGCAAAAGCTTCGAGGACGCTGATGCGCTCCTCGAGGGTGCGGCGTGCCCACTGAGGAAACGCCTGGCGAGCAGCCTGAACCGCCGACTCGACCTGCGCGGCAGTGGCGCCCTCGCCCGCCCACAGCACTTGCTGGGTCACCGGGTTCAAAGATTGAAAGGCTTCGCCCTGACCGGCCAGCCACTCACCTGCGATGTATAGCGAATTCATTATTTCGACTCCCGTGCAGCGGACAGCGCCACGGCGCGAACCTGATCGCCGGCGCTGAGTTGAAGACGTTTCGCGGTCTGCGGATCGACCACCAGGGTGCCCGCAGCCAGACGCGCTGGGGCAGCCGTGATGCGGCAATCCTCGCGCTTGCGGTTGTGGATGATGAACGGCGTGGCGTCATCGCCCGGCGTGCCGACGGCCAGCACCAGCGCTTCGCTGTCACGCACCGCGCGGATCTTGCTGGTTTCGCATTCGATGGCCGGGCCGGCGTCGAAGATGTCGACGTAACCCTGATAGCTGAAGCCTTCGCTCTTGAGCATGGCCAACGCCGGTTCGGTGTCCGGGTGCACCTGGCCGATGACGTTGCGCGCGTCCGGCGAGAGGAAGCAGGTGTACAGCGGGAATTTCGGCATCAGTTCGGCGATGAACGCCTTGTTGCCGACGCCGGTCAGGTAATCGGCCTGGCTGAATTCCATCTTGAAGAAATGGCGGCCGAGGCTTTCCCAGAACGGCGAGCGCCCGGCGTCATCGGACACGCCACGCATTTCGGCGATGATCTTGTTACCGAACAGCTCCGGGAACTCAGCGATGAACAGCATGCGCGCCTTGGACAGCATCCGGCCGTTGAGACCGTTGCGGTAATCGGCGTGGAGGAACAGCGAGCACAGCTCGGAATTGCCGGTCAGGTCGTTGGCCAGAAACAGCGTCGGGATTTCGCGGTAGATGTTCAGCTCTTGCGAAGCGCTGACCGTCAGACCGACGCGGAAGTTGTACCAGGGCTCACGCAGGCCGACCGCGCCGGCGATGGCGGAAATCCCCACCACGCGGCCGTCATCGTCTTCGAGCACGAACAGATAGTCGGCATCGCCACGCCCGGCTTCGCCGCGAAAGGTCTTCTCGGCCCAGCCGACCCGGTGGGTCAGGCGCTCTTCGTTGGCCGGCAAGGTAGTCAGGCCGGTGCCGGTGCTGCGGGCCAGGTCGATCAGCGCGGATAAATCGCTGCTGCGTACGGGACGAACAATCATGCTATCTCCTCAAACGGGCCGCTCGCGCCACCCGTGAAACTCGCTAAGGCGTTAAACCGCCACCAGGCGCACGCTGGCACCTTCACCGACGCCCAGGGCTTCGGCTGCTTCCATATCCAGCGTCACCGGTTTGCCCGGCGCGTAATCCAGCTCCAGCAACACCGCGCGGTAATCCTGCAACTGTGCGTTAGCCACCAGGTACTGGCGTCCGGCGCCTTTGACCGGCTCGCCGATCTTCACCGGCACCACGCGGCTCTGGGCGATCGAACGGATCCCGGAAACCCGCGCATGCAGGGTCGGGCCGCCGTCGAAGATGTCGATGTAGTGATCAGTCTCGAAGCCTTCGCGCATCAGGATGTCGAAAGTGATCTGCGCACGCGGGTGCACCTGGCCCATCGCCTCTTGGGCGGAATCCGGCAGCAGCGGCACGTAGATCGGGTAATGCGGCATCAGCTCGGCAAGGAAGGTGCGGCTTTTCAGCCCGCACAGGCGCTCGGCCTCGGCGTAGTTGAGGTCGAAGAAGTTACGCCCGATCGCATCCCAGAACGGCGAATCGCCATTCTCGTCGCTGTAACCGACGATCTCGGTCACCACCGAATCGGCAAAACGCTCCGGGTGGCTGGCGACGAACAACAGGCGGCCACGGGAATTGAGCTCGGCCCACGGCGATCCGACCAGCTCGCGCTGCACGTAGAAACTGGTCAGCAGGCTGTTGCCGGTCAGGTCGTGGCACTGCGAGAGCACGTGGATCTTGTTGTGGATCTTCAGCTCGCGGGAGGCGTGGACGAAAGTCTCGTTGCGGAAGCTGTAGAACGGCTCCGAATAACCGGCGGAAGCGACGATGGCCGAGCAGCCGACCAGTTTGCCGGTGCTCGAGTCTTCGAGGACAAAGAAGTAACTCTCTTCACCGTTGAAGCTCACTTCGGCGGCGAACGAGGCTTCGCTCGCGGCGATCTTGTCGCTCAGACGTTCCACGTCATCCGGCAAGGAAGTGACACCAATCGGGCTGTCCGCAGCCAGACGCTGTACCTCGCCCAGATCAGCCATTTGCGCGGGGCGCATCACCAGCATGGTGTCACTCCTTTCTCTTCAATATTCACAGAAAAAACCGGGCCCACATAAAGATCGATGCAGGAATGGGACTTGTGGCGAGGGGATTTATCCCCGCTGGGGGGCGAAGCACCCCCAAAAATCCAGGGCCGCTGCGCAGCCCATCGGGGATAAATCCCCTCACCACAGGTTCAATCCAACAGGTGAATGTGCCCGGTATCAAAAATTGGTTCGGCGCCGGAAAAACTTCAGGCGCCGAAATGTCCATCAGGCTTGCGTCAACTTCGCTGCGGCACGTTCGAAGCGGTCGAGACCGGCGTCGATATCGGCGTCTTCCACCACCAGACTCGGGGCGAAACGGATCACGTCCGGGCCAGCCTGGAGAATCATCAGGCCTTCCTGTTCGGCGGCGTTGAAGATGTCCTTGGCCTTGCCTTTCCACGCTTCGCTCAGCACGCAACCGATCAGCAGACCGAGACCGCGTACCTGAGTGAACAGGCCGTATTTCTCGCCGATCTGTTGCAGGCGGGTCTTGAACTTGTCGTGCTTGGCGTTCACGCCATTCAACACTTCAGGGGTGTTGACCACGTCGATCACCGCTTCGGCAACGGCGCAGGCCAGCGGGTTGCCGCCGTAAGTGGTGCCGTGGGTGCCGACGACCAGATGTTTGGCCAGCGCTTCGGTGGTCATCATTGCCGCGATCGGGAAACCGCCGCCCAGGCTCTTGGCGCTGGTGAGGATGTCCGGGGTCACGCCGTAATGCTGGTAGGCGAACAGCTTGCCGCTGCGGCCCATGCCGGTCTGCACTTCATCGAACACCAGCAGCGCGTTGTTCGCGTCGCACAGTTCGCGGGCACCTTGCAGATAAGCCAGCTCGGCCGGCAGCACGCCGCCTTCGCCCTGGATCGGCTCGAGCACGACCGCGCAGGTCTTCTCGGACACCGCGGCTTTCAGCGCGGCCAGATCGTTGTAGGGAACGTGGGTGATGCCAGTGATTTTCGGGCCGAAACCGTCGGAGTACTTCGACTGGCCACCGACGTTGACGGTGAACAGGGTACGGCCGTGGAAGCTGTTCAGCGCGGCGATGATTTCGTATTTCTCGGTGCCGAAACGGTCGAATGCGACGCGACGGGCCAGCTTGAATGCGGCCTCGTTGGCTTCGGCGCCGGAGTTGCAGAAGAACACGCGCTCGGCAAACGTGGCGTCGATCAGCTTGTGCGCCAGACGCAGGGCCGGTTCGTTGGTGAACACGTTGGACACGTGCCACAGCTTGTTCGCCTGTTCGGTCAAGGCACCGACCAGCGCCGGATGCGCGTGGCCCAGGACGTTGACGGCAATCCCGCCGGCGAAGTCGATCAGCTCGCGGCCGGCCTGATCCCAGACCCGGGAACCGGCGCCACGCACCGGAATGAAAGCGGCAGGCGCGTAGTTGGGAACCATTACCTGGTCGAAATCGGCGCGTTGTACCGCAGCGTGCTCAACGGACATCGGAGTCTCCTGAAGAGGAACACCCGCCTGGAACTGGCGAGCGATGAGGGGATTGTAAGGACAGTTGGGTGCCCGGCCTTGTCGCCAAGCGACAACTTCTTATAGCGCAAACCCCGGATTTTCCCGGGTTTACGGCAATGCGACATATAGCGTCGCAAAGGCGCAGTTTACCGGGCGCGGCCGATTTGCGGCAGGCCGCGCAGGATACCAAGTCAGCCCCCACGGCAGAGACATAAATATCTACCGCACGGGGGGCGCTTGCTGCTGATTTGCTGAGGGTTCTTCCCAACGCCAAGGAATGGCCATGCATTTGTCTGAAGCACCCCCATCGGCAATCCCGGATGACGCAACTGACGCGCACCATGCGGACGAGCATTATCAACCACTGAAAAACGCGATTCCCGCCTGGCTGGGCGACACCTCAGCCACTCGGCGAGAAGCACTGAAAAGCAGCCTCCCGCAGCAGTCGGCCGCGCTCAAGAACGCGCCAGCCGAACAGCATGCGCTGATGAAAAGCCTTGGGGCGGCGCATATCAGCGCCCAGAGCCGGGTCGATAAAAGCCTGGAGCACTTGCAGGACGCTGCGGCCTTCGCCGAGCCCCTGCTCAAGGCCGAGCTGAAAAGCTGCTTCGATCTGGAGCTGGATGTCAGAAACACCTACGTGCGCCTGTACATTCCCGCCACCACCCCGTGGTTTCCGATTCGCACCGGCGCCCGAGCCTGGTCCGTGTCACTGCTCGAGGCTGCGCTGCATAACTTCGAAGACAGGGAAACCGAAGACAACGCCTTCGAAGCCGAGTCGACATTCACCAGCGCCCCCTCGGCCACAGGGCAGTTTGAAACCCTGCCCGAGATCAAGGCGAAACTGAGCATTTCCGCTTTCACAAAACTGTGCCGTCGACTGGATATCGGCGCCCAATACAAAGCCAGTCTGGAAGACAATCTGGGCTATTCCGATCCGATGGTCGCGTCGGTCTTGCGCGGCAAAATCGACGCCAGCCAGAAGGCCGCGATGAAGGCTGCCCTGCAATGGGCGCGGATGAACCGCGATGTCTCGGAAAACGCGTTACGCACGATCGAGGCCATGCTCGACGGCGTGAAAGGCCTGCATGTGCATGGCGCCCCGCTGCTGTGTCATGACATGACGATGCTTTGCGCACCGCTGACCGGCATCGTGGTATTCGCCCCGGACCTGTACATGACACGCAACGCAGCGCGCGTCGTCGCCTACGTCCCGGATGACCCCGAACATCCGTTCAAGGAGTACGCCTCGCCATTGGAAATGGTCGTGGAACTGACGCGCCAGTTGCGCTCCAGGGACTATCAGCAATTCTTCAGCCGCTTCGTCAACCACGACCAGCGCGGTTTCTTCTTCAGCACTCTCAAAAGCCGGCTGAGTGAAATCCGCTGGCATCCGCACGAACCCGGCGACCCGCTGCCGGCGTGGCGCGAAGCCCCGGTGGAGCGGCCCGATCTGCAGACTGCGCTGACGCCGTTTTACGACGATGTCTGGCAACACCTGTACCAGGCGAAGCTGAACAAGATTTTCAATGACGCCCGAACCATTGCCGTACCGACTGCCCTGGTTGATCAAAGGGCGCGCTGGGCATTCTGGGATTCGCTGGTCAACATCCTCTCTTCCATCGCCCAGATCGCGGCGATGATCGTCGCGCCGTTCGTGCCGGTGCTCGGTGAAGCGATGATGGCGTACATGGCCTATCAGATGCTCGATGAAGTATTCGAAGGCATTGTCGAGTGGGCGCAGGGACGCACGACCGAAGCGGTCGAACACTTGATGGGCACCGTGGAATCAATGATCCAGTTGGGCATGTTCGCCGTCGGCGGTGCGATTGGCGCGGCCGAGTTTCGCAAGGTATTGCCCAAGGAAATCGTGGCGTTCATCGACCGCTTCAAACCGGTACAACTGGCCAATGGTGACACCCGCTATTGGCAACCGGATCTCGAACGCTACAAACATCCGCAGCGCCCGACTGCCGATTCGCAACCCGATGCGCTGGGTCTGCATACCCATGAAGACAAGCGCCTGCTGCCCCTGGAGGACGCACATTTTGCAGTCAGGGAAAGTCAGGTGCCGGGGCAGTACCGCATCGAACATCCGAGTCGCCCCGACGCATACCAGCCGGTGCTGCGCCACAACGGCGAAGGCGCCTGGCACACTGAACTCGAGCAACCGCTGGAATGGGATGGCGCAACCGCGCTGCGCCGTATCGGCCCTGCGGTCGAAAGCTTGTCCGCGAGCGAGCGCGAAACCGTCCTGCAGATCAGCGGAACCAGCGAAGACGCGTTGCGCAAAATGCATGTCGAGCAGGAAAAGGTCCCGCCGCTGCTGGCCGACAGCATTCAGCGCTTCAAGCTTGATCAGCAGTTGCAACGTTTCATCGACCAGCTCGACAGCGATGACGCTGAAGTTTTTTCGCTCGCCGACCCGACCATGCAGCTGCAGGTGCTCAGCGAATACGGTCGCTGGCCAAGCGACAAATGCCTGCGTCTGCTCGATCGCCAAGGCGAGCAACTGTGGCAATCGTCTGCCGACACAACCCTGCCCGTGACCGAACTGCGCCAGGGCGAACTGATCGGTGGCGACGTGCTCAAAACCCTGCTCCAAACCCTCGACGAGACGCAGATCAAAGCCTTGCTGGACGAGCCCTTCGCCGGACCGACGCCGTCCATCGAGGTCCGCAGCCAGAACCTGCGCAAGCAAGTGGCGGACCTCGCCAGACGCAACACAAGCGCGCTGTTCGAGTCGCGTTATCAAGCCCTCCAGCACCTCGACGACCCGCTGGCGGCACGACTCAAGACCCACCCTCCGCAATTGCCGGCCAGCATTACCCGCGAACTGCTCGATACCGCGACCGGCAGCGAACTGTTGCAAATCAGCGAAGGACAGTTGCCCCCGCGCCAACAGACGCTCATGCAGATGGCCAGTGACGAGGTGCGCGTTGCCCGCGCATATGAGGGCCTTGAGCTGGCCTCGGTGAGCAACCCCGACTCTGACTCTCTGGCGCTGCACAGCCTCAAATTGTTGCCGGGCTGGAGTGGTGATGTACGCATCGAAATCCGTGACGGGCGCTACGAGGGCGCATTACTGGACACCATCGGCCGTGACGATGCGCCCGAATACAAGGTGCTGGTTCGCCGCGACGATGGCCAATATCAACCTTATGACGATCGTGGGCAGCAGCTGCACTCATTCACTGATTTCTATTCCAGCCTGTTGTACGCATTGCCCGACAGCGAGCGCCAGAGCCTGGACCTGCGCATCGGTCAGAGTCAGGCGCTGAAGGCGGCCATTCGCGAACGTACGCTCGAGCGCCACGAGTGGCGTGAAATGATTGCCGATACGCCGTCCCGAGCGCCGACTGTCGACACCCTGCGCCTGCTGGGGACCGATGGTTACGCCCATGCTCCGCGTCCGCCGCGTCCCGCTTACCAGCCACACACCCTCGAAGAAGACATCCGCGTGCTCTATCCACGCATGTCGAATCATGAGATGCGCTTTCTCGCCGAAAGCATGCGCAGGAGTCCCGCAGGCCCGCGCGCAGAGATGCTTCGCTTGCAAAATGACTACTTGCAATTACAGAACGAGCTGCATGTCTGGGCCAACAATCCGCCCGCCGTACACCCGGAAACCGGCACGGCGCTGACGCCGCTGGAGAAGCGCGCCGAATTCCAGAATCGCAGGCTGCTCAGGGAGCAATTGCTCAAAGCCTGGAGGCGGGAGCACGTCACGGGTATCAATCAACAGGGCTTCGCCGCCGGATACGCGTTGCGCCTTACACCGGCGGTGATGGGCGACTTGCCGGTGTTGTCAGCGGACTTCAGCCATATCACCTCGCTCGCCATTGATGGCAGCCCGATGACCACATCTGTCGACAGCTTTCTGCAGTCCTTCAGTCAGTTGCAGAATATTGATGCGCGCAACCTCAATCTGCCCAGCCTGCCGCAAGCACTGACTTCAATGCCCTCGCTGCGCGAACTGCGTTTACGCGATTGCCGAGTGAGCCTGACAACGGTCACAGAGTCGGTGCTGGCTTCCTTGCCACAACTTACCCTGCTCGATCTGCAAGGCAATGCGCTGGGCTTGCCGCCGGACCTGCACGCGATGCCTTCGTTGCGCTACGTCAATCTGTCGGACACCGGCATTCATACCGTGCCCGACGATCTGCTGGATCATCCGCGATTGATCTCGGCGCAATTCGATCGCAACCGCATCACGCGGATACCGGAAAAGTTCTTCAACCTGGCCAGCTCCCTCAGCGACGGTTACACCTTTGCAGACAACCCGTTGACCGCGGCCTCTCGCGAACGGGTCAAAGTGTTTTACGAGCACACCGGCAAGCACTTCGGGGTCCGGCCTGTGCAGGAGGATCTGCAGCGCACCATCGCCTTGTTCCCTTCCCTTGACACCGAAGGCGCGACACGGGTTTTGTACCGATTGCCCGGGCCATTGGCCGAGTGCGGAGCACAGTTGTCACGCTGGGAAAATGAGCTCGGCGTTCTGAATCTCGAACTCAGCCAATGGATCAACCAGGCCGCCGTGACTACCGCCGAATCGGGAGAACGTCTGCCGCTCGAGACGCAGACCCGCGAACTGGATGCCAGGCGAGACTTTGCGCAACAGATCGAACAATTCTGGCGCAGCCCGCCCACGTACCCGCGCCTTGAAGAACTCAGGGCAACGGCGGCCTTCAGTGGCGATATGCCGATACTCAGCACCGGTCTGGAGCGCGTTACCCGGTTGAACCTCGTTGGCAACGCCAATATCACCGCCGCCCTGCGCTTCGTGGAGTGCTTGCCCAACCTTGCCAAGCTGAAAATGAGCGGCTTCGAACTGGAACCGCTGGCGCTTGGCGAAGCAAAACTGCCTCGGCTGACCGATCTGGAGCTGAAGAATTGTGGCGTGGTCATGACCCCGGAAAACCAGGCTGCGCTGCTGTCACTCACCGCCCTGGATACGCTGGACCTGAGCAACAATCCGCTGGGAACGTTCCCCGACCTGAACCTGTTGCCGGAATTGTTCCATCTCGACCTGTCCAACTGCGGGTTGACCGTCGTTCCCGAAGGACTGAGCAGCCATCCGGGGTTACGAATCGCAGCCCTCTCGGGCAACCGCATCACGCAATTGCCGGAGGCGCTGTTCGACCTCCCCGCCGAGCGCAGTGACGGCATTGACCTTGCCGACAATCCGCTATCGGCAGCAACGCGCGATCAGATCAAAAACTACTTCCGCATCCATCGAAACGACTTTGACGTCCTGGCGCCTGAGCAGGATGTCAGCCTCGCCCGGCAGCTGTTTCCCGGTTTGAACAAGCAGGAGGCCAGCGAGATGATCTACGACTTGCCCGGCAATCTGGGCGACAGCCGCAAACAGCTCCTTGGCTGGAAAGCGGAGCAGCAACAGATGCGCGATGACCTGACCCGCTGGGCCTCGGCAATTCCGTCCGCGCACCCGGTCACAGGCCAGGCCTTGAGCGTAAGCGAGCATCTGGCGCAACGATCCGCACGCTCGGACTTCAAGCAATTGCTGGAGGATTTCTGGAGCGAAAGATCGATGGGAAGCGGCAAGCGCAGCGCATTGTTTGCGGCAGACCTGAAGTTTCTCGGCGAAATGCCGCGCCTGAGTGTCAACTTCGATCACGTGACCAGCCTCAAGCTCACCGGCAACGTGACGACCGCCGGACTGGAGCCGTTCGCTGCCTTGTTCCCGAATCTTCAGACGCTGAAATTGAAAGCCTTCACGCTCTATGACATACCCTCATTCGTCGGCCGCCTGCAGTATCTCAAAGAGCTCAAACTGAATGACTGCGCGCTGACACTGTCACCTGCCGGGCAGCAACTACTCGGCACCCTGCCCGAGTTGCGGCTGCTCGATCTGAGCCACAACCCACTGTCAAACGCGCCCGATCTGACCACCCTGCCCAAGGTCACCAACTTTTTACTTGGCCATACCGATCTGACCAGCGTGCCGAAGGGCATCGCCGAGCATCCGCTGCTGCGAGAGCTCTCGCTTGCCAACAACCAGATTACCGAGCTGCCGGACGCTATCTTCAGCCTGAAGCCCGATAAGGCCGACGGCATCTATCTGAACGACAACCCTCTGTCGATAAATGCCCGCGAGCGCGTCAAGTTCTACTACGCGGCACACGGGCGCAACTTCCGGATCAAGCCGCCATCGGCTGACATTGCCATGGCGCAGAGACTGTTCCCGCGACTTGGGGAAAACGCTGCGATCAACATGATTTATCGCCTGCCCGGGACATTACAGACCGGCACGGCGCAACTGATCAGGTGGGAGAGCGAAATCGCCCGCATGATTGGCGATCTCAACGCATGGCGTGAGCGTCTGCCAGTCAACAATCCATCGACAGAACGGCCATGGACTGCGCAGGAAAAAGCCGCAGAACTGACCGAGAGACAAAAATTCAGCGAAAGCCTCGAACAACTGTGGCGCGGCAGGCGCACCGACAATTCAGCACTACGGTTCAACACCTTCAATGCCAATGCGGCATTTACCGGTGAGTTACCGCAATTGGCTGCCGACTTCAGTCACATCTCCCATCTCAGTCTGCAGGGCAATCCGGCACTGAAGGTTTCCGACGGCTTTCTCACCAGCTTCAGCGGATTGCAGGGCCTGGAATTGCAGGATTTTTCCCTGGGCCAGATGCCGCAAGCGCTGCAAAGCCTGCCGTCGCTGGAAACGTTGATGCTGAGCAAGTGCCAGATCACACTGGATCCTGAAGGACAAGCGGTCTTGTCCACGCTGACCCGCTTGAAATCTCTGGACTTGTATAGCAATCCGCTGCAGATCACGCCCGATGTGTCGGCACTGCAGAACCTGACGTTCATCGATCTGACCAGCACCGGAATCGATAGCGTCCCTGCCGGCCTGGAACAGCTGCCGCAGCTGGAAGTTGCGTTGCTGAGCGACAACAACATCATCGAAGTGCCGACGGAGCTGACGCGTTATTCCGGTCGCGGCGTTGAACTGGGCGCCAACCCGTTGTCGGTTGCTTCCAGAGAACGTGTCAAAGCCGCTTTCCAGGCCAAAGCCGACAATTTCGGTGTCTGGGTCCAACAGGACGACATCGATCTGGCGCAAAGCCTTTACCCGTCGCTGTCCGGCTTCGATGCCAACGATCTGGTCTACAAGCTGGCGGGTACGCTGGCCGATGGACGTCTTGAGCTGATGCGCCGCAAAACCGGCCTCACCAGCCTGCTCGAACGCCTGGATCGCTGGGCAAACGAGATCCCCAACGATCCTGGCACGCAGATGCCACTGGCGAACGACGCGGCAGCCAGGGAAACACGCAATCGCCAACATTTCAGGCGAGATCTGGAAACCGACCTGCGCCGGGCGCCCACGTACATCATGGACCCAAGAGTTACCTGCGACATTTCGTTCACCGGCGAGCTGCCGGCGCTGGCCGCAAGCTTCGACCATATCGAAGAGTTGCGACTGACAAGCGGAGCGTCCGCGCCGCCCAGGGTCGATCAATTGTTGGCGCTTTTTCCCAAACTCAAAAGCATCACCATCCGCAAATATCCGTTGCGCGAGGTTCCCCCCAGAATCTTCGGAATGGACAGATTGCACAGCCTGTATCTGCCTGGCTGTGAAATCACGCTGACTGCGCAGACCGCAGAAGCCTTCAGAATGCTGAGAAACCTGAGATCCGTGGACCTGAGCGACAATCCGCTCAACATGGCTCCGGATCTGAGTCATTTCCCGCAGATGACCGATGTGCGTCTGGGCAATTGCGCCTTGAGCAAGGTGCCTGACGGTCTGCTCGAACTGCCTCGATTGATGTACGCGGACTTGTCCGGGAACGCGATTACCGAGTTGCCGGTCGGGTTTCCTTTACAGCCCGGCGAGGTGCTGACCGAATATGCCTTCGGCGACAACCCGCTGACCGCAGAAAGCCAGCAGCGCCTGCAGCGTTATGAGGCGGCGTATCAACTGCGCCTGGCGGAGCGACAGGCGAGCAACGCCACCGTGTATCAGTCGTTTGAGGACTTCCATGATTTTTCCAGCAGCATCGACACCGATTGAACTCGGCCCGCGCTCAGCCACGCTCCGGCGGCACTGACGACAATTCGAACGGGCTGCTGCTGCGTCGCTGGTTGCGATCTTCCCGCGGCGTGGCACCGAAGAAATTGCGATAGGCGCTGGAGAAGTGCGGCCCCGAGGAGAAGCCACAGGACAGGCCGATCTGGATGATCGACTTGCTGGTCTGCATCAACATCTGCCGGGCCTTGTTCAGGCGCAGTTCCAGGTAGTACTGGCTCGGCACGCGGTTGAGGTATTGCTTGAAGATGCGCTCCAACTGCCGACGGGATACGCACACATGCTGGGCGATTTCGTCGGTAGTCAGCGGCTCTTCGATGTTGGCTTCCATCAGCAACACCGCCTGGGTGAGCTTCGGATGGCTGGAGCCGAGGCGATTCTGCAACGGAATGCGCTGACGCTCACCGCCCTCGCGGATGCGCTCGACCACCAGTTCTTCCGACACCGCACCGGCCAGTTCCGCACCGTGATCGCGGGCCAGCACCGCCAGCAACAGGTCGAGCACCGACATGCCACCGCAGGCGGTCAGGCGGTCGCGGTCCCAGTCGAACAGATGGCTAGTGGCGATGACTTTCGGGAAGCGCTCAGCGAAATCGTCCTGCCAGCGCCAGTGCACGGCGGCGCGATAACCGTCGAGCAAACCGAGCTGGGCCAGCGGATAGACACCGGCCGACAGACCACCGATCACGCAACCGGCACGCACCAGTTGCTTGAGCGCACTGCTCAGCGCCGGCGCCAGGGTGGTCGGCGGCTCGTCAGCGAGCAGGAACAGTTTCTGGAAATTCTCAAGCTTGCCGGCCCAGGGTTCGCCGGGCAATTGCCAGGCCCCTTCGCTCTGCGGCTCGGCCTGCAAGAACGACAGTTCGTAAACCACGTCCGGGTGCACCCGCTGCGCAACACGCAAGGCCTCCTCCGCCAGCGCCAGCGTCAACGCTTTAGTGCTGGGCCAAATCAGGAAACCAATTCGATGGGCAGTCATGGGCGGGCAATCCGAAACGAACAACGGTGATGAAGGCATGGGCCAATGCTAGCCCGGAAATGAACACAAATCCTGAAACCGGTGAAGATCAGAATGTGGGAGCGAGCCTGCTCGCGAAGGCGGTGTACCAGTCAACATAATTGCTGGCTGTTCTACCGCTTTCGCGAGCAGGCTCGCTCCCACAGGGGATCTGAGCCAGCCAGAAGATCGCGAAGCATGACCTAATCTGGTGCACAACGGCAGCCCTGATTTATTTCAGGCTGCCCGACAGGAACTGCTGCAAGCGTTCCGACTGCGGGTTGACCAGCACTTCGCGCGAGTTGCCGCTTTCTTCGACGACGCCTTTGTGCAGGAACACCAACTGGTTCGACACTTCACGGGCGAAGCCCATTTCGTGGGTCACCACGACCATGGTGCGGCCTTCCTGCGCCAGCGCCTGCATGACTTTCAGCACGTCGCCGACCAGTTCAGGATCGAGGGCCGAGGTCGGTTCGTCGAACAGCATCACTTCCGGTTCCATCGCCAGCGCCCGGGCGATCGCCACGCGCTGCTGCTCGCCGCCGGACATGTGCCCCGGGAACGCGTCTTTGCGATGGGCCACGCCAACCTTGTTCAGGTAGTACTCGGCTTTCTCCCGGGCTTCGTACTTGGGTACGCCGAGCACGTGCACCGGTGCTTCCATGATGTTTTCAATCGCGGTCATGTGCGACCACAGGTTGAAATGCTGGAACACCATCGACAGGCGCGAACGCATGCGTTGCAGCTGCTTCGGATCAGCGGCTTTCAGCGCGCCGTCCTTGTTCGCCACCAGTTTCAGCTCTTCGTTGTTGAGCAGGATCTTGCCGGCGTGCGGCTGCTCGAGCAGGTTGATGCAACGCAGGAAAGTACTTTTGCCGGAGCCACTGGAGCCGATGATGCTGATCACATCGCCGGCGGCGGCTTTCAGGGACACGCCCTTGAGCACTTCGTGACTGCCATAGCGTTTATGCAGGTCTTGGACTTCAAGTTTGTACATGCGGTCGGTTCTCACAAAAACAGTCAGTCAGTCGTTGAGCAAGCGCCCGTGACGCAGCGCTTCGCGCCCCGCCACCTTGGCCAGCCAGAAACCGGGTTGGGCATAGCGCAGCCGTTCAATGGCAAACAGCACCCCGGACGTACCAGCACATACCGTGCTGACCCGATCGGACACAGGGTCGATCACTTGAAAAATCTCATCGCCCGCCTCGACCCATTCGCCGGGCCTGCGGGAAAAACTCACCACACCGGGGTGTGGCGCAAACAGCAATTCGGTGCCTTCGAACGGCATGCCTTCGCACGGTTCGAAGGCCGGGTCCGGCCACTCGCCGGTGATCAGGCCTTGCTCGGCAAGGAACGCCAGAATGCCTTCGGCATAAGCCTCGGCTTCGACGCGGCCAGTGTCGGCCTGCCCGCCCAGCTCGATGGTCGTCGCCAGACACGCCAGCGGAATCTGCGCCTCGGGAAACTGCCGCGACAGGCGCAGCCACGGCAACGAGCAGGCTTCATCGAACGAGCTGCCGCCGGAATCTTCCGCGAGCAAACCAACCTTGACGTTCAGGTGCGCCGACAGCGAACGCCACTGCGGCCAGTGCTGCGGCAGCGCGTACATGTGCAGCGCGGCTTCGGCATCGCAGTGCAGATCCAGCACCACATCGGCGGTGCAGGCGTGACTGAGCAGCACACGCTGCATGCCCTGCAACTGGCTGCTCGCTTCAGGCAATCCGGCCAAGTGGTCGGCCATTGCCTGGCGGATCAGGCGCACGTTGGCATGGGGATCATCACCGAGCTTGTCGCCCAGTGCCGCCGCGACCGGCGCGCTGAGCTCGACGAAATCACGGTTGAAATTCTTGCCGCTGCCCGCCTCGAAACGACCCTGGAAATTGCCTTGCAGCAATTGCCCGAGACCGATCGGATTGGCCACCGGCACCAGCTCGATCACGCCGTTGAGCAAGCCTTGGGCTTCGAGTTCGCCGAGGCGCTTTTTCAGCTCCCAGGCGGTGCGCATGCCCGGCAGTTCATCGGCGTGCAGGCTGGCCTGGATGTAGGCCTTGCGCTCGCCGCTGCCGAAACGGAAAACCGAAACCTTGCGCTCGCTGCCCAGGTGGCTCCACGGCAATACGTGGTCGATGCGTTGCATATCAGTGCTTCCGTGGCGCGAGGTAGCTCAACCAGCGACGCTCAGCCAGTTTGAACAGCTTGACCAGAATGAAGGTCAGGCACAGGTAGAACACGCCAGCGGTGATGTACGCCTCGAACGGCAGGTAGAACTGCGCGTTGACGGTACGTGCCGCGCCAGTGATGTCGATCAAGGTCACGATCGACGCCAGACTGGTGGTCTGCAGCATCATGATCACTTCGTTGCTGTACTGCGGCAGCGCGCGGCGCAGGGCCGACGGCAGCAGAATGCGCTTGTACAGTTTGAAGCGCGACATGCCCATGGCCTTGGCCGCTTCGATCTCACCGTTCGGCGTGGCCTTGAGGCTGCCGGCAATGATTTCTGCGGTGTAGGCGCTGGTGTTCACGGCAAAAGCCAGACAGGCACAGAACGTTGCGCTGGACAGCCACGGCCACAGGAAGCTTTCGCGTACCGCTTCGAACTGGGCCAGACCGTAGTAGATCAGGAACAGCTGCACCAGCATCGGCGTGCCGCGAATCACGTAGGTGTACAGCCACGCGGCCCCGTTGACGAACGGGTTTTTCGAGACGCGCATCAGCCCCAGCGGCAACGCCGCGAGCAAACCGAAGAACAGCGACAGCGCGAGCAGTTTGAGGGTGGTCAGCAGGCCGCTGAAGTACAGCGGCAGTGCCTCCCAGATGACGTTGTAGTCGAAGATCATAGATCAGCCGCCCTTACGCCTACCGAGTAGCGCTTCTCAAGGTGACGCAATGCCAGCAACGAAACACTGGTGATCACCAGGTACATCGCCGCCACTGCGAGGAAGAAGGTGAAAGGCTCGCGCGTGGCATCCGCCGCCTGCTTGGCCTTGAACATCATGTCTTGCAGACCGACCACGGAAATCAGCGCGGTGGCCTTGGTCAGTACCAGCCAGTTGTTGGTGAAGCCGGGAATCGCCAGACGAATCATCTGCGGCACCATCACCCGGAAGAACACCTGAAAACTGCTCATGCCGTAGGCCATGCCTGCTTCGGCCTGGCCCTTGGGGATCGCCATGAACGCGCCACGGAAGGTTTCCGAGAGGTACGCACCGAAGATGAAACCGAGGGTGCCGATACCGGCGGCCAGCGGGTTCAGGTCAATGTAGTCGTCATAGCCGAGCATCGGCGCGACGCGGTTGAGCAAGTCCTGACCGCCGTAGAAGATCAGCAGGATCAGCACCAGATCGGGAATGCCGCGGATCACCGTCGAATACAGGTCGCCCAGCCACGCCAGCCAGCGCACCGGCGACAGGCGCAACGCGACACCGATCAGCCCGAGAACGATGGCCAGAGCCATGGACGACAAGGCGAGCTGAAGCGTCAGCCATGCGCCATCGAGGATGACAGCCCCGTAGCCTTTCAACATGATTCAGGTCCTCGAAAGTTGGGATGAAAAAATGGCGCAAACCGCAGAGATTCTGTTGCTTGCGCCATTTCGGACTTGTCGCAGAGACGTCTTACTTGCCGTAGATGTCGAAGGCGAAGTACTTGTCCTGGATTGCTTTGTATTTGCCGTTTTCGCGGATGGCCGCGATGGCAGTGTTGATCTTGTCTTTCAGGGCGTCGCCCTTGCGCACTGCGATACCTACGCCGTCGCCGAAGTATTTGACGTCGGTGAAGGCCGGGCCAACGAACGCGAAGCCTTTGCCGGCGTCGGTTTTCAGGAAACCATCGTCCAGCAGGGTGGCGTCAGCCACGGTACCGTCGAGGCGACCGGCAGCCACGTCGAGGTAGATTTCGTTCTGCGAGCCGTACGGCTTGATCTCGGCGCCCAATGGAGCCAGAACTTCGCGGGCGAAACGCTCGTGGATCGAACCACGCTGTACGCCGATGTTCTTGCCTTTCAGCTCAGCCAGACCTTCGCTGACCTGAGTGCCGGCCTTCATGACCAGACGCGCCGGAGTGTTGTAGTACTTGTTGGTGAAGTCGACCGACTTCTTGCGATCTTCGGTGATCGACATCGACGACAGGATGGCGTCGATCTTGCGTACTTTGAGAGCCGGGATCAGACCGTCGAACTCTTGCTCGACCCACACACACTTGACCTTCATCTCTTCGCACAGCGCGTTGCCGATGTCGTAGTCGAAACCGACGATGCTGCCGTCCGGTGCTTTCGAAGCGAATGGAGGGTAAGCCGCTTCGATGCCGATCTTCACAGGTTTTTCGTCAGCGACGGCATTCAGCGACAGCACGGACAGTGCCAGGGCGCCAAGCAGCACAAGTTTCTTCATCTTGGGACTCCATCGGTAAAGGGCAAAAACGGCAGAGTGAGCGACAGCCCAATATGCGAATGGGTGAATCGGAAATCGGTTGCGCATCGGCGGAAATTTCCCGTTGAAACCGCAGGCGATTTCAACGTCAGCCACGATGAGCGAGTGATCGGCATTCTAACGACAGGCCCGAAGCCGATATTTCTTCAATGCGACAACTAATTACAGATGCACCGAGAAAGCGGTTTGAGCTCATTGACAGCCCTGCAAATTCATGCAAGAGCGAAAGACAGTGAACCGATACATATTGCAAGTTGCGGGCCCATTATTCGCAAACCCTTCTAATCCGGCAAGCGCAGCGTAATGTCTTATTTTTCCGCGGGGCTTTGGAGGCTCTAAAACGGCGCACCGCGTTTCCCTTCGCCCCGGTTTGGCGCGGGCGGTTACACATTGGGTTGTGGCGGGTAACAGCGGGAAAGGTCTGACGGTGCAGATCGATAATTATTGGTTGAGTCGCTGATCGTTCCCACGCTCCGCGTGGGAACGCCTCCCTCGACGCTCTGCGTCGGCTTCTGGGACGCAGAGCGTCCCTTGCTGCATTCCCACGCAGAGCGTGGGAACGATCAAAAATGCGCCCGTTTCCTTGTGGGAGCGAGCCTGCTCGCGAAGAAGCCCTCCCAGCCACCACAAACCTCACAGCCATAAAAAAGCCCCGCCCGGCATCACCGGACAGGGCTCCTATGTTTCTAACGTTTAAGCAACATTCATGGTCTTGTGCGTATCAATCAAATGCTGCACCACACCCGGATCCGCCAGGGTCGAGATATCGCCTAAGCCATCGTATTCCGCCGTGGCGATCTTGCGCAGGATGCGGCGCATGATCTTGCCCGAACGGGTCTTCGGCAGCCCCGGCGCCCACTGGATCACGTCCGGCGAAGCAATCGGGCCGATCTCCTTGCGCACCCAGTTCTTCAGCTCCAGACGCAGTTGCTCGGTCGGCTCCTCGCCGTTCTTCAAGGTCACATAGACATAGATGCCCTGCCCCTTGATGTCATGCGGCACGCCCACCACCGCAGCTTCGGCCACCTTCGGATGGGCGACCATCGCGCTCTCGATCTCGGCGGTGCCCATGCGGTGGCCGGAGACGTTGAGCACGTCGTCCACGCGCCCGGTGATCCAGTAGTAACCGTCGGCATCGCGACGCGCGCCGTCACCGGTGAAGTACATGCCACGGAAGGTCTTGAAGTAGGTATCGACGAAACGATCGTGATCGCCGTACAACGTACGCGCCTGACCCGGCCACGAATCGAGAATCACCAGATTGCCCTCGGCCTCGCCCTCGATGATGTTGCCGAGGTTGTCGACCAGCGCCGGCACCACACCGAAGAACGGACGCGCCGCCGAACCCGGCTTCAGCGCGTGGGCGCCCGGCAGCGGGCTCATCATGTTGCCGCCGGTTTCGGTCTGCCACCAAGTATCGACGATCGGGCAACGCGACTTGCCGACATTCTTGTAGTACCAGTCCCAGGCTTCCGGGTTGATCGGCTCGCCGACCGAACCGAGCAGGCGCAGGCTGCTGCCATCGGCGCCTTCAACCGCCGCCTGACCCGAGGCCATCATCGCGCGGATCGCGGTCGGCGCGGTGTAGAGGATGTTGACCTTGTGCTTGTCGATGATCTTCGCCACCCGGGTGATATCCGGGTAGTTCGGCACACCTTCGAACAGCACGGTGGTCGCGCCGTTGGCCAGCGGGCCGTAGACGATGTAACTGTGGCCGGTGACCCAGCCGACGTCGGCGGTGCACCAGTAGATTTCGCCCGGACGGTAGTCGAACACGCGTTCGTGGGTCATTGCCGCATACAGCAAATAACCGCCGGTGGTGTGCTGCACGCCCTTCGGCTTGCCAGTGGAGCCGGAGGTATAAAGGATGAACAACGCTTCTTCGGCGCCCATCTCTTTCGGCGCGCAAACAGTGCCCGCGACCTTCATCAGGTCTTCGTACCAGATGTCGCGATGCTGGTTCCACTTGATGTCGCCACCGGTGCGCTTGCACACGATGACCTTCTGGATGCTGCTGGTTTCCGGGTTGGTCAGGGCGTCGTCGACGTTGGCCTTGAGGGAAATCTTCTTGCCGGCACGGATGCCTTCGTCAGCGGTGATCACCACTTTCGAGCGGCAGTCGATGATGCGACCGGCCAGGGCTTCCGGCGAGAAACCGCCGAACACCACCGAGTGAATCGCGCCGATCCGGGTGCAGGCCAGCATGGCGACCACGGCTTCGGGGATCATCGGCATGTAAATGGTCACCACGTCGCCACGGTGCACGTCCTGACCACGCAGGGCGTTGGCCAGTTTGCACACTTGCTCGTGCAGTTCGCGGTAGGTGATGTTGCGGCTTTCGGAAGGATCGTCGCCTTCCCAGATGATTGCGACTTGGTCGCCGCGCTCGGCCAGATGACGGTCGAGGCAGTTATAGGAAACGTTCAGGGTGCCGTCGGCAAACCACTTGATGTCGACATGGTGATCGTCGAACGACGTCTGTTTCACCGTGGTGAAAGGCTTGATCCAGTCCAGACGCTTGGCTTGCTCGCGCCAGAAGCCGTCAGGGTTGACGACCGACTGCTGGTACATGGCTTTGTAGGTCGCCTCGTCAGTCAGCGTGTTTGCCAGAACCTCGGGACGAACGGGATACAGAGAAGCCGCACTCATCTTTCCTACCTCGGTGTAATAGTTGTTTTTGTATGACCCCGTTGTAGCCGGGTGGGGGCCATAGAACCATTCGACGATGGTAGTAACAAGCCCCTACAAAATGTCCGCATTCCATGTGGGAGCTGGCTTGCCAGCGATGCAGTCAACGCGGTGCGTCAGGCAAATCCCATCCGGCCAGACACCAAGACCTGAATCGATTGTTACCAAATCTATCAAAAGTGTTTATCAAAACCGCCCCTGTTTACCGACACCCCACCGCCCTAAAATTCACCTCGCCAACAAGGCAACCGCGATTAACAACGTTACAGCCCCCACGAAGGCCGTTAATCCAGCTCTCCAAGTAACGCATCAAATACTCAAGCTCCACACGCAACCCTAAAAAGGTTGCGTGACCCCACTCGACCTCAAAAAGGTGAATTAGAAATGAAAGCTTTATTGGTTCTGGCCCTCAGCAGTCTGTGCGCAACCGCCATAGCAGACGAGGTCCCGACTGATGTCGCACAGCAACAACCGGTCATCGAGGAATACACTTACTCCACACATCTGGACATCGCCAAAGTTGTATCGATGAGCGAAATTCCAAATGTCTGCGAAGTTGTACCGGCAAAAATGGAATACGACGACTCCAAAGGCCAACGCCACATCCTGCGCTACAGCATCATGGGCAACGGCTGCACGAACTGAATCAGACTGCACCGAATCGGATCGCTCAGCGCTACATTGAGGGTCTATTCCAGCCCGGCTTCGGTCGGGCTCAGTTGTGTCTGGAGCCGCGAAAAAGGCTTGCAAAACACTAGATATAGTGAAAAACCCGCTTTTCTGGCTATTTTTTAAACAAAAAAACACCTGCCAAAAAATTAACGAAAAAAAATCTGCTCGGGTCGATTCCGCGCAAAGCCCTGTAATCCCTCGGTCGGACCGAAATCCACCCCCTCCTCGGCCTCGCCATGAGCCGATTCGCCGCACCACGCCGGTAAAAATTTCCCTATAATGCCGCCCTATACGGGTCAGCAATATTCCCTTACAGGGAGCAAAAGCCATTCTGAAGCCCCGCAACAGTGCCAGACGCTGATTGCGCCCATCAGAGGCTCTCGGGACCCGTCAAAATTTCTGTTTATTTGCCTGCGTGCAGCGCTGCAAAAAACGACATCCAACGCGGCTTGTTTGGCCGTGTGAAAAACCAACCCTTCAGGTTTCACACGGGCACAAGCCCTCACGCAGGAGACGACACGTCATGCTGAGCTGGGACGAATTCGATAAAGAAGACAGTGAAGTCGCAACCGTGAAAGGCGCCAACGCCGGCCACGCAAGCGAAGCCAACATGGACCGCCTCGACAACGCCGGCGGCGCCGCAGCGCTGGAAGCCCGCGCCGTCACCGCCGACGACTCGGCCGCCGTCGCCCGCGCCAAGGCTGCACTGAACTCCCTCGACGTCGCCGAAGGCCTCGCCGAACTCGAAGGCGCCTCCGCTCGTGTCGCCGTTGACGAAAAGCGCATGATCAACTGCCGCGCCGACCTCAACCAACTCGTGCCATTCAAGTACGACTGGGCCTGGCAGAAGTATCTGGACGGTTGCGCAAACCACTGGATGCCGCAAGAAGTCAACATGACCGCCGACATCGCCCTCTGGAAAAACCCGGAAGGCCTGACCGACGACGAGCGCCGCATCGTCATGCGCAACCTCGGCTTCTTCTCCACCGCCGACTCCCTGGTTGCCAACAACCTGGTCCTGGCCGTGTACCGCCTGATCACCAACCCGGAATGCCGCCAGTACATCCTGCGCCAGGCTTTCGAAGAAGCGATCCACACCCACGCCTACCAGTACTGCATCGAATCGCTGGCCATGGATGAAGGCGAAATCTTCAACATGTACCACGAGATCCCATCGGTCGCGAAAAAAGCAGCCTGGGGCCTGAAGTACACCCGTTCGATCTCCGATCCAAAGTTCGAAACCGGCACCCCGGAAACCGACAAAGAGTTGCTGCGCAACCTGATCGCCTACTACTGCGTTCTGGAAGGCATCTTCTTCTACTGCGGCTTCACCCAGATCCTCTCCATGGGCCGCCGTAACAAAATGACCGGCGTCGCCGAGCAGTTCCAATACATCCTGCGCGACGAATCCATGCACCTGAACTTCGGCATCGACGTGATCAACCAGATCAAAATCGAAAACCCACACTTGTGGGATGCTGAGATGAAGGAAGAAGCGACCCAGATGATCCTGCAGGGTACGCAGCTGGAGATCGAATACGCGCGTGACACCATGCCTCGCGGGGTGTTGGGTATGAACGCGGCGATGATGGAGGACTACCTGAAGTTCATTGCTAACCGTCGTTTGTCGCAGATTGGTTTGAAGGAAGAGTATCCAGGGACTACTAATCCGTTCCCTTGGATGAGCGAGATTATGGACTTGAAGAAAGAGAAGAATTTCTTTGAGACTCGCGTGATCGAATACCAAACTGGTGGTGCGTTGAGCTGGGACTAATAGTCTCGCTCGGCACGATTTGAAGATTGCGGTTTGAGTCGGCGAGTCGAGAAAGCAAAAAGCCCCGATCTGATCGGGGCTTTTTTATGGGTGCAAAGCGGTAATTAGGTTAACGATGCATTGGTAGGATTTGGCAGGATCAGTCGCTTTTCCTCGTAGGAAATTTCCTAGACAGCAGTGATGGCCACTCAGTATCGTCCGAGGGTTTTCAACCCTCGGCGATTTTATGGACACGGAAAAAAGTAATAGCGATTGGAGTGAGGTCGAGATTCAGGCGGCAGTTGATGCCTATCTGAAGATGCTTGTACGCGAGCAGAGCGGCCAGAAATTCGTCAAGACTGAGGAGAATCGCATCCTGCGCGAAGGCCCGTTAGCCGGTCGGACTAAAGGCTCTGTCGAGTTCCGGATGCAGAACATTTCTACCGTGTTGGTCGAAATGGATAGAAAGCGTATTGAAGGCTACAAACCTGCCAAGAATGTTGGCGCGAATGTAGCGCGCAGCATCCGTAAGGCACTTGATGCTTCTACCGTTCTGACACTTGAAGATTCCAATCCAACGGCGGACGAAGCATTGCTCGAGCAACGCGCGGCTAAATTTGAGCGAAAGCAATTTGACTACGTCCCCAAAGGAATAAAAACACCTATCCAAACGACGTCCACTAGAAAGGTTTACTTTCGCGATCCTGAATTGAGGGGCTGGGTTCGTCAGCAAGCCGATGGCAAGTGCGAAGGTTGTGGCAAAGCAGCGCCATTTGAAAAGGATGGGAAACCGTTTTTAGAAGTGCATCACGTCAAGCACCTGTCGCAAAAGGGTTCGGACCTTGACACGAATGTTGTGGCGTTATGTCCCAACTGTCACCAACGTTGCCACCATTCGGACGACAGAGCTGAATTCACTGCTTGGCTTTATGACAATGTTGGAAGACTGGAAAAGGAATAATTGCAGTTTGTCTGGCTAACCTCATTTGCTGGATTTGGGGCAGCTTCGCTGCCCATCGGGGATAAATCCCCTCACCACAATTCAATGTGTTGCTGCTGGGTGGATGTCTGGATTCAAGATTAGGTTGATCCCACCAGTCGCCAGCAGGCTACCTCCCACAAATCCCGCATCATCCTGAAAACAATCAGTGCAACCTACCCCGCCGCCCGCTATTAATACCCCTCCCTCACTCAAGGATCCGAGCCCCCACCATGAAATTCGATCTCGCCTACTGCCTCAGCCTCGACGACAAGTTGTCGATCTATGACGTTCGCGATCTCAATTTCGATGAGACGGTGGCGTTTGACTCGGCGAAGGAACACTTCCAGTGCCCCAACGATGCTTGTCGTTCAGCGTTTGAGGCTCCCAATGAGTTGGGTACGTTCAACGCCAAGAACGTGAATTACGTGCGCACGCCGCATTTCAAGAATCTGCCGACTACGCAGCATGTGGCGGGTTGTCCGTATGTGAGTTTGAGGGCGTCGGCGTCTGGCGTTGAGACGGCGGATGGCGAGGTGGATGACGGGCGGGAGGAGCATTTTCCGTCGGAGTTATTGCTGACCCGGCGTGAGTATGTACGCAAGCCTGTCACGCCAGCGGGGGCGGCGGATGTGTTGCGCGATGATCCGGTTCGGATGGTGGCAGACAGTGGTAAGGAGTCAGCGAGTCGTGAGTCGGCGCCGGACAAGACCAGTGTGTTTGCGCATCCGGTGGAGTGTTTTGTTTCCAACTTCGCCGACAAGGAGTTGCTCAAGCGCATGCCGTTGAAGATTGGCGAGCATACGGCGCCGTACAGTTCGTTCTTCAAGAAGATCGAGTATCTGACGGACAACAAGGGGCTGATTTACTGGGGGCGGATCAAGAAGATCGAGGACTTCCACAGCGCCAGTTTTCGTATCGATTTCGAGGACAAGGTCTGGTTCAAGAAGCCCGAAGACAGCAAGAAGAAGCCGTATCCGGTCAGCGTTTATCTGAACAAGAAGCTGATCGACAACTACCGCAAGCGCAAGGCGTTTCTGGAAGAGATCAAGCACGCGGTGGATAGCGACAAGGCGTTGTTCTGTTTCTTCTATGGGGTGACGCCGGAGTTGAAGCAGGTGCCCGGCAAGAAGAACCCCGAAAAACCTTTCGAGGTCTTCAATGCCAATATCGAGAACCTGGATCACTTCATTATCCGTGAAGCGCCGGGGTTGGAGTGATGGCTAGCCTTGGGGCAGTTGCAGTTTTACGGCGCCAGGGTGTTGTTTGACTAGGGAGTACGGCAGGATCGACCAGTCAGGTCTATCGCAAGAGCGTTGCACGCGAGCGAAGTACGCGCCGAGGTACAAGCCCTTCTCGGTGAAGTACCAAGGTGAAGTCCCCCAGATGCTTTCGTCCTGGAAGTTGCAGTCGTCATCTCCCGTCGGTGTCTTCATTTCATTGGGGTACAGGGTCGTGAATTGTTTGATCACCCAAGGCACCAACTCTTTACTTACGTACTGATAGCGCGCGTTACTTTCGTCCTTGCTCAGAGGTTCGTCGCCCAAGCTGTCGCGTTCGGCATGTAAAAGTGGTTTGCCCTCACCGACCCACAGCACATCTTCGAGGGACAGCGGGTGGCCGGTTTTAACGTCAATGTTGAGCGGTGAATCGCCGAAGTCTGGATGCGCGCCGCCGCAGTAATAGCTGGTCGAGATGTTCAGGCTGACCACGGCTGGCGAGATCATTTTCGGTTGCACCTGTTGTATAAATTCGACGTTTTCGCCGCCCTGCAGCTGGCAGCCGTGGTAACTGATGACTTCATTCCAGAGGCGTCCAAGCAACTGCTGGTTAACCCGTTGCTGATCATCTTTCGACAATCCGGACTCCACGCTGAACAGGGAAATCTTTGTCTCAGGCTCTGTCCACCATTGCAGGTCGTAGCCCATGAAGTTTTCTTTCTTCGCCGGTTTCAGTTTGAGTCCCTGCAGGCGCAAATACTCGTAAGGCTCGCTGTAAGGCAACGCGGCAATGAACGGCAAAGTTGATGAGGTGGGGGCGGTAAGTCTGGCCTCGATGAGTTTCACTGGCAGCTTCTTGCCCTGCGGACTTTTCCATTCGCCCTGCCAGCCGCTGCCGGTTTCTTCAAGTTCCAACGTTGACAGCGGCTTGTCGTCACCATAGCGATTATTGCCCTCGGTCAAGGTCAGCGTGCTGTTCTGCAACGCGCCACTGAGCGGCAAATCACGATGGTATTTTTCGTAGAAGTACCGACCGGTTACTTCGTCCTGCTGCGTGATATTGAGCTCTACGACGATCGGCATTTTGCCCAACGTGCCGGTGAACACGCGTCGGCCATCATAGGCGTGGACACTTGGAATCAGCGAGAACAGCACAGCAGCGCATGGCGCCAGGCGCATCAGTCCCTTGAGCATTGATCGTTCCTTGAAAGAGTCAGAGGTCGCGCCGGCATTTGAGGGCCGGCGCGGATAAATTCGCGGCGATTATGGCGGGGTTGTGGTCGGGAATCGAGGGGCTGCGCATGAAAGTAAACGCGACATCAAGGCAGTTGCAGTGCAACCCCGCCCGGATGTTGTTTGACGATTGTGTACGGCAGAACGCTCCAGTCGACGAATCCGCAGACCGCCGCGACGTGGGGAAATGATGGCTCGAGCTTGATGCCCAGTTCCGTGAAGTGCCAACCGGGAAATTGCCAGGGATAACTCTCGTCGTAGTTGCAGTCGTTTTCACCTTCGGGGGTAACGGTCATTTCACTGGAGTAGAGTTTCAGCAACTGCGCGACCAGCCAGGGTGCCAGTTCCTCACTGCGGTAGTTAGACCAGGAATCAGACGAGCCGGACGCCTCCCCGCCGAAGTCGCCCTCTCGTTGAAAATGCAATGGCTTGCCCTGCCCCACCCACAAAACATCATCTAGGGTCAGGAGTCTGCCTGTTTTAGTGTCGAAGTTGAGCGCATCCTGGCTTTGATCCGGATAGGCACCGCCGCAGAAATAATCTGATGAAATCAGAACGCTCATCACTGTTGACGACATCCACAGTGGTTGGCTCGACTGCGCGTAACTGCCTGAACATCCATAAGACGACAATACCTCGCTCCACAAACGCGCCATCAATTGTTGGTTGATGCGTCGACGCTCTTCAAGGGAATAACCCGAGACCACTTCAAACAGAGAAGTGCCTGTCTTCGGCTCGCTCCACCACTGCAGCGTGTAGCCCATGAAGGTGTCGATGTTGCCTTTTTTGAGTGTGACGCCCTGCAGCCGCAGGTATTCATAAGGGTACTTGTCGTGAAGTGTGGTGAAAAAGGGCAAGGCATCATCCGCTACATCGGGGATGACGGCTGGCTGTAACTTGATCTTCAGGCTTTTCCCAGCGGTGCTCGTCCACTCGCCATACCAACCATCAGTTGTCGGCCGCAGACGCAAGGTCGGGCGTGAGTCGTCTATCCGCGAGCCTTCTTCCAGCACAAGCGTTTCCCCGTCCAGAGCACCGTCGAGTGGTAGATCCTTGCGGTACTTCTTGTAAAAGTAACGTCCCTCTCCGGTACGAGGATTTATTTCGAGGACGATAGACGATTTACCCAACGTGCCGGTGAACAACTGCGCGCCGGTCTCGGCCCAAGTTGCCGTCGAGACAAAAGAACCCGTTAGAAGAAAAACAGCAAAAAGACGTAACAGTCCTCGGTACATCACTTCATCCTTGAATAAGCGAGCAACTGCCCGCGAAAGTAGCTGCGGATTATGGCGAGCTTGCGCGCTGGAATCGAGCGCCGTCGCGCTCAGCTCAAGCACATGCTGATCATCACCACCATAAGTAAACCGATGTACACGCGCGCATGCAGCCGATCCGGTATCCGCCCAATCCACCGCGCAGCCAATCTGATCCCCAGCAACGAACCAACCGTCAGCAGCGCAAACGCCAGCACATCGACATACCCGATATACCAGGCACCCAAATCAGACTCAGTGAAACCGGCCAGCGCCATGTACGTCAACGTCCCCGCCAACGCTACCGGGACGCTGAGCGGATTGGCCATGGACGTCGCTTGCGACATGCTCAGCCCGCAACGGCGCAGCAGCGGCACGGTCATGACGCTTCCTCCTACACCTAGGAAGGTCGCGATGGCGCCGATGCCTACACCGCCGGCGGATGTTTCCGTCGTGGTCAGTCGCCGTGGGAATGTGGTTTGGGACTGTGTGAGAAATCCTCGGCGCAGCAGGCAATCGACGATGGTCACGCCCAGGTAGGCGATGAAGGCGTAGCGGATCACTTGGCCGCTGACCCACATCGCAGCGATGGCGCCGACGATCGCGCCCCCGCCGATAAACCCGGCCAATGGCCAGAGGTAGTCCCGGAGCAGATTGCCCGCGCGCTGGTGTTTGCGTGTAGCGATCAGGGCGTTGACGATCATCACGCAGGTCGAGGTGGCCACGGCGATGTGCATGGCCGACTGGGCGATGGGGTCGTCGGCTGCGTGGCTGGCGGTGAGCATGCGATAGAGCAGCGGCACGATGACGAAGCCGCCGCCGAAACCGAAGAGCACGGCGCTGATGCCGGTGAGGCAACCGAACAATGTAAGCAGGAGATAGAACATAGTGGGCGTCCAGGATCGAGGGAGCCCAGGACATTAGAGCGCGATGCACTGGCCGGTTTCAGTAGTTGGGCCAATAATGTTCGCGTTTACGCCAATCGCTGGAACACGCCTGATGCACAATATTTCGATCAATCAGCTTGATGCCACGCCTCGCCCGGTCGTGGCCATCGGTACCGATTATTCCCACGGCCACCTACTCCCGTTTCATACGCATCGCCGTGGCCAATTGCTCTACGGCGCAACAGGCGTGATGCAAGTCAGCACCCGGAACGGCAATTGGGTGGTGCCGCCGCAGCGCGCGGTGTGGATTCCGCCGGGCGTGGCCCATGAGGTGTTGATGCTCGGGGTGAGCACGCGCAGCCTTTACATCGAACCGGGCAACGTGGAATTGGGGCCAGACTGCCAAGTGCTCAATGTGTCGCCGCTGCTGCGGCATTTGCTGATGGAAGCGGTGGACGTGCCACTGATGTACGACCAGGCCGGACGCGACGGCGTGCTGATCAACTTGCTGTTGCATGAACTGGCACGCAGCGCGCCCCTTGCCCTACACATTCCCATGCCCGCCGAAGGAAAGCTCCTCAGTCTGTGTCAGACCTTTCTGAACATGCCCAACACCCATCAATCCCCGCAGGATTGGACCGATCAGTTACACATAAGCTTGCGTACCTTTAACAGATTGTTTCGGCAGCAGACCGGGCTCAGCTTTCGTCAGTGGCGCCAACAGGCGTGCGTCGTGCAGGCGTTGGCACGGTTGGCGGCGGGGGAAGCGGTGACGCGGATTGCCCTGGACTTCGGCTACGAGAGCCCGGCGGCGTTTTCGACGATGTTTCGGCGTGTGCTGGGACAGGCACCGTCCGTCTGGTTGGAGCCGACGAAATAGGCAAATTCGAAAATTGCGTTTGATCCCGGCCGAAAACAACTGTACAAAAACACAGTACATTTTCAATCAGCACTTTTGAGCCCGGAGCACACCATGGCCTCTCTTGCGATGAACCACGTCCTCGAACGCATTGCCCTTTTCCAGTTCACCCCGACCCACTGCGTCCAGGCCCGCGCCATGCTGGGCTGGAGCGTTGAACAACTGTCGCGCGAGGCCGAGGTGGCGGTGGCGGATATCCAGCGTTTCGAAGCGCAGCAGGACGTGGCGGACGCCGCGAGACTGGCACTGGCTTATCGGTTTGAAGCGCAGGGGTTGGTGTTCTTCCCGGGGTTTGCACCGGGGCGCAGTGTCAGGGCGCAGGGTATGGCGGGGGAATCGGTGGGGCGTGGGGATTTTGCGATGGCCGAATAAGGAGCGCTAAGGATGGATATCGAAAGAAGCACGGGCAACGTCTACGCAGATTTGGGACTGCAGGGTGCAGATGAAATGCTGATCAAATCGGGATATGCGACAAAAATGGCCGCGTTGATCAAGACTGCCAACCTGAACGAATCTGAAGCGGCGCTAATTACTGGCATCACCTTGGAAACACTAAGTCAGATACTTCGTGGGAAATTCAGGGATTTGTCAGTCGCTACGATGGAGGATTACCACCGGCGAATGAAGGAAATAGGAATCTGATTCATCCGGTTCGCACCGAGGCGAACCGGATGAAATCGTCAGGCGTTCTGCACTAGTGCTTCCCCTTCCTCTTCAACCGCCATCCACCACGCACTCCCCCGTTGTGGATGCGCAATGTTGAACGCCTCCCCCATCCGCGGTGTAGTAATCGCAATACTGCGTTCCCATGCAAGCGCAAGGATGCGGTCGAACGGTTCGTGCCAGGCGTGCATGGCCAGGTCGAAGGTGCCGTTGTGGATCGGGAAGAGCCAGCGGCCCTTGAGGTCGATGTGGGCTTGCAGGGTTTCTTCCGGTTGCATGTGCACGTGGGGCCATTCGACGTTGTAGGCGCCGGTTTCCATCAGGGTCAGGTCGAACGGGCCGTATTGTTCGCCGATGCGTTTGAAGCCGTCGAAGTAACCGCTGTCGCCGCTGAAAAAGATTCGTGTGTCGGCGTCGATCATCACCCATGACGCCCACAGCGTGCTGTTGCCGTCGAACAGGCCACGGCCGGAGAAGTGCTGCGATGGGGTGGCGATGAAGCGGATACCGGCGATTTCGGTGCCCTGCCACCAGTCGTACTGGCGCACCTTGCTGGCGTCGATGCCCCATTTGATCAGGGTGTCGCCCACGCCGAGTGGAGTCAGGAAGTAAGTGGTTTTGGCGGCGAGTTTGAGTACCGCTTCGTAGTCGAGATGGTCGTAATGATTGTGCGAGAGGATCACCGCTTCGATCGGCGGCAGTTCGTCGATGCTGATCGGTGGTTGGTGGAAGCGTTTCGGGCCAGCCCATTGCACTGGCGAGGCGCGCTCGGCGAAGACCGGATCGGTGATCCAGAATTTGTCGCGCATCTTCAGTAGCAGCGTCGAGTGCCCCAAGCGGTAAACGCTGTGATTGGGCGCCGCGAGCAGATCTTCACGGGTCAGCGGGTGCACAGGAATGGCGGCGCTCGGACGGGTGTCGCGCGGTTTGTGGAAAATCATGTTCCACATGATCCGCAGCATTTTGCGTACCCCTTCGCGCTGCACCGGCGCATGATTGCGAAACAGCCCTTGATCCTGGCGCGAGGCTTCAGGCGTGGGTGTGTTGTCCGGGAGAGAGACTGGATTGGCCATGACTGAACGACTCCGAAAAACCGTGTGCTGCACGGTATTCCACGGGAAATGAAAATGGCCAAGCTGCACGCAAAGGCCAAACGCTCTGGTTTGTAAGGTGCGAGGATTAACGCAACATTACACTGAGCGGTGTAGTTTCTAGGTTGCATCAAAGCCGACGCCAAGTAAACTGCCGAGTGTAATTTCCCCCCTTCTCTACTGAAGTCCGCTCATGACCGCGCCACAACGCCTCACCGATCGCAAACGCGAAGCCATCATCCAAGCGGCGATCGCCGAATTCCGTGCCCACGGGTTCGAAATCACCAGCATGGACAAGATCGCCGCCACGGCGGGGGTGTCGAAGCGGACGGTGTACAACCACTTCCCGAGCAAGGAAGAGCTGTTCGCCGAGATCCTTAATCAGTTGTGGGCGCGGATCATTGCCGAGCCATCGGTGAGCTACGACCGCGAGCGACCGCTGCATGAGCAGCTGCGCCTGATGCTGCAACAAAAAGTGCAGATGATGGCTGACGAGAATTTTCTCACCCTCGCCCGGGTGGCGATTGCCGCAACCATTCATTCCCCCGAACGTGCGCAGAACATGATCGAGCGCATGGGCGAGCGCGAGGAAGGCCTGACTGTCTGGATACGCGCGGCGCAAGCCGACGGACGGCTCAAACCGGTGGATCCAGAATTTGCCGCGCATCAAGTACAAGGTTTGCTCAAGGCATTCGCGTTCTGGCCGCAGATCTCGCTGGGTCGCGCGGCCCTTGATCCAGACGCGCAGAATGCAGTTGCCGAGTCGGCGCTGGAGATGTTCCTGGCACTGTATCAGCGGTGAATCACTGGCGCGGCGAGCCGCGTACAACTAATTTCGCAAAAAGTTATACAAACTCGTGAAAAATTCCTTCCTTGTACAACTTTATTAAGTTTTGTATAAGTAGCCATCTGCCAGTAACGGAACGCTGGCATTGAGCAGTCACCACCGAATGCCGTCCGTGCATTTCGGTCTGCCGGCGCAGGAATAGGGACTGAATCCTTTTGATTTTCCCCACTTCCCGAGTATCGCAAGCATGTTCTTCAATCGCCAGAAAGCCGCCCTCGCTGAACTGCAACACACCGTTTTTGACCAGGCTGCAATGCTCGAAGCGATCAACCGTTCGATGGCGGTGATCGAGTTCGATCTTGATGGCGTGGTGTTGCGTGCCAATGACAATTTCCTCAAGACCATGGGTTACACGGCTGCCCAGGCGATCGGCCAGCCGCACCGGCATTTCTGCACACCAGAGTTCGGGCGCAGTGCCCAATACACCGAGCTGTGGTCACGCCTGAAAAACGGTCAGTTCCAGTCCGGCACCTTTGAACGGGTCGACAGCAAAGGCCAGCCGATCTGGCTCGAGGCCAGTTACAACCCGATCAAGGATGCGTCGGGACGGGTGATCAAAGTGGTCAAGTACGCGATGGATGTCACCGCCAAGGTGCAGCAGGAGAACGAGGCCAACGCCAAACTGCAGGCGATTGATCGCGCGATGGCGGTGATCGAGTTCGATCTCGACGGCAATATTCTTACCGCCAACCAGAATTTTCTCACGCGCATGGGTTACAGCCTCGCAGAGCTCAAGGGCCAGCATCACCGCTTGTTCTGCACCCCGGCGCTGGTCAACAGCGGCGCCTATCAGGATTTCTGGCGGCGCCTGAATCAGGGCGAGTTCTTCCACGGGCAGTTCGAGCGCGTGGATAAACGCGGTCAGATCGTCTGGCTGGAGGCCAACTACAACCCGGTCTACGACGCTTCGGGGCGTTTGTACAAAGTCGTGAAGTTCGCGTCTGACGTTACCGCCCGTGTCGAGCAACACGAACAGGACGCGCGCAGTGCCAGCACCGCTTACCACATCTCGGTAGCAACTCGAAAAGTCGCCGAGCAAGGTACGCAGGTGATTCAACAGGCTGCCAGCGAAATGCGCGAAATCGCCGAGGACATCAGCCAGTCCTCAACGCTGATCGCGCAACTGGGCGACCGCTCCGAGCAGATCACCGCCATCGTCAACACCATCCGCGCGATCGCCGATCAGACCAACCTACTCGCCCTCAACGCCGCCATCGAAGCCGCGCGCGCCGGTGAACAGGGCCGCGGCTTTGCCGTGGTGGCCGATGAAGTACGGCAGCTGGCGGCGCGCACCAGCGGCTCCACCGCCGAGATCTCCACCATGATCAGTCTGATCCAGAGCGAAACACGGCAGGCGATCAAGAGCATGCAAGGCACCCGCGACCGCGCCGCAGAAGGCGTGGAACTGGCCAATCAGGCCGGTACGGTGATTCTGCAGATTCGCGATGGCGCCAGTGAGGCGGTGGATGCGGTGAGCATGTTTGCCAATGAGCGGGTGCCGAATTGAGGCTTGTGCAGGATCGATAGAACGAGTCGACCTTCGTGGGCAGTCCGCGAAGGTCGGCCGCCACAACGCAGAGCTATAGTGACGACACGCCCCAAGCCCCGCCGAGTGCCCCATGAATAACGAAAAACCCGGAATGTCCAACGCCCCCATCGATCACCTGCGCTTCCACCGCCCCCACGCCCACCTGAATACGACCTTCGGCAACGATGCCTTCGCCCTGCGCGCCGAAGCCTTTGCGCGGTTCTTCGGCACGCCGCTGTTCCTTGGAGCGCAAACCTTGATCGTGGCGGTATGGATCGGCCTCAACGTATGGGGTGTGACTCAATTCGACGTCTACCCGTTCATCCTGCTGAACCTGGCCTTCAGCCTACAGGCGGCCTACGCCGCGCCATTGATCCTGCTTGCACAAACCCGTCAGGCCGCGCGCGACAAAGCGCACGCCGACGCCGATGCGCAGCACCGCGAAGCTCTGGCATTGGCCAATACCGAACGTCAGGCTGAGGCGGCGAAGAATTCCGCACAATTGCTGGCGTTGCTGGAACAAAACACCCGCCTTACCGAAATGACGAAAACCCTCACCGAGCGCATCGAAGGATTGACCAGCGAGTTGCACGCTCACGTGTGCCAGAACTAAGGTCGCCTTCGCGAGCAGGCTCGCTCCCACATTGGATCTGTGGCGTTCAGAAAATCCCTGTGGGAGCGAGCCTGCTCGCGAAGAGGCCCGCAACCACACTGCAATACCTCAACCGCGCACCAGTCTCCGCGCCGCAACAATCTCCGGCACTTCAACCTTGCTCATGTAAACCCGTAACGGTTCGGTGATGTTGATGCGGTCGTCGATGTGTTGATCGAGCAGCAACTGAATCAATTCGCGCTTGAGGGTCATGGTGGTGTCCGACGCCGTCGCCCAGACGAATTCACTGGCCGGGATGATGCCGTCGTCGGCCACGTCCATGCCGAACGAATCTTCGCTGAAGCGCACGATGTACTGGCCGGTCTTGCGGTTGAGGCCGACGAAGCCTTTGAGATCGTCGGCGGCCTGGCAGATGAGTTGGGAGGTGATGCGCATGGTAAACCTCACGAAAGATGATCGATGGTTTACACGCAGGGCAATGTAGCGGCGCGCCCTCTGCCGGGGCGTCAGCCGAGGGCAAGCGTACTGCAAACAGCGCCACAAAAGTGCAGGAAATTTCCGTTTTGCTCGGTTTATGTCGGTCTGGCGATAGCCCTGCGGCGCTTCAGTTGTTAAAAGGTACGTCTCGAAAAAAACCTGCGAAAGGAACTCGACCATGCCTGCCACTTTTACCCGAAGCGCTCTGGTGCTGAGTCTGTTGTTCGGCCTCGGTCAGGCGCATGCCGCCAGCCACCCGGAGCCCAAGGCAATCGCTGCCGCCCATGGCATTCCGCATCCGGCGGTGATCGCCCACCGTGGCGCGTCGTTCGATGCCCCGGAATCCACCGCTGCGGCCTACAAACTGGCCCGTGACCTCGGCGCCGATTACCTGGAAATGGATTTGCAGCGCAGCAAGGACGGCGTGCTCTTCGCCCTGCACGACGACAACCTGCAACGCACCACCGACGTCGCCAGTAAATTCCCCGAGCGCAAGGACAGCCCGGCCACCGCGTTCACCATGGCCGAACTGAAAACCCTTGATGCCGGCAGCTGGTTCAACAGCAAATATCCTGACCGCGCACGCCCCTCCTACGCCGGGCTGAAGATTCTTACCCTCGATGAAATCATCGACATCGCCCGCGCCAACCCGCAGCACAAGCCGGGCCTGTACATCGAAACCAAAGAGCCGCAGCTGTTTCCCGGCATCGAACATGACCTCAAGGAAAAACTCCAGGATCGCGGCTGGCTGAGTCCGGCCGGTTCGAAGCTGGCGAAAAGCGCGCTGGGCGTCGGTCAGGGCAAAGGCAAGGTGATCCTGCAGACCTTCGATAAAAACAGCCTGCAATTGCTGGAAAAGGAAATGCCGCAAGTGCCGAAGATTCTGCTGTTGTGGGTCGGCGAAGGCAGCATCGAGCCGAAATCCGCCGTGACGTTTGCCGCGTCCGGCGAGAAAGACAAAAACGTTTTCTATGGCAAGCAGGAACCGAAGTCGGAAGCGGAATTCAAGCAATGGGTCGACTACGCCAAGGCCCAGGGCGCGATCGGCACCGGCCCTTCGGCGAAGCTGACTCAGGGTGGTGATCAGAGTTACTCCGACCTGGTGCAACCGTGGATGAATAAGTACACCCACGACCAAGGCATGCTGGTGCATGTTTATACGGTCGACGAGGCGGTGGACTACGAGAAAGTCATGGCAGCGGGTGTCGACGGCATCTTTACCAACCGCGCCAGTGAACTGTTGAAGTTTTACAAGCGTCCGGCTGTTGGCAGTGTTGATGAGGTTCTGAAGAAGAACGGTTTCTAAGTTGTTATCGAGTCGCCTGCTTCGCGAGCAGGCTCGCTCCGACAAAGAGCAGTTTTATCGCGAAGCAGAGATTTAAGGGTGAGTTAAGTTGCGCTGGTTAATCTGAACCCACTTACACAGATCAACCACTTCAACGCACTGCCAAGGAATGAACCGATGAAAACTTTGACTGCCCTGTTTACCGCCGCTGCCCTGACCCTCACCGCTGGCCTGGCTCAGGCTGATGTTCGCATCGACCAGATCCCGCAACTGGTCAAGGACGGCAAGATCAAGTCGCTGGAATCGATGAACGCCGAAGCACTGAAACTGCACCCGGGCGCAACGATTACCGATACCGACCTGGATAACCACTTCAATGGTTACGAGTATGAAGTTGAACTTAAAACTGCTGACGGCAAAGAGTTCGACGTGGACTTTGATGCCACCACCGGTAAAGTGCTGAGCAACAAGCAAGACACTTGATAGACCGCTGTTAAAGAGCCGCACGATTTAACGATCGTGCGGCTTTTTTGTGGCTGCGGATTTGGGCGCAAACTTTGTGTGGTCTGTGAAATCGATCCCCCTCACCCCAGCCCTCTCCCCCAGGAGAGGGAGCCGATTTGCGGGCCGCTCAAACCCGAGTTCGACTCGGTATTGCAAGTTCGGTGCAATTCACACATTCCCTGCGGCCAGTCCCCTCTCCCTCCGGGAGAGGGTTAGGGTGAGGGGCTGACAAACCACCACCCAAAATCAAGCACTCAACCGCGCCGTCACCTCATTCAGCTGCCCCGATAATCCATGCAGGTTCTGACTGGCACTTTCGGTGCGCTGCACATTGTCGAGGTTGGTGCTGGCAATCGCAGTGATTTCAGTCAGGTTGCGCGAGATATCCTCGGCCACTGAAGTCTGCTCTTCTGCCGCCGTGGCGATCTGCCGGTTCATGTCGCGAATCGCCTCAACCGCCAAGGTGATGCGCTCCAGCATCGCGCCGGCCTGGGTCACTTGCTCGACACTTTCATCACTGCGCGCCTGGCCGCTCTCGATAGCCTGCGCGGCATCGACAGCGCCGGTCTGCACGTTCTGAATGATCTGGTTGATCTCGATGATCGACTCCGCCGTGCGCTGGGCGAGGTTGCGCACTTCATCGGCGACGACGGCAAAACCACGCCCGGCCTCACCCGCCCGCGCCGCTTCGATGGCCGCGTTGAGCGCCAGCAGGTTGGTCTGTTCGGCGATGCCACGAATCACTTCCAGCACCTTGCCGATACGACCGCTGTCGGTTTCCAGGCGACGGATCACCGTGGCGGTGTTGGCGATTTCGCCGCGCATCTGCGTGATCGAGTGAATGGTGGTCTGCATGACCTTTTCACCCTGCTGCGCCGACTGATCGGCATCGTCGGCAGCACGCGCGGCATCGGCGGCATGACGGGCGACTTCCTGGGCCGTGGCGGACATTTCATTCATCGCCGTGGCCACTTGATCAGTGCGGTTGAATTGCTCGCTGGTGCCGCCGGCCATCGTCGTGGCAATGGCATTCAACTCGCCGCTGGCGCTGTCCAGATCACCGGCGCTGCGTTGCAAGCGAGTGAAGGTGTCCGCCAGAAAATCGCGCAGAGTGTTCGCTGCGGCGGCGAGGTTGCCCAGTTCATCGCGACGCTCGCTGACAACACGTTCAGCCAACTGCCCACGGCTCAAGCGGGTGACGTAATCGATGAGGTTGCGGATCGGCTCGATCAGGTTGCGGCTGACCAGCCACAGGCTCAGCAGACCGATCAACAAGCCTGACGCGAGCATCACCAACAGCCCCAGCCACACGGTACGGTCAGCGCTCGCACTGATCAACGCCGATTGCGCGGTGCCCTGCTCGCGCAGCTCGGCGACCAGTGCGCTCATCTGCTCGCTGGTGGCGCGATCAACGCCTTTGACCGCCGCGTCGCCGGCGCTCGGATCACCACCGGCAGCGACGTAGGCATCGCGGCCCTTCTGGTAGGCCGTGCCCAACTGGCGATGCGCCTCGCGCAAACGTTCGATGCGGGATTTGAGAGTTGCCTCGATGCCTTTCTGGCCGGCCAGTTCGCCGAGAATATTCTGCACGTCGCGCTGACGCTCTTCGAACTGGCTCCAGTATTTCGCCAGATCCGCCGGTTGCTTGCCGCGCAGCAAAACGTTTTTCCATTCCTGCACCTGCACTTTGAATTGCAGGTTGGCTTCATCGATCAGTTGCGACGTGTGCAACGGGCCGGCGATCAACTGGCTATAGCTTTGCACACCGTTGGAGAGGAAATGAAAGCAGGCCAGCGCGATCAACAATATCGCCAGCAGACTGCCGCTCAGCAGGGCGAGAATTTGCGTTCTCAGGGATTTTTGCAGCATTGCAAGGTACTCGAAGCAGGGATGAGGCACGCCCGAGCGGACGTGAAAAATGGCCGGACTTCCCTGTCGACGTACCATGGCCAAGGGCCGATGGCGCGCAACCTAACTCACCTGAGATCGGCGCGCCAGAGCGCTTCTTGAGAATCTTCCGACAGTCGGTAACGCGTTGATTTGCAGTCACTTTGCTGTCACAAAACGGTCATGTTGGCTTGCGATGATGCCGCTCAGGTGAACCTGAAAATCCCCCACCAGACACCCTCCTCGCAGTGAGCCGCCATGAACCACAGCCTCGATATCAGCCATCGTGCCCCGGACCTGTTTGGCTTGCTCTACGGCTTTCGTTTTCTACCCGGTGAGCGCGGGCGCGAGATCGATTCGGCGACGGCTTTGCGCTGCTTGCAGGACGAAGGCGACAGCGAAGAGTTTCTCTGGCTGCACCTGAACCTGGCCCACGCCGCGTGCGAGCGCTGGATGAAAAGTCATCTGCAATTGCCCGAGGAGTTTTTCGAAGCGCTGCACGAAGGTTCGCGATCGACGCGCATCGAGCATGTCGATTCGGCGCTGCTGGCGGTGGTCAACGATGTGGTGTTCAACCTCAGCAGCATGGTTTCCTCCGACGTGTCGACGCTGTGGGTCTGCGTGCGCAGCAAACTGATCGTCAGCGCGCGCCTGCAACCGCTGCATTCGGTGGACAAGTTGCGCTCGTCGGTGAAGGCCGGCGAGTGCTTTCGCTCGCCCTCGGAACTGCTCGTGCATTTGCTGCGCGATCAGGGCGAAGTGCTGACGCAGATCGTGCGCAAGACAAGCTTGAGTGTCGATCAGGTCGAAGACGAACTGCTCTCCTCGCGCCTGTCGACCAACCGCGCCGAACTTGGTGCCAACCGTCGCGTGCTGGTGCGTCTGCAACGGCTGTTGGCGCTGGAGCCGGGTTCGTTGCTGCGCCTGCTCAATCGTCCGCCGCCGTGGTTGCAGAAGGAGGACGTCAAGGAACTGCGCAAATCCACCGAGGAGTTTGCGCTGATCATCAACGACCTCACCGCCCTCGGCGAGCGGATCAAACTGTTGCAGGAAGAAATCGCCGCCAACCTCAACGAACAGAGCAACCGTACGCTGTTCACCCTGACGGTTGTGACGGTGCTGGCCTTGCCGATCAACATCATTGCCGGTTTTTTCGGCATGAATGTGGGGGGTGTGCCGCTGTCCCAGGACCCGCACGGATTTTGGGTGCTGGTCGCGCTGGTGGCGACGTTCACCGTGATTGCCGGGCGCTGGGCGTTTCGCAAGCGTGGCGATTACTGAGCGCAAACGCAATGCCACCGTAGGGCAAATGTGGGAGCGAGCCTGCTCGCGAAGTCGGTGTGTCAGATAAATCAATGTTGAATGACATGGCGCTTTCGCGAGCAGGCTCGCTCCCACAGGGGCAATGTGCTCAATGTCAGAGCGTTGAACGAACGACCTCGCCGAGCCAATCCATAAACACCCGCACCCGCAGGGGCAAATGCCGTTGCCGCGCGTACAACAACGAAATCGCCATCGGCGGTGCGGTGTGTTGTGGCAGTACGGTCACCAGTTCGCCATTTTCCAAATGCGGCTGCATGCCGGTGCGCGGTACCTGCGTCAGGCCGAAGCCGCCCAGGCACGCCGCTTCATAGGCGTCGGTACTGTTGACCGTGACACTGCCGGCCATCGCCACCCGTCGCACTTCGCCACCCTCCTCATACACAAACCCTTCCGAACGCGAGCCCAGTACGCCGACGTAATGCACCAGCCGATGCTGCGCCAGATCCTCGATGGTCTGCGGCACGCCGTAACGTTGCAGGTAAGCCGGGCTGGCGCAATTGACCATCGGGAAGTCGCCGAGATGCCGGGCGACCACCGACTGATCCGGCTGCGCGCCGATGCGCAATACGCAGTCGAAACCCTCGCTGAGCAGATCGACGCGCCGGTCGGTACTGCTGATTTCCATCTGCAGATTCGGGTGGCGATCCATGAATTCCGGCAGGCGCGGCATGATCAAGCGTCGCGCGAGGATGTTCGGCATATCGACGCGGATGCGCCCGGTCAGCGAAGCCTCGTCCTGACGGAACAGCCCTTCGATTTCATCCATGTGCGAAAGCAAGTCCTTGCTGCGCTCATACAGCACCAGTCCATCCTGAGTGGCCTGCACCTTGCGCGTGGTGCGCTGCAACAGCCGCGTGCCGAGCAAGGCTTCGAGTGCCTGCACCTGTTCGGAAACCGTCGAGCGCGGCAGGCCGAGGCTTTCACCGGCGAGAGTGAAACTCGACAGTTCGCTGACCCGGACGAAGGTGCGCAGCAGTTCCAGTTTGTTCATGACAAGCCCCGGTGATTGTTCGGCTGAGCCGATCAGTGATTCCGCTTTTGCCGTGTTTATCACCTCAGGGCGGATAAATAAACTTCTTCCATCCCCATTCAACGCAATCGAGGAAGTCAGCATGAACCGCAAAATCGCACTGATCACTGGCGCCAGTCGTGGCTTGGGCCGCAGCGCCGCCCTGCACCTCGCCGCGCAAGGCATCGACATCATCGGCACCTACAACAGCCGCGCCGACGAGGCCCAGGCACTGGTCACTGAATTGCAGGCACTCGGCGCGAAAGCGGCGATGCTGCAACTGGACGTCGGCCGCAGCGAGAATTTCGCCGCATTCGCCGCGCAGGTTGAACAGGTATTGGGGCAAACCTTTGAACGTCAGCGCTTTGATTTCCTGATCAACAACGCCGGGGTCGGCGTGCATGCGCTGTTCAGCGAAACCACCCCCGAGCAATTCGATCTGCTGATGAATGTGCAGTTGAAAGGGCCGTTTTTCCTGACTCAGCAACTGCTGCCGCTGATCAATGACGGTGGGCGCATCGTCAATATTTCCAGCGGCCTGACCCGCTTCAGCCTGCCGGGTTACGGCGCGTACGCGGCAATGAAAGGTGCTATGGAAGTGCTGACGCGTTATCAGGCGAAAGAGCTTGGGGCGCGGCAGATTGGCGTGAACGTTCTGGCGCCGGGTGCGATTGAAACCGACTTCGGCGGCGGCACGGTGCGCGACAACAGCGCTGTCAACGCGATGGTTGCCAGCAACACTGCGCTGGGTCGTGTAGGGCTGCCGGATGATATTGGCGGTGCACTGGCGCTGCTGCTGTCGGAGGGTGGACAGTGGATCAACGGTCAGCGGGTCGAGGCATCTGGCGGCATGTTTCTCTGACCTCAACCAACAGACTGTTTGTGGCGAGGGGATTTATCCCCGCTGGGCTGCGGAGCGGCCCCAAAATCGGGTCTGCTACGCAGCCCAACGGGGATAAATCCCCTCGCCACACAGGTTTACCTCAGCTTTCATATGCGCGGCGGGTCATGAAGCGCTCGCGCAGGACGTCATAACCCCAGTGATAGACATAGGTGTACGGCAGGAAGAACAGCAGCACGCCGATGTCGAGCAACAGCGCCCGCCACAGGCTGACCGACAGCCACCAGGCAATCAGCGGCACGCCCATCACGATCAGCCCACCCTCGAACAACAGCGCATGCACTACACGGACCCAGGCGTTGTGCGGCAGATTCATCCGCGCCAGAGCACGGTCGAAAAAACGGTTGAACACCACGTTCCACGCCAGCGCCAACAGCGCGATCAACACGGTCACCGCGCCCATGTCGAGCAGCGGCTTTTGCATGATCCAGGCGAGCAGCGGCGTGCAGATCAGGATCGCGAGAAACTCGAAACCAACCGCCTGGAAAACACGTTCGGTAATGGACTTATGGGCAGTCATGGCCTGACTCCTTGTTTGACGATGGTTGCCATGATCCAACTGAATACCGATACTTCAAAACCAATAACCATCGATCAAGGCGATAGTTCATGGCTTCGCAGGAAGTGCTGTTGGCATTTGTGCAGGCAGCGACGCAGGGCTCATTTTCCGCAGCGGCGCGCAAACTGGGGCGCAGTCAGTCAACCATCAGCGCCGCGGTCGCCAGTCTCGAGATTGATCTGGATTTGCAGCTGTTCGACCGCAGCAGCCGCAAACCGACCCTCACCCCCGCCGGCCACGTCATGCTGCAGAAAGCCGAGGCGATTCTGGCCGCCACCAGTCGTCTGGAGATGAGCGCACGGCAGTTGGCCCAAGGTGTGGAACCGAAGCTGACCGTGGCGATTTCCGACACTTATCAGTCCTATCGTTTCGAGGCGGCGCTGGTGGATTTCGAGCAGCGTTATCCGGAGCTTGAGCTGGAATGCCTGATTGCCGAATGCGAAGACCTGATCGAACTGGTCCAGCGCGGCCGGGCGCATTTGGCCTTCGCGGAAATGCAAGACAACTACCCGCCGGATCTGGTGACCTCGACGGTGGCCGAGCGCACGGAGATTGCCCTGTTCGTCAGTCGTGAGCATGCGTTGGCAAAGCTTGAGCATGTCGATCAGCAGATGCTCGAGCAACATCGCGAGTTGCGGCTGGCGACCATCGTCAATCCGTATGACAGCCGCGGCAAAGGCCGGGTGTGGTCGGCGCCGAGTTATCTGATGCTGCTGGAAATGGCGGAAAAAGGCTTTGGCTGGGCACCGTTGCCGAGGTGGCTGGTGCAGCGTTATGCCAATGATTTGCTGATAGAGCTCGACGTGCGCGGCTGGCCGAAACCGGTGTTTGTCGACGCCTTGTGGTCGCGCTTGTATCCGCCGGGGCCGGCAGGGAGCTGGTTGCTCAGCAAGATGCTTGAATAAGCGCTTGAAATCAAAAGCCCCTCACCCCAGCCCTCTCCCGGAGGGAGAGGGGGCCGACCGAGGTGTCTGGCGTTATGCATCGACCTGAAAACCTTATCGATTATGGATTCAAGACAATTCGTTCAAGTCGGTGAATCCCTCCAATATCCCCCAATCAGTCCCCTCTCCCTTTGGGAGAGGGGGCCGACCGAGGTGTCTGGCGTTATGCATCGACCTGAAAAACCTTATCGATTATGGATTCAAGACAATTCGTTCAAGTCGGTGAATCCCTCCAATATCCCCCAATCAGTCCCCTCTCCCTTTGGGAGAGGGTTAGGGTGAGGGCAATCCACAGGCTGCCCACACTAGCCAGAGCGCCAAGGTCAGAGCATTTCGAGCGCCATGATACGTGCTCGAATAAACCGCCGCTCCGGCTCCTGCCGCGTCAGCTCCAGCGCCCGCTGATACGCCGCGCGCGCCTGCTCCACCCGGCCCAACTGCCGGCAAAACTCCGCCCGCGCCGAATGCGCCAAGTGGTAATCCTGCAACTCGCCACGCGCCAGAATCCCTTCAACCAACAACAACCCGGCCAACGCTCCATCCCGTTTGGCCACCGCCACCGCGCGGTTCAGCTCGATCACCGGCGACGGCACCGCGCGCAGCAATACGTCATACAGACCGACAATCTGCTGCCAGTCCGTTTCCGCCGCCGACGGCGCTTCCGCATGCACCGCTGCAATCGCCGCTTGCAGGCAATATGGCCCGAAGCGCCGCGTACTCAGCGCGCGCTCGACCAGCGCGCAGCCCTCGGCCATCAGCCCGGCGTGCCACAACGAGCGATCCTGATCGTCGAGCAACACCAGTTCACCGCTCGGCGAGGTTCGTGCCGGCCGGCGTGATTCATGCAGCAGCATCAGCGCCAGCAGACCCATGACTTCCGGCTCAGGCAGCAACTCCATCAACAAGCGCCCCAGCCGAATCGCTTCGCGCGTCAGATCTTCGCGGGTCAGCTCGGCACCGACCGAGGCCGAATAGCCTTCGTTGAACACCAGATAAATCACCCGCAATACGCTGTCGAGGCGCTCGGGCAATTCGTTCAGCGTGGGCACTTGATAGGGGATTTTCGCGTCGCGGATCTTGGCCTTGGCGCGCACGATGCGCTGGGCAATCGCCGCCGGCGCCGAGAGAAAAGCGCGGGCGATTTCCTCGGTGGTGAGGTCGCAGACTTCGCGCAAGGTCAGCGGAACTTGCGCATCTGCCGCCAGTGCCGGGTGGCAACAGGTGAAGATCAGCCGCAAGCGATCGTCTTCCACGTCTTCGCCACTCCAGTCGGCCTGTTCGAGCTCATCAAGTTGTGCCAGCAGCAGCGGTTGCGAAGCCTTGAACCGCGCGCGCCGGCGCAGCACATCGATGGCTTTGAAACGTCCGGTGGAGACCAGCCAGGTGCGCGGGTTGTCCGGCACGCCATCGCGCTGCCAGCGCTCGACCGCGACGAAGAACGCCTCGTGCAAGGCTTCTTCGGCGAGGTCGAAATCACCGAGCAGGCGGATCAGCGTGGCCAGAATCCGCCGTGAATCCTCGCGGTAGACCTGCTCGACCCGCGCCCTGACGTCAGACATTCAACTGCCGCACCGGACGTACCTCAACGCTGCCGACCCGCGCTGCCGGAATATTGCCGGCCACCTGAATCGCTTCGTTGAGATCCTTGGCATCGATCAGGTAAAAACCGGCCAGTTGCTCCTTGGTTTCAGCGAAAGGCCCGTCGGTGATCGACAACTTGCCATTACGCATCCGTACGGTGGTGGCGGTTTCTACCGACTCCAGCGCTTCGGCGGCGATCATCCGCCCGCTGCCCTGAATCGACTCTGCGTAGGCCCAGCATTCGGCGTCTTCCGGGCTGTCCGGCGAGGTGTGCAGCAGGCGTTCATCGCTGTAGACCAAGCATAGGTATTTCATGGCGATCTCCTGATTCGAACGGATCAACTATGGCTGAAGATCAGGGGGTTACATCGAACAGCGTCGCGCCGCTCATCGGATCGAACGGTGCCGACCAGTGTTCGTGGGCAATCTTCCACGCCCCGCCGACTTGCCGATAACAGGCGGTCACGCGCATCCAGCAACTCTGGGTTTCGCCCTTGTCGTTGGTGCCGCCGCAATTGGCCACCCAGTGGGCGAAAGCGATGTTGTCGGCGCTTTCGATGGCGATTTCGTGGAACTCGAAGATGTGCGGACCGGGGCACATTTCCATGCACTCGACCCAATGCGCGCGGTACGCCGCTTTGCCTTTGAATTGCAGGGCCTTGATCGCATCGAACGAGACGATGTCGTCGGCGTACAGGGCCATGACTTTTTCGACGTCCTTGGCCATTACTGCTTCGCGGTAGGTGTTGATAAGGGTCTGGATTTCGCTTTGTGCGCTCATGGTGTTCTCCGTGGTTTTTGTTGTGAAGACGCCCTTAGTCGTTTGCCCTTTGCGTAGATCGACAGGGCAAACAAAAAAATTTCGCCGACAACAATGTCGCTAGAATCCGAGCTTCAATCCTTGTAGGAAAAAGGAAATTCCCGTGTCAGCCCAACTCGTGCCTTACGACAGCCTCAGCCCTTTGCAGCGTGAGCAAGTCGAGTCGATTGAAATTCACCCCGAGCAGATCAAATTCTCCGGCGACATCCACGGTGCCTTGCACACCCTGCTGTCGAAGCCCGGCCCTGGCGTAAAGGGTTTTGCCCTGCTGGCGGACGACGTACCGGTAGCGTTTCTGCTGCTCAAGCGCCCACCGGTATTGCCCGACTGGGCCGACGAACACAGCGCCACGTTGCATGCTCTGCAGGTCGATCGGCGCGCGCAGGGCAAGGGTTACGGCAAGGCGTGCCTGCAAGAGCTGCCCGCTGTCGCCCGCGAGGCGTGGCCGGAGATCAAGGGGCTGGAATTATCGGTGGACGCTGATAACGAGGCGGCGATTGCGCTGTACGCCAGGCATGGCTACGTCGACAGCGGCGAAGCGTACAAGGGCCGGATTGGGTACGAGCGGCGGATGGGCCTGTTTTTTTAAATCGTAGAGGGATAAACGATGATCGATTCGATAGAAGCATTGGAAGCCATTTACGGCCGGCCCCACGAGCGCGCCGTGCGCAAGCAGATCGGCTTTCTCAACGAGGATTATCAGGCGATGGTGCGCCTGTCGCCGCTAGTGATCGTCAGCTCGGTGGGGACCGATGGCCTCGATAACTCGCCGCGCGGTGATGCGCCGGGGTTTGTTCGGATCATTGATCAAAACACGTTGGCCCTGCCGGATCGCCCGGGCAACAACCGCATCGATACCTTGCGCAATGTGCTGCACGATTCGCGGGTGTCGCTGCTGTTCATCATTCCCGGGATCGGCGAAACATTGCGGGTCAATGGCACGGCCCTGATCAGCGATGAACCGGCGTTGCTGGAGAGTTTCGCGGTGAATGGCAAACCGGCGAAAACTGTGTTGCTGGTGACGGTGGACGCGGCGTTTTTTCACTGCTCGAAAGCCTTTGTCCGCTCGGATGCGTGGAATCCAGAAACGCACCTGCCGCGCTCGGCCTTGCCATCTGCTGGCGCATTTCACAAGCGCCTGAATGACGGCCAGTTCGACGCCGACACCTACGATCGGGAAGCGCCGAAACGGGTGCGTGAAAGCCTTTACTAACCGCGCAACTACAGACACCTCAAAACCCTGTGGGAGCGAGCCTGCTCGCGAAGGCGTCGTGTCAGTCGACACTTGCTTCGCTGAAATACCGCTTTCGCGAGCAGGCTCGCTCCCACAGTTTTGATTGAAGTTCAGAGGGTCAGGATCATTTCGTGCCATGCCATGCCGCCGTGGTCGGACTCGGACGGTTTGATGTAGGCAAAGCCAAAGCCGGCATACAGCGCAATGTGCTGCTCTTTGCACATCAGATGAATTGTCGCTTTGTCCATGGCGCGCATGCGCTCGATGAATTCGCCGAGCAGGCGCTTGGCCAGGCCCTGCCCTTGGTAATCCGGGTGCACCACCACCGACATGATCACCACGTTCGGGCCTTTCGGGTCGTGGCCGATCAGTTCCTTGAAGGCTTCGTCGGACATCTGCACGTCGAACGCCGCGCCGGAATTGATGAAACCGGCGACCACGCCGTTCACCTCGGCGACGATGAAGCCGTCCGGCCAGGTGGCGATGCGCGTTGCGATCTTTTCGCGGGTGGCGGCTTCGTCGCCTTCATAGGCGACGGTTTCGATGGCGTAGCAGCGGTGCAGGTCGGCGGCGCTGACGTTGCGGATCACGGTGTTCATGGCAGCTCAAAAATCTGTGGAAACAAGGCCCGCCAGCATAAAGCACAACCACCGAGGCGGACATGCTCCGCCTCGATTAGTACGCCGCTCAGGCCTTGATCGGCAGCCAGATTTCCAGGGTGCCGGTATTGAGTTTCGGGTTGTAATCCTCGCTGTAGCGCTCGAATTCCGGGGCGTCCGCCGCTTCGTGGCCGGACTGCGGCAGCCAAGTGTTCCAGATGTACTGGAAGGTGTCAGGGAGTTGCGCCAGTGACCCCTTGTGCTCAAACACCGCATATTGCTGCGGCTGGATTTCAACCCAGCGGTACTTTTCCGGCAGGTCGTCGAGCTTGTCGATCTGCACCCCGGCGATGTATTCGAAACCGCCCTCGCCATCCGCATTGCAGCAAACGCCGTAGGTCACTTCATTGACTTGCGCGGGGATTTTTCCCAAGTGCGGGATCAGTTTTTCCCACAACGCGGGAATGTCTTCGGTGGTCTCCTGAGTGAATCGCCCGCCGAAACCGGCAATCAGCAGAAATTGCCCGTGTTCGAAGCGAGGCTCGGTTATCTCGACGCGTTGTTGTTCATCCATGACGCGACTCCTCAGAACGGAAAAGTGGATTCGGCTGGGAGTATAGAAAGCCCGACCCGTTTCGCACGTTTACAGCGAATGCAACTGCTCGACGGCGCCCGAGCCGACAAACTCGTTGTAGCCAGAAACGATCACGTACACCGCGAAATAACAGAAGATCGCCGCCGATGCCAGATAGGAGTAGCGCAGCAGCTTGTCGCCCAGCAGCTTGCCGCCATGGCTTGCTGCGAAGCACAGACCGGCCGACCACAGCAGCCCGGCGCAGAGAAAGCCGCCCAAAAACAGCGCCGAACTCAACGGACCACCGCCACCGGATCGGGCGATCAATGTGCCGCCGACCGCAGCAAACCAGAGAATCGCACTGGGCGATGACATGGCGAGGAAGATGCCGCGGAAGAATTCCTTGCGATGGGAGTTCTGCCCCACTTCCGCGGTTTCCGCCAGCAGCGCTTCGTGGTGGATCGCCGAATAAATCATCTTCGCCGCGAAGTAGATCAGCAGCGCCGAACCGCCGATCCACAGCACCCAGCGCACGGTTTCGTATTGCAGCAGGACGGTCATGCCGGCCAAGGCCAGCACCGCATAGATCAGGTCACCGACGCAGGTGCCCAGGCCCAGGGCGAAGCCCTGAAAGTAGCCGCGCTGCATGGCCAGGGTGATCATTGCGATGTTGGCTACGCCGATATCCAGGCACAGCGAAAGGCTCAGCAAGAAGCCGCTGGTGAATTCCATTGACCGATTTTCCTTGAAAAAAATGTTTACAAGCGCGCTGGACAGCATGCCATCACTGCCCTTATCTTCCGCCACAGGTCACCGCAGTGACCAGCGTCGCTCGGACGGTTCCGGGCGCTTACGTTATCCGAGGCAACAATGGCCGAACAAGGTTCGCCGCGCCGCTTTGCGCGCATAGATCGACTCCCCCCTTACGTTTTCAACATTACCGCCGAGCTGAAAATGGCCGCTCGCCGCCGTGGTGAAGACATCATCGACCTGAGCATGGGCAATCCCGACGGCGCCACGCCGCCGCACATTGTCGAAAAACTGGTGCAGGTCGCCCAACGTGAAGACACCCACGGTTACTCGACGTCCAAAGGCATTCCGCGCCTGCGCCGGGCGATTTCCAACTGGTACAAGCAGCGCTACGAAGTCGATATCGACCCGGAAAGCGAAGCCATTGTCACCATCGGTTCCAAGGAAGGCCTGGCGCATTTGATGCTGGCCACCCTGGACCAGGGCGACACCGTGCTGGTGCCGAACCCGAGCTATCCGATCCACATTTACGGCGCAGTGATTGCCGGCGCTCAGGTGCGTTCGGTGCCGCTGGTGCCGGGGGTGGATTTCTTCGATGAGCTGGAGCGCGCCATTCGCGGTTCGATCCCCAAGCCAAAAATGATGATCCTCGGCTTCCCGTCGAACCCGACTGCACAGTGTGTGGAACTGGATTTCTTCGAACGGGTGATCGCCCTCGCCAAGCAGTACGACGTATTGGTCATCCACGACCTGGCTTATGCCGACATCGTCTACGACGGCTGGAAAGCCCCGTCGATCATGCAAGTGCCGGGCGCCAAGGACATTGCGGTGGAGTTTTTCACCCTGTCCAAGAGCTACAACATGGCCGGCTGGCGCATCGGGTTCATGGTCGGCAACCCGGAACTGGTCAGCGCCCTGGCGCGGATCAAGAGCTACCACGACTACGGCACTTTCACCCCGCTGCAAGTGGCGGCGATTGCCGCGCTGGAAGGCGATCAGCAATGCGTGCGCGACATCGCCGAGCAGTATCGTCAGCGCCGCAACGTGCTGGTCAAAGGCCTGCATGAGCTGGGCTGGATGGTCGAGAATCCGAAAGCGTCGATGTACGTCTGGGCGAAGATTCCCCAGGCGTATGCGCATCTGGGCTCGCTGGAGTTCGCCAAGAAACTGCTGGCCGAGGCCAAGGTCTGCGTCTCGCCGGGGGTTGGCTTTGGTGAGTACGGCGATGATCACGTGCGCTTCGCGCTGATCGAAAACCAGGACCGCATTCGTCAGGCCGTGCGCGGGATTCGCGGGATGTTCCGCGCGGATGGCCTGGCCTCGAAATAAGTGGCACACCTCTGATCGTTCCCACGCTCTGCGTGGGAATGCCTCAAAGGACGCTCTGCGTCCGCTTAGGGACGCGGAGCGTCCCGGGCTACATTCCCACGCGGAGCGTGGGAACGATCAAGCAGGAAGTCCACGCCCACAAAAAAACCGCATCACTGCGGTTTTTTTGTGCCTGCAAACTGCCGCTTATACGAACAGCGACAGCAGCAGGATAAAGCCCAGGCCGACCACCGAGAGGATGGTTTCCATCGCGGTCCAGGTCTTGAAGGTTTCGGCCACGGTCATGTTGAAGTACTGCTTGACCAGCCAGAAACCGGCGTCGTTGACGTGGGACAGGATCAGCGAACCGGCGCCGGTGGCCAGCACCAGCAGCTCACGGTTGACGCCCGGAATCATGCCGACAACCGGCACCACAATGCCGGCGCCAGTGATGGTCGCCACAGTGGCCGAACCGGTCGCGATACGGATTACCGCCGCCACCAGCCACGCCAGCAGGATCGGCGAAATCTGCGCGCTGACCGCCATGTGGCCGATCACGTCACCCACGCCGCTGGTCACCAGCATCTGCTTGAAGCCACCGCCGGCACCGATGATCAGAATGATCGCAGCGGTAGGCGCCAGACTTGCGTCGAGCCACTTGAGCATCTGGTTGGAACCGATGCCCTGCTTGTAGCCAAAGGTGTACAGCGACAACAGCAACGCCAGCAGCAGTGCGGAGATCGGGTGGCCGATCATGTCCATCCAGATGCGGAAGAAGTTTCCGTCCGGCAGTGCCACGTCAGCGAAGGTTTTCAGCAGCATCAGGAACACCGGCAGCAGCACGGTGACCAGAGTAATGCTGAAGCTTGGCAGGTTGGCCGAATCGTTTTCACGGGCCAGTTGATCGACCAGTTCCTGATTCGGGTGACCCGGGATGTGCTTGGCGATGAAGGTACCGAAGATCGGACCGGCAATGATGGCGGTCGGCAGCGCGACGATCAGACCGTAGAGAATGGTCTTGCCGATGTCAGCGCCGAACACGCCGATGGCCAGCAGCGGACCCGGGTGCGGCGGTACCAGCCCGTGCACCGCAGAGAGGCCGGCGAGCAGCGGGATACCGATTTTGATGATCGATACGCCAGTGCGACGCGCAACGATGAACACCAGCGGAATCAGCAGCACGAAGCCGATTTCGAAGAACAGCGGGATGCCCACCAGGAACGCGGCGAACATCATTGCCCATTGGACTTTGTCCTTGCCGAAGGCGCGGATCAGGGTCTGGGCGATCTGATCGGCGCCGCCGGATTCGGCCATCATTTTGCCGAGCATGGTGCCCAGGGCGAGGATGATGCCGACGAAACCGAGCACGCCACCGAAGCCGTCCTGGAACGCCTTGATGATGGTGTTGATCGGCATGCCGGAAGTCAGGCCAAGAAATGCGGCGGCGATGGTCAGGGCTATGAACGGGTGAATCTTGAATTTGGTGATCAGGATAATCAGGCCGATTACCGTGACCACCGCATCGAGCAGCAGGAACGTCTCGTGGGACATGCCAAACATGGGGGGTGTCTCCTGGATTGTTGTTGTTATTAAAGCGGGTTGAACAGAAGTCGGGAGGACAGCGCTGTCTTTTTCAACATACTCATACCGCCTGTTTCAGACCGTTGGCCTGCCACCAGACGTGAGCCTGCAGGGCCAGCTCTTCGACGCTGTGAATCGAGGCATTGAGCGGCAGAGTCAGCGGCTCGCCCTTGGGCGATTCGAGGGTGGCGAACTGGCTTTCGATCAACGTCGCCGGCATGAAGTGGCCCGGGCGGTGCGATACACGCTCGGCGGCAACTTCCGGGGTCAGTTCAAGAAACACGAAACCGAGGCCCGGCAAGGCACTGCGCAGACGTTCGCGGTAACTGTGTTTAAGGGCGGAGCAGGTCAATACCGGGCGCTGGCCTTGGGCATCGACGCGACGCAGTTCATCGCACAGGCTGTCGAGCCAGCCAGCGCGGTCTTCGTCGTTCAGGGGGATCCCCGCGCTCATCTTTTCGATGTTCGCGGCCGGATGAAAAGTATCGCCTTCAATGGCAGTGGCGCCGCTCAATTGGCACAGGGCCTGGCTGACGCACGTCTTGCCGCAACCGGCAACGCCCATGATGACCAGGGCGGTGATGGGATGACTCATATAACACCTCAGCGCGCAGACAGCGCTACCTTTGCTAGCTATGACTCTAGTGCACAGGCAGAAGTTGCCGACGCCTTCTTGTCGTTTTTTTGGGTTGCAGCAGGTTTGTTCCCGGCGCCAAAGAGCACAGATCAGGCAGGACCGCGCTCACGCATTTGCAGCTGCATCAGGACAGCGCTACCTTAGTGCCTTGATTTTTGTTTGGCAAGCCGCCCGATGACCTCCCCCAAGAACGATAAAAATACCCGCACCACCGGCCGTCCGACCCTCAACGAAGTAGCCCGCCTGGCCGGCGTCAGCCCGATCACTGCCTCGCGCGCCTTGCGCGGGGTGAGCACGGTAGCCACCGAACTGGTGGAAAAAGTGCAGAAAGCTGCGCTTGAACTCAATTATGTAGTCAACCCCGCCGCCCGCGCACTGGCCTCGGCGCAGAGCCATTCGGTGGTGGTGCTGGTGCCGTCACTGTCCAACCTGCTGTTCATCGACACCCTGGAAGCCATTCATCGGGTGCTGACGCCCAAAGGCTTCGAAGTGCTGATCGGCAACTTCCACTATTCGCGCGATGAAGAAGAAAACCTGCTGCGCAATTACATGGCTTATCAGCCGCGCGGGTTTCTGCTGACCGGTTTTGATCGCACGGAAAGTTCGCGGCGGATGATCGAGGCCAGCAACATTCCCTGCGTGTACATGATGGAGCTCGACAGTGCTGCCGGAGTCAATTGCGTGGGTTTCTCGCAGTTGAGCGCCGGGGAAACTGCCGCCGAACACCTTCTATCTCGCGGGCGTAAACGTCTGGCCTACATTGGTGCGCAGCTGGACCAGCGCACGTTGTTGCGCGGTGAAGGTTTCCGCAAGGCGTTGCAGAAGGCGGGCCGCTATGACCCGGATCTGGAAGTGCTGACACCGCGTGCTTCGTCTGTGGGCTTGGGCGGCGAGTTGTTCCTGCAATTGCTGGCGGCGCATCCGGATGTTGATGCGATCTTCTTTGGCAACGATGACCTGGCCCAGGGTGCGCTGCTGGAAGCGTTGCGCAATGGCATCAAAATTCCCGAGCAAGTGGCGATCCTCGGTTTTAACGATTTGCCGATGTCCGAACACATGGTGCCGCGCCTGAGCAGCATCAACACCCCGCGCGAGGCGATCGGCCGGCGCGCGGCGGAGCAGATGCTGACGTTGATGGCGGGTAACAAAGTGGCGCGGCCGGTGGAGGATATGGGGTTTGAGCTGAAGGTGCGCGAGAGTACCTGACCCTCACGCGATCCCCTGTAGGAGCTGCCGAAGGCTGCGATCTTTTGATTTTGCTTTCAAGAACAAGATCAAAAGATCGCAGCCTTCGGCAGCTCCTACAGGGGTTTTGTGTTGTGCTCAATGGCTGAGCAGGTCAACCAGGGCCTGCGCACCCTTCTGCAAGGGCTGGCTCTTGAGCCACACCGCGTGCACAGGCAGCACCAGGCCATTTTCGATGTTGCGAAAATTCAGCCTTTTCAAACGTCCCGTGTCCAGCCACGGCTGTACCACCGACAGCGGAAAATTACCCCAGCCCAACCCCGCTTCGACCATTTCCATTGCCGTCTCAAGATTGTCCGTACGCCAGTAGGATTCGGCCACCAACGGCCGCGTTTCGCTGATCGGCAAGTCACGGCTGGCGACGATGATCTGCCGCACCTGCACCAGATCTTCAAGAAACACATCCCGCCCCTGCAACAACGGGCTGTCCGCCGCCAGCGTGGCGATCATGCGTTCGCTGCCGACGAACTGAAACCGCTCCAGCGCATTCACGCTCAAACCGGCAAACGCCAGGCACACGCTGACCCGGCCACTGTGCAACATCGCCAGCACATCATCCTGCGGCGCAGTCAGCACTTCGATGTCGAGCAACGGATGCCGCTCGGCAATCACCTTGATCGCTGCCAGCAAGCGCCGCCGATCAACGTCCGCAACCACGCCGATCGACAACCTGCTTTCCAGTCCCAAAGACAGCTCCACCGCGTGCACTTGCAGCTGCTTGAGCTGCTCGGCGATCAGTCGCGCGTGGGGCACCAACGACTGCGCCATCGCCGTGGGTTGCGGCTCGCGGTGGCTGCGGTCGAACAACGGGTAACCGAGTTCCGCTTCAAGATTGGCAATGCCCATGCTCACCGCGGAGGGCACCTTGCCCAACTGCCGCGCGGCAGCGGAGAACGAGCCGCGTTCGATCACCGCGAGAAATAATTCGATGCTGTCGCTGTTGAAATTCAAACGCCTCACCTATCAATAAAACTGAAAGCTTCCGACTTTTTCTGTCAGGTCTATTGAAGCTATCTTTGCTCGCCTTCGCCAGCCCCGCTGGCCAACATTCGGCAAGAAAGAGGCAAATCTGCATGCAAGGCGTGAAACGCAAACTGGTCTACGTGTCGCTCTACGAAGTGATCGGCATGACCTTCTCGGCACTTGGTCTGGCACTGTTATCGGGCACATCGCCGGGCAGCACCGGGCCGCTGGCGGTGATCATCACCAGCATCGCCGTGACCTGGAATTTCATTTACACCTCGTTGTTCGAGCGCTGGGAAAGTCGCCAGGTCTCGCGCACCCGTACGGTCAAACGGCGTATCGCCCACGCCGTCGGCTTTCAACTGACGCTGATCGTGTTCCTGATTCCGCTGATTGCGTGGTGGATGAACATCAGCCTGATGCAGGCGTTCCTGCTGGATCTGGCACTGATCATTTTCATCCCGTGCTACACCTTCGTGTTCAACTGGCTGTTCGACCGCATTTTCGGCCTGCCGAGCTCGGCGCTGCCGGATTCTACCGCTGCGACATAAATCGCTAATTCGTAAGTAGATATTGCGAGAAATCAGCGGTTCAACCTGTTAAACCGCCGACATTCACAATCCGCTAACACCGATAGCAGGCTAAGCTTTTCCATCAATAAAAAATGGATCAGCTTATGACTGCTCACGCTCCCGCCGCCGCGCCCAGTGATGGCATCGACCCGGTACGCGCCGCCGAGATTTCCGCCCGCATCGACCGTCTGCCCGCCGTCGCCACCATCTGGCGTCTGGTGGCGCTGCTGTCGATCGGTGGATTTTTCGAACTCTACGATCTGTTCCAGACCGCCTACATCAGTCCCGGGCTGATTCGCGACGGCCTGTTCGCCACTGGCAGTCAGGGGGTGTTCGGCTTCTCCGATCAGGCGGCGTTCGCCTCGGCGACGTTCCTCGGCCTATTCCTCGGCGCCAGCCTGCTCAGTCCGCTGGCGGATCGTTTCGGCCGCCGGGCGATCTTCACCTTCGCCCTGATCTGGTACACGGTGGCGACAGTGCTGATGGGGATTCAGACCTCGGCGCTGGGCATCATCGGCATGCGTTTTCTGGTCGGCATCGGCTTGGGTATCGAATTGGTGACGATCGATGCCTACCTCTCGGAACTGGTCCCTAAACGCATGCGCAGCTCGGCGTTTGCCTTTGCGTTTTTCGTGCAGTTCCTCTCGGTGCCGGCGGTGGCCTTGATGTCGTGGTGGCTGGTGCCGCAAGCGCCGTTCGGAGTGTCCGGCTGGCGTTGGGTAGTGTTGGCCAGCGCGGTGTTTGCGCTGTTTATCTGGTGGCTGCGCAAGCGTCTGCCGGAATCGCCGCGCTGGCTGGCGCAGCATGGTCGCTTTGATGAGGCCAACCGGATCCTCGACCATATCGAAGCGCGCTGCGCCAAGGATTACGGCAAAGCGCTGGATGCGCCGGAACCGGTGTCAGTCGATGTCGAAGGCAAGGGCCGTTTCGCCGATATCTGGCAGCCGCCGTACCGCCGTCGCGCGTTGATGCTGATCGTTTTTCATATCTTTCAGGCGATCGGTTTTTTCGGTTTCGGCAACTGGTTGCCGGCGCTGCTTTCGGGCCAGGGCGTGAGCGTCACCCACAGTCTGATGTACGCCTTCATCATCACCCTCGCCTACCCGCTCGGGCCGTTGCTGTTCGTGAAGTTCGCCAACCGCTTCGAAAACAAATGGCAGATCGTCGGCTCGGCCCTCGGCGCGATGACCTTCGGCACCCTGTTCGCCCTGCAGAGCAGCGCCTTCGGGCTGATCTTCTGCGGGGTAATGATCACCTTCTGCAACGCCTGGCTGAGCTTCAGTTATCACTCCTATCAGAGCGAACTGTTCCCGACCAACATCCGCGCCCGCGCGGTCGGGTTCTGCTATTCGTTCAGTCGCTTGTCGACGGTGTTCAGCAGTCTGCTGATCGGCATGTTCCTGGATAATTTCGGCACGCCGGGGGTACTGGCGTTTATCGTCAGCAGCATGCTGATCGTGATGCTGACCATCGGCTGGTTCGGCCCACGAACGCGTAATCTGGCGCTGGAGAATATTGCTCATCGTTGAAGGCCAACGCAGGACTCACCTGTGGGAGCGAGCCTGCTCGCGAAGGCGTCGTGTCAGTGGCTATAGGCTTGACTGACACAACGCTTTCGCGAGCAGGCTCGCTCCCACATTGGCTATTGGTGACGTTGAACAGCTCAGTTCAATTGCAGGGTTTCATTGAACTGGCTGATCGCATCCACCACATGCCGCGAGCCCTGCTGAATCTCGAGGATCACCTCGCCCGCCTCGTTCGCCAGTTCCACGCCCAGCCCGGTGCGGCTCAGGCTCGACTGCATGCTCGATACCGCGCTCAGCGACAGGTCGTGGTTCTTGCGCACCACGTCGACAATTTCCAGAGTGGCCTGACTGGTCCGCGCGGCGAGGCTGCGCACCTCATCGGCGACGACGGCAAAACCGCGTCCATGCTCACCGGCGCGCGCCGCTTCGATCGCTGCATTGAGTGCCAGCAGGTTGGTCTGATCGGCAATGCCGCGAATGGTCTGGACGATGGTGCCGATGATGTCCGACTGTTTGCTGACCGCATCGATGCTCACCGCCGCTTCGTTCAGATCGCGGGAAATGTCCTGAATGATCTGCACGGTCTGCTGCACGACTTGTGAGCCTTTTTGCGCGCAGGCGTCGTTTTGTACCGAGGTGCTGTGGGCCGATTCCGCAGCGTTCTGCAGGGTGGTCATCTGCTTGGTGATGTCACTGGCGAACTTGACCACTTTGTACAAGCGGCCCTTGGCGTCGAACAGCGGGTTATACGAGGCTTCCAGATAAACCATCTGCCCGGACTTGTTCTTGCGCTCGAAACGGTGCGAGTGATATTCGCCGCGATTGAGCGAAGCCCAGAAAGCTTTGTATTGCGCAGATTCGGCTTCGGCACGGTGACAGAACAGGCTGTGGTGCTGGCCGACAATTTCAGGGTGCGCGTACTGCATGGTCTGCAGGAAGTTGTCGTTAGCGCGGATGACATTGCCTTCGGGAGTGAACTCGATCACCGCCATGGAACGACCGATCGCCGCCAGCATGGCTTCTTCTTCATGTTCTTTGTTGATGCGTGCGGTGATGTCCGCCGCAACCTTGATCACACTTCTGACCTGTTTGTCGGGCCCGAACACCGGCATGTAACTGGCTTCAAGCCAGATCTCACGGCCACTTTTGTTCAAACGCAGGAACGTGCCGCTGAGCGGTTCACCACGGGCCAGGTCGCGCCACAACTTCGCGTAGTCCTCGCTGCGGTAGAAGCTTTCTTCACAGAAGATCCGATGGTGTTTGCCGCGCACTTCATCGGCGCTGTAGCCCATGGTCTTGCAGAAGTTCTCGTTGGCGTCGAGAACGATGCCGTCCGGAGTGAACTCGATCATCGCCATCGAGCGGCTGATTGCCTCTATTTTCGCGTTGGCCTCGGTCAGCGCACAGCTGAAACGCTCGATTTCCCGCAGGTCAGCCTTGTGATGTAGGTTGAACATGGTTGTATCACCTTCCGCGCGTTCTTTTGATTTGATGAAAGTTCAGGTCTTGCAAGATCCATCACTACGTTCCACAGAACAGGCACACGCCTTCCTCCACGGGAGGAAGTTGTCAGGTGATAAATGATGATCAATCGGAGGGTCCCTGCAGCGACGCTCTGATCAAGACATCCTTTTCTTGATAGCCCGCAAGCGGGCCAGCCCTAACGCGTAGAAGAACTTCCATTTAGATGACGCTCCTTGTTGGTTCAGTGTCGGTGCCTTGGATTGCGCACTCTGGCAGCATGAATCACGGACCAACCTGGTACCGCCGCCCTGTTGGCATGACGGTCGACATGGTTAGTTACCTGCAAAGCATAGCCATCCCGACGCCGGGCGCAAGGCCACTAGTCGGCCAGTATCTGGCATTTTTTGCACAAGAAACGGTTCAGCGCGGGAAACAGTGTGGTGAAAACGGACGTTTTCGCCAGCGAAGCGGAAGCCCGCGAAACGGGCTCCGGTAGGGATTGCTTAATGGCCGAAGATGTCGACCTTCTTGGCTTTCTTCTCGGCACGTTTTTCAATCGCGGTCTTGGCCGGTTTCTTCTTCGCGGCTTTCTTTGAATCCATACCTTTGGACATGATTGGTACTCCACTCACAGGGGTGTGAGTTCAGGTATACACCTATCCCGTGGCGCGCGTTCTTTTATAATCGGCGCTTTTCGCACAACAGCCGACCTCATGCCCGATATCCACTACAGCCAGCTCGACGAATCGTTGTGGCCGCTGATGAACAAGTTCTACCGCGGCCACCAGTCGTCGATGAAAGCCGTGCGCGAGGCACAGTTGTGGGTAGCGCGGCGCGGCGAGATCGTTGCGGCGCTGTGCCTGCGGCCGGTAGCGGGCGGGCATTGGCTGACGGGGGTGTTTGTTGATCCGGGGTGTCGCAAGCAGGGAATTGCTGCGCAACTGATCGCGGCGGCGGTTGCTAAGGTGGAGGAGCCGGTGTGGCTGTTTTGCCATCCTGATTTGCGCGGTTTTTATGAGCGACGCGGGTTCAGCTTCGATCCGCCGCTGCCGCAGGCGATGGCCGAGCGGTTGAGCCGGTATGCGCGGAGCAAGCCGATGATTGCGATGGAACTCAATCCCGCAGATTTACGCTGAACCCTTGTGGGGGGGGGGGGGGGGGGGGGGGGGGGGGGGGGGGGGGGGGGGGGGGGGGGGGGGGGGGGGGGGGGGGGGGG
>NZ_JAPCIK010000043.1:0-117779 GCF_025910115.1 Pseudomonas sp. RG1
TCCCACAGGGGTTGATGGTGTTCTGACAATCAGTCGTCAGCCATGGGATCAAGGTCCGGAAACAGCACTTCGGTAAAGCCGAACTTGCTGAAATCGGTAATTCGCGACGGGTACAGCCGGCCGATCAGGTGATCGCATTCATGCTGCACCACTCGCGCATGAAACCCCGATGCCACGCGCACGATCGGCTCGCCCTTGGGATCAAAGCCTTCGTAGCGAATCTGCTGATAACGATCCACCGCGCCGCGCAGGCCCGGCACCGAAAGACAGCCTTCGAAGCCCTCTTCCATCAGCGGATTCAACGGCGTGATCAGCGGATTGATCAGGATCGTCTGCGGCACTGCTTCAGCATCCGGGTAACGCTCGCTGTGTTCGAAGCCGAAGATCACCAGTTGCAGGTCGACGCCGATCTGCGGCGCCGCCAAGCCAACGCCGCCGACGCTTTCCATGGTCTGGAACATGTCGTCGATCAATTGCCAGAGCTCGGCGCTGTTGAACATTTCCGGTGGTGCCGGCGCGGCGATGCGCAGCAGGCGCTCATCACCCATTTTCAGAATTTCACGAATCATGGTCGCGCTTCGTCAGTGTCCGGCTTGAGCGAATGATCGCGGCCCAGGCCCGAGACGTGTTGTTTGGTGGATTCGTCGGGCTCGCCAGGGGCCTTTTCGCCCTTGTCCTTGCCTTCGGCGGACATGTGCTCGATCACTGCATTCATTTCTGCGCCGAGCAACAGCACCGCCGCGGAAATATAGAAATACAGCAAGAGCACGATGATCGCCCCGATGCTGCCATACATCGCGTTGTAGTTGGCGAAGGTTTTCACGTAAAAGGCAAACCCCAACGAGGCTAGGATCCACACCACTACAGCCAGCACCGAACCTGGGGTGATGAAGCGGAAGTCCTGTTTGACGTCGGGCATCACGTAATAGATCAGCGCCACCGCGACCATCATCAGAATCACGATCACCGGCCAGCGCGCAATCGTCCACACCGTGACGATGAAGTCTTCCAGCCCCACTTGTGCGGCAATCCAGCCCATCACCTGCGGCCCGAGCACCATCAGCGCAGCGGCGATCAGCAGCATGCCGGCGATGCCGACGGTGTAGACGATCGACAAAGGGAAACGCTTCCAGATCGGCCGGCCTTCGACCACGTCGTAAGCGGCGTTCATCGCGCTCATCATCAGGCGCACGCCGGCGGACGCGGTGTACAGGGCGATGACGATACCGATGGACAGCAGGCCACCCTTGGATTGCTGCAACTGATCGATCACCGGATTGACCTGCTCCAGCGCCTGCGGCGGCAGCACCAGTTCGGATTGCAGACGCAGCCAGGAGAAGAAATCCGGCAGGTGCAGGAAACCGATCAGGGCGATCAGGAAAAGAATGAACGGGAAGAGCGAGAACAGCATCTGGTAGGCCAGTGCCGAGGCGTAGGTCGACATTTCGTCATCGACGAACTCAGTGACCGTGCGCACCATCACCCGGTGCAGGGGCAGACCTTTCATGTCCGGGAATATCATTCGCGTCTCCTTGCGCCGCAAAAGGTTGAAGTCGTGGCGACTCAGGGGCCGTTTTTTACCTCAAGGTAGCCTACTTGGCGATCCTTTGGCGGATGACCGCAGGGTTCTGATACAAAAACGGCCATCCTTGGATGGCCGCTCGTGTGATTCGTTCAAGGCTCGCTTACGCCTTGTCGACGCCCTTTTTCACAGCGTCCTTGGCGTTGCCAACCGCTTGCTGGGCTTCACCTTTTTTCTCTTGAACCTTGCCTTCGGCGCGCATCTTGTCGTTATCAGTAGCTTTGCCGACGCCTTGCTTGATATTGCCGACGGCTTCGTTGGCCATGCCTTTTACTTTATCGCCTGTGCTACTCATGGTGTTTCTCCGTGAAGCATAAAGGGAAGAAAAGTCATTACGTAACGATTGACCGGTGCGCTTTGCGCCGAGTTTCATTTATTTTGCTGGCATTTCGTCGTGGCATGCAGGTTGCGCTTTATGTTTGCCGGCGTTGCCCCGAGAATGCTCAGCCTACGGGCGCTGAGCCCGGCACACCGATTCGCAGGAATGTCATGAAGCTCAATAAAACCCAGGCCATCGCCCGTCGCAACCAGGAACTGGGCGGCGCCGTGCTCGGCACCAACAACTGCCACTTCGCCGAACTGAACCGTAACCGCAACATCTGGTGGTTCGACCTGCCGGTGTCGCGTCTGGCCATCGGTCAGTACGAGTGGATTCACTTGCTGCTGCACACCCCGGCCACCGATGAGTTGCTGCACCTGAAAGTGCCGACGGTGTTCCTGCGCGAAAAGCTCGAAGGCCTGGTGATTCGCAACGAAGGCAAACGCAAGGCGGCGCTGAGCCTGGAATTGAGTGCGGACAAGGATTCGTATCTGCAGGACATGCGACCGGCCGGAACCAATGTGAATTTTGCACCGTTTCGTCAGTAGGATTGCACTTGATCGTTCCCACGCTCTGCGTGGGAATGCATCTCGGGACGCTCTGCGTCCCTGCAGTGCTGGACGCGGAGCGTCCGGGGCGGCATTCCCACGCGGAGCGTGGGAACGATCAGTTCACCAACAAAAAGCCCCGCATCTGCGGGGCTTTTTATTACGCGGCAGACTTGGCCTTGATCTTCTTCAGTTCTTCATCCCGCAATTCGCGGCGCAGGATCTTGCCGACGTTGGTGGTCGGCAGCGCATCGCGGAACTCCACCGAACGCGGCACTTTGTAGCCGGTAACGTTGGCGCGCATGTGGTCCATGACCTGCTCTTTGGTCAGGGTCACGCCCGGTTTGGCGACGATGAAAATCTTGATCGCCTCACCCGATTTCTCGTCCGGCACGCCGATCGCCGCACACTGCAATACGCCCGGCAAAGTCGCCAGCACGTCTTCCAGTTCGTTCGGATAGACATTGAAGCCAGACACCAGAATCATGTCCTTCTTGCGATCAACGATGCGCATGTAGCCGTCCGGCTGGATCAGCGCGATGTCACCGGTTTTCAGCCAGCCGTCGCTGTCGAGCATTTCATCGGTGGCTTCCTGACGCTGCCAGTAACCCTTCATCACTTGCGGGCCCTTGACGCACAGCTCGCCGATTTCACCCAGCGGCTGCTCGACACCGGCATCGTCGATGACTTTGCACAGGGTCGACGGTACCGGAATGCCAATGGTGCCGATCTGGATGTGCTGGATCGGGTTGACCGTGGCCACCGGGCTGGTTTCGGTCATGCCGTAGCCTTCGCAGATGGCGCAACCGGTCACGGCTTTCCAGCGCTCGGCCGCAGCCAGTTGCAGGGCCATGCCGCCGGACAGGGTGACTTTCAGCGCGGAGAAATCCAGCTTGCGGAAACCTTCGTTGTTGCACAGCGCCACGAACAGCGTGTTCAGACCGACAAAACCGCTGAACTTCCACTTCGACAGTTCCTTGACCATCGCCGGCAGGTCGCGTGGGTTGCTGATCAGGATGTTGTGGTTGCCGATCAGCATCATCGCCATGCAATGAAAGGTGAACGCATAGATGTGATACAGCGGCAGCGGCGTGATCAGGATCTCGCAGCCTTCGTTGAGGTTGGAGCCCATCAGCGCCTTGCATTGCAGCATGTTGGCGACCAGGTTGCGGTGCGTCAGCATCGCGCCCTTGGCCACGCCGGTGGTACCGCCGGTGTATTGCAGCACCGCGACATCGCCGCTGTCCGGGTTGGCTTCGGCCACTGGCTGGCCGTGGCCCTTGCTCAGGACGTCGTTGAATTTGATGGCTTTGGGCAAGTGATAGGCCGGGACCATTTTCTTCACGTACTTGATGACGCTGTTGATCAGCAGGCGCTTGATCGGCGGCAGCAGGTCGGCGACTTCGGTGACGATGACGTGCTTGACGCCGGTCTTCGGCACCACGGCTTCGGCCAGGTGCGCCATGTTCGCCAGGCACACCAGGGCTTTGGCGCCGGAGTCGTTGAATTGGTGTTCCATTTCCCGCGCGGTGTACAGCGGGTTGGTGTTGACCACGATCAGCCCGGCGCGAATGGCACCGAAGACCGCGACCGGGTACTGGAGGACGTTGGGCAGTTGCACGGCGATTCGATCACCGGGCTGCAAGTCGGTATGCTGTTGCAGATACGCGGCAAAGGCCCCGGACAGCTCGTACAGCTCACCGTAGGTGATTGTCTTGCCGAGGTTGCTGAAAGCCGGTTTGTTGGCGAAGCGTTGGCAGGATTGCTTCAACACTGCCTGAATGTTCGGATACTCGTCTGGATTGATCTCGGCTGCGATTCCAGCCGGGTACTTATCCTTCCAAAAGTCTTCGATCATGGAAGCCCACTCCTCAGCAACGCGAATTCTTCACCGCATTTGATGCGATTATTATTGGTGTGTGTTTTGTATTGGTGAATCCGGCGTTTTACAGGCCGAGAAGTCACAAAGCGCGCCGAGAGTAGCAGCTTTGCCAAGGGTCGACCAGAGCCAAAAGAGGCCCCTACAGTCATATTGATGACTCAAGACTTGCCAGCGGTCATTTTAGAGCAAAAATCCTATAACTCCCCAAAACCCCCGAATTCAGCGGGCACAAAAGATTCGCGAGCAGGCTCGCTCCCACAGAAACCATCGATACCTGTGGGAGCGAGCCTGCTCGCGAATGTCACAAGCGCTGCGGTTCAGACCTAGGCGATATCCCGCAACTCGCGCCGCAGAATTTTCCCTACAGGCGTCATCGGCAACGACTCACGCAGCACGATGTGTTTCGGCACCTTGTAGGCCGTGAAATTCTCTTTGCAGTACGCCTTCAGCTCTTCCAGGCTGACCCCGCTCTCCCGCGCCACCACAAACAGCTTCACCGCCTCTCCCGAACGTTCGTCCGGCACGCCGATGACCGCGCAGTTGGCGACTTTCGGGTGGGCCATGACTACGTCTTCGATTTCGTTGGGGTACACGTTGAAACCGGAGACGATGATCATGTCCTTCTTGCGATCGACGATGCGCACAAAACCGTCCGGGTCGATCACGGCGATATCGCCGGACTTGAACCAGCCCTCGGCATCCAGCACTTCGGCGGTGGCTTCGGGTTTGTTCCAGTAACCCTTCATGATCTGCGGGCCTTTGATGCACAGCTCGCCGCGCTCGCCCAGCGGCTGTTCGACGCCGTCATCGTTGATGATTTTCACCAGCGTGCCCGGCACCGGCAAGCCGACAGTGCCCAGGCGCGACTGATCGCCGTAAGGGTTGGTGCACGCCACCGGCGAGGTTTCGGTCAGGCCGTAGCCTTCGGTGATACGGCAACCGGTCATCTGCTCCCAGCGCTCGGCGGTGGCTTTGACCAGCGCGGTACCGCCGGAGTTGGTGAGCTTGAGGCTGGAGAAATCCAGGGTCTTGAAATCAGGGTGATCCATCAGCGCAACGAACAAGGTGTTCAAACCCAGCAGCGCCGAGAAGCGCCAGTTTTTCAGTTCCTTGATGAAGCCGGCGATGTCGCGCGGATTGGAGATCAGCACGTTGTGGTTGCCCGAGACCATCATGCACATGCAATTCGCGGTGAAGGCATAGATGTGGTACAGCGGCAGCGGCGCAATCATCACTTCCTGGCCTTCGCGCAACAGCGGCTGACCGTCCGGGCCGAGCTGAGCCAGACAGGCGCGCACCTGCTGCATGTTCGCCACCAGATTGCCGTGGGTGAGCATCGCGCCCTTCGCCAGGCCGGTGGTGCCGCCGGTGTATTGCAGCACGGCGATGTCATCGAGGCCGACGTTCAGCGGCTTGATGCCCAGGCCGCGGCCCATGCGCAGCGCGCTTTTGAACGAAGTGGCCTGCGGCAGCGAATACTCGGGAACCAGTTTCTTCACTTTGCTGACCACGGTGTTGACCAGCCAGCCTTTGGCGGTGGGCATCAGGTCGCCCATCTTCGCTTCGATCAAATATTGGATGTCAGTGTCGGGCAGCACTTCTTGGACTTTCTGCCCGAACAGGTTCAGATAGACCAGCGCGCGCGCGCCGGAATCCTTGAACTGGTGGCGCATTTCCCGTGGCGTATACAACGGGTTGGTATTGACCACGATCAGCCCGGCGCGCAGCGCGCCGAACACGGCAATCGGATAATGCAGAACGTTGGGCATCTGCACCGCAATGCGATCCCCCGGCACCAGATCGGTATGGGCCTGCAGATAACCGGCGAACGCCGCGCTCTGGCGCTCGAGTTCGGCGTAGGTCAGGGTGATGCCCATGCTGCTGAACGCCGGGCGGTCAGCGAACTTCTTGCAGGAACGCTCAAACACTTCGATGACCGACTTGAACTCGCCCATGTCGATGTCCAGCGGTACGCCGGCCGGGCGTTTGTCATTCCAGAAATCAGGTTGCATTGTTCTTGTCCTCGTTACCTGAGCCGATCCGGGAGCCGCTTTCTGTCGTTTCTGCTTCGTCCATGGAAGGCGAAAAGCACAAAGCGGAGCTTCACGGACACTAGCAGCTATGGCCATTGAGGCAAATATGACGCAAGCCCTCATTGATCCCGTGAATCTTCCTGCCGTGGCGTGAGCTGATCAGACGCGCTATACACTGTGGCGATGCTGAGCAAAGGAATCGCCATGACCCACGACACCTTCTGGCTGGACGCGAGTGACCGCAGCCGCCTGTACGTCAACCGCTGGCTGCCAGCCACGCCATTGAAAGCGGTGATTCTGCTGGCCCATGGCATGGCCGAACACAGCGCTCGGTACACGCGGCTCGCTGACACGTTTTGCGACAAAGACTATGGCGTCTACGCCCCGGATCTGCGCGGCCATGGTCGTACCGCCGACAACGGCACCCTTGGCCATTTCGCCGATGACGATGGCTGGTGCAAGGTGGTTGGCGATCTGGCCAGCCTCAATCAGCACATCGGCCAGCAACATCCCGGCGTGCCGATCATCCTGCTCGGCCACAGCATGGGCAGCTACATCGCCCAGGCCTATCTGCTGCACCACAGCGCCAGTCTGCACGGGGCGATTCTCAGCGGCTCGAATTTCCAGCCGGTGGCCCTCTATCGCGCCGCCCGGCAGATTGCCCGGCTGGAAAAACTGCGTCAGGGCGGCAAGGGCCGCAGTGCGTTGATCGAGTGGCTGTCGTTCGGCTCGTTCAACAATAAATTCAAACCGGTGCGCACCCGTTTCGACTGGCTGAGCCGCGACTCGGCCGAGGTCGACAAGTACGCCGCCGACCCGTTGTGCGGCTTTCGCTGCACCAATCAGCTGTGGATCGACCTGCTCGGTGGGTTGCAGCAAATCAGCAAAGCGTCCAATCTCGCGCAGATCGATCCGGGCCTGCCGCTGCTGGTGATTGGCGGTGAATGTGATCCGGTGAGCGAGGGCAAGCGTCTGACAGATCTGGCCAATGCCTTGCGCAGGGCCGGCAGCCAGCACCTGCAACTGAAGATCTACCCGCAGGCCCGGCACGAATTGTTCAATGAAAGCAATCGCGACGAAGTGACTACCGATGTGCTCGCCTGGATCGACCAGGCCCTGAGCCACCGGCGCCCACAGCGCAGCGAATAATTTTTTGTGGATTGACTGAAATCCGTCACAGGAATCGAAACCGATGACCCAGGTTACCAACATCCCTTACGAAGCCCTTGAAGTCGGCCAGACCGCCAGCTACAGCAAGACTGTCGAAGAGCGCGACATTCAGCTGTTCGCCGCGATGTCGGGCGACCACAACCCGGTGCACCTGGACGCCGAATTTGCCGCCGCCAGCATGTTCAAGGAACGCATCGCCCACGGCATGTTCAGCGGTGCGCTGATCAGCGCAGCGGTGGCCTGTGAATTGCCTGGGCCGGGCACTATCTATATCGGTCAGCAGATGAGCTTTCAGAAGCCGGTGAAGATCGGCGACACGTTGACGGTGCGCCTGGAGATTCTGGAGAAACTGCCGAAATTCCGCGTGCGCATTGCTACTCGGGTATTCAATCAGCGTGATGAATTGGTGGTGGATGGCGAGGCCGAAATTCTCGCACCGCGCAAACAGCAGACGGTGACGTTGCCGACATTGCCGGCGATCAGTATTGGCTGATGATTGGGAAGTGTCAGGTAGATTGCTACCCCCTCACCCCAGCCCTCTCCCCCAAGGGGGCGAGGGGAAAAGGGAGCTGATCTGCATCGGATTCAAATCCTGCGCTCGGCGCGGGCGATCTTCAAGACCTTCCAGAACCAGAGTTCAACTCAGATCGCTCAAGTCGGCGTAACTCCGGCATTCACCTCGGTCAGTCCCCTCTCCCTCCGGGAGAGGGCTAGGGTGAGGGGCTTTTCCTGCGGGCACAAAAAAACGCCAGACAAGCTGGCGTTTTTTTTCAGCCGACTAACTCTTACGAGTTCGCACGAGCCTGGTTACGCAGGGCTTTCACCTGGTCGTGGTTGCGTTGTACGCCGTGGTACTGACGCTCAACCAGATCCTTGATGCCAACCAGATTGTGCTTGTTGATCTTCTCGATCGCTTCACGATAAGCCTTCAGTGCATGATCTTCACCGCGCTCGGCTTCGTTCAGCACAGCCTCTTCGTCTTTACCGGTGAACATGGATTTGACGTCGACCCAGCGACGGTGCAGATCACCGGCAACGCTGGTCGAAGTTTCCGGATCACCGCCCAGCGAACGTACCTGAGCCTGCAGCTCGGCCGCTGCGGTGGCGCAATCGGCGGAGCGCTGCACGAACAGGGTTTTCAGTTCTGGGTGCTTGATGTCTTCGGCGCAAGTCTTGAACCCTTCCTGACCGTCCTTGCAGGTTTCAATCAGGTCGTTGAGTACAGAAATGGCTTCTTTATTCATGTCGGTCATTTTTCAATTCCTTGCGATGGGTTGAAGATGCAAGGGATATTGCAGTGTGCGTGCCAGCTTCGCTTCAGATAAAAATATCTTTGTTTTCAGTGACTTAATAAAGATTGAACCATCTGTATGCTGGTTTTTTGCATGATCTGTCATTTGGCCTGCATGCAGAATGCCTGTATTTTCCAGGCTGTCATGTGAATCGATGAAGCGTGCTGATGAATCCGGAAAAACTCGAACTGCTGATCACCCGCGAGATGCCCTTCGGCAAATACAAAGGGCGGATCATTGCCGACTTGCCTGGCCCCTATCTGAACTGGTTCGCCCGTGAAGGCTTTCCCCACGGTGAACTCGGTGGCCTATTGGCGTTGATGCAGGAGATCGACCACAACGGCCTGTCCGACCTGCTCGAGCCGCTGCGCGCCAAACACGGCAAACCCGCCCCGCGCCACTGACGCGCCCTTCCCTCTTGAGCCTTGCCGACCATGCCTGACAACACCCGCCGCGCCCGTGACGAAGCCTTCTGGCAAACCTTTGCCGACCGATACGATGTGCAGCCCGGCCCGGTCAACCTGGAAAACGGTTACTTCGGGCGCATGTCGCGCACAGTGATCGAGGAATACCAGCGCAACATCGAGCTGATCAACACCAGTAACTCGATTTATGCACGCCAGCGCTTTGAGCAGCACGACAACCTCGAAATCCGCGCGCAACTGGCCGAACTGATCGGCGTGCGCGCGCAAAGCGTGGCGCTGACGCGCAATGCCACCGAAGGCCTGCAATCGCTGATCCGCAATTACAATAGCCTGCAACCGGGCGATCAGGTGCTGATCTGTGATCTTGAGTACGACACGGTCAAGGGCGCCATGCGCTGGCTGGCGCAACAGCGTGGCGTTGAGGTCATCGAGATTACCCACCACCATCCCGCCAGTTTCGACAGCCTGCTGGAAAGCTACCGCGAAGCTTTCATCCGCCACCCGAAACTCAAACTGATGGCCCTGACCCATGTCACCCATCGCACCGGTCTGGTCATGCCGGTGCAAGCCATCGCCGCATTGGCCAAAGAGCATGGCGTCGACATCATCCTCGACGGTGCCCACGCCCTCGGCCAGATTGAATTCGACCTGCAAGCGTTGGGCATCGCTTTTGCCGGTTACAACCTGCACAAATGGATCGGCGCACCGCTGACCCTCGGCTTCATCTATATCGCCCCGCAGCGTCTGGCCGACATCGATCCGGACATGGGCGAGATGCATTACCCGGTTACCGATATCCGCGCACGCACCTCGTACAGCACGCCGAACATCCCGGCGCTGATGACCTTGCCGCTGGTGTTCGAAGAGCACGACGCGCTCGGCGGCGCCGCAGCCAAAAGCCCTCGCCTGAATTACCTGCGCAACCTGTGGGTCAGCGCCGTGCGACACCTGCCGGGCATCGAGGTGCTGACGCCGGACGACCCGCAACTGTATTGCGGGATCACCGCGCTGCGCTTCACCCGGCATGCCGATCAGCAGGTCATGGCCGAGCGTCTGCTCAGCGAATTCAACCTGTTCACCGTGGTGCGCACCGGCGCCGCGTGCGGTCCTTGTATCCGCATCACCCCGGGGCTGACCACCACGGCTGGCGAGATCGAGCAGTTGGTTCGGGCGCTGGACCAACTGCGCTAGAACGGCGCTCCGGAGTTTTTTTCGTAGCCTTCGAGGCCAAGCTGCGACGACACGGCGAAGGTGTCGATGCCGAGGGTCTGGCAGGCGAAGGCGCCGTCTTCAAGATCGGCGCCGGCGATCGGCTGCAATACCAACTGCAAGGCGTCCTCGGCGGCACCTTCACAGCCGCAGCGACCTGGGAGGTGCAAGGTGCCGGCCCAGGCCTCGTGGTGAGCTTGCGCTCCTGCTTCGTCGCCGTGAATGAATACGTTCAGCTTCAGGCAAGCAGCCCCGTGCGCCGGCCGATCCGGATAGACACTGGTGAAACGGACGATGCCATGGCTGTCGGTCGATTGACTGCCGCCCAGGCTGGTGTCGCCATCGACACGCTGTTGAATGCGCACCAGCGCGCCGATGACCGGCTCGCTGGTCATCGCATCGACCAGCGACAGACGCAGGATCAGCGGCAGGCCTTCGACCCCCTGGCTGATATTGCGCACTTGGGAATCGGCTGCGGGGCGACCGAGGGGAAGTTGCTTCGGTTGATAACGGGATTGTGGTGTAAGGGTCAGAGACTGACGGTCGTCCATGAGGCGTTCTCTCTTCCATAAGATGGACGCAGATTAACCCCGTGAAAAAGCCAGCGTGCAGTAACTATGTATCGCGGCATGTATCGGCAGTTTTTTCAGCGCAAAAAAAAGGTGCGCCGACCAAGCGCACCATAAAGCCGTAAAGCACACAACGAGGTGTAGGGGTAAAGATCAGTCCAGCAGCGCCAGGGCCTCGGCGGTGCATTCCTGAATGCGCGCCCAGTCGCCGTTCTTGATCCACTCCGGATCAAGCATCCAGCTACCGCCCACGCACATGACGTTTTTCAGCGCCATGTAGCTCTTGATATTGGCCGGGCCGACGCCGCCAGTCGGGCAGAACTTCACTTCGCCGAACGGGCCGCCGAGCGCCTTGATTGCCGCCACGCCACCGCTGACTTCCGCCGGGAACAGCTTGAAGCGGCGATAGCCCAGACCGTAGCCTTCCATGATCCCCGAAGCGTTGCTGATGCCCGGCAACAGCGGAATCGGGCTGTCGACGCTGGCCTCGAGCAGGTCACGGGTGATGCCCGGGGTGACGATGAATTGCGAACCGGCCGCTTCCGCCGCTGCGAGCATATTGCGGTCGAGCACGGTGCCGGCACCGGTCATCAGTTCCGGGCGCTGTTCGCGCAGGATCTGAATGGCCTTGAGGCCGAACTGCGAACGCAGGGTCACTTCCAGCGCGGTCAGGCCACCGGCGGCGAGGGCGTCGGCCAGTGGCAGCACGTCCTGTTCGCGGGCGATGGTGATCACTGGCAGGATCCGCGCCTTGGCGCAGAGACTGTCGATCAGGGCAACTTTGTCCGCCATGGAAACGGTCGGGGATGGGGTTGTCATAGCGGCTGTTCCTTGGCTCATGGGCACCAGTAAATCTCTAACGTAGGTTGCAGAAACGCGCGCACCGGCATGGCCGCAACGTCATCGGATGCCAGCGCGGCATTCAGGGTGGTCAGTTTCGATTGACCGGAAATCGACAGAATCTTGTGCCGGGCCGAGGCCAGCAGCGCGCGGCTCATGGTCAGGCGCTGACGTGGCACGCTGGGTGCCAGCATCGGCCAGCAGCGGCGCGTGCCATCGGCTTGCAGGGCTTCGCCGAGGTTCGGGCTGTCGGGGAACAGCGACGCGGTGTGACCGTCATCGCCCATGCCCAATACCAGCACGTCGATCGGCGGCAGTTCGCCGAGCAGACGATCGGCCTGTTCCGCAGCCTGCTCGACGTTGGCCGCCGCGCTGTAGAGGCTGAGGAACTGCGCCTTGGCTGCCGGGCCTTTGAGCAGATACTGCTTGAGCAGGCCGGCATTGCTGTCGGCATGTTCAACCGGTACCCAGCGTTCGTCGGCCAGGGTCACGACGACCTTCGACCAGTCCAGCTCCTGCTTGGCCAGGTGCTGGAAGAACGCTACCGGGCTGCGCCCGCCGGACACCACCAGCACCGCGTTGCCGCGCGCGGCAATGGCCTCGCTCAGTTGCTTGGCAACGTTCAGCGCCAGGCCTTCGGCGAGCAGCACCGGGCTGTTGAATTCGCGGGCAGTCACGCCCGTCGGCAGTTGCACATCAGATATCGCCATACCACGACCTCCCGTCCCGCGTGATCAAAGCAATGGAGCTCATCGGCCCCCACGACCCGGCCGCATACGGCTTGGGCGCGTCACCGGATTTCTTCCACCCGGCGATCAGCTGGTCACACCACTTCCACGCGGCTTCGATTTCATCTTTACGGACAAACAGGTTCTGATTGCCGTTCATCACTTCCAGCAACAACCGCTCGTAGGCATCGGGGATCCGCGCGCTACGCCAGGTGTCGGAGAAATTCAGTTGCAGCGGCCCGCTGCGCAGTTGCATGCCCTTGTCCAGGCCCTGCTCCTTGGTCATCACGCGCAAGGAAATGCCTTCGTCCGGTTGCAGGCGGATGATCAGTTTGTTGCTGATCTGCAGACGCTGCTCCGGGGCGAAGATGTAGTGCGACGGTTCCTTGAAGTGGATGACGATCTGCGACAGCTTCTGCGGCATGCGCTTGCCGGTACGCAGGTAGAACGGCACGCCGGCCCAGCGCCAGTTGCGGATGTCGGCACGCAGGGCGACGAAGGTTTCGGTGTCGCTCTGGGTGTTGGAATTCGGTTCTTCGAGGTAACCCGGAACGGATTTGCCCTCGCTGTGGCCGGCGATGTACTGGCCGCGCACCACTTGTGTGGTCAGGCCTTCCGGGCTGATCGGCGCGAGCGCCTTGAGCACTTTCACTTTCTCGTCACGGATGCTGTCGGCGGACAGGTCGGCCGGCGGATCCATGGCAATCAGGCAGAGCAGCTGCAACAGGTGATTCTGGATCATGTCGCGCAGCTGGCCGGCCTTGTCGAAATAGCCCCAACGGCCTTCGATGCCGACCTTCTCGGCCACGGTGATTTCCACGTGGGAGATGTAATTCTGGTTCCACTGGGTTTCGAACAGGCTGTTGGCGAAGCGCAGGGCGATCAGGTTCTGAACGGTTTCTTTGCCCAGGTAGTGGTCGATGCGGTAGGTGCGGTCTTCCGGGAAAAACTGCGCGACGGCATCGTTGACCTTGCGCGACGACTCCAGGTCAGAGCCGATCGGTTTTTCCAGCACCACGCGAGTGTTCTCGGCCAGACCGACTTTCTCGAGGTTTTCGCAGATCGCGCCGTATACCGCCGCCGGAGTAGCGAAGTAGGCAATCATGCGCTGGCTGCTGCCGGCCAGTTCCGCCAGCGCCACGTAATCCTCAGCCTTGAGGAAGTCGACGTGCAGATAGGTCAGGCGCGCGAGAAAGCGCTCGGCTACGGTTTCGTTCAGCTCTTTACCGACGTAACGGCGCAATTCGGCGGCGATGAACGCCATGTGCTGCTGCTCGCTGCCGGGCTCACGGGCCAGCGCGATGATGCGCGTGTCCTCGTGCAGCAGGTCGGCACCGTCAAGGTGATACAGGGCAGGAAACAGCTTGCGCAGGGCCAGATCGCCAAGCGCGCCGAACAAGGCAAAGGTGCACGGTTCAACCGTAATGGAAGGCATGATGTTTGTTCTTTTATCAAGTTAAGCTACAAATACCTTTTTTCAAGGCATCACTCAAGGGAAAATGTAGTAATAACCACAACATTTTCGCAGAATACTCATTCCGAGTGGTGGTCGCCCGGACGCATCAGTAGGATAGGCCACCGTCACGGGCCATATCAAAGGCCCAATTTGCATAGCCCGACGCAACTCTGCGTCGGTGAATCAGGAATTCCATATGGACCGCGTGCGAAATTTACTGGAACAGATCCAGAGTCGCCTTGAAGAGCTGAACAAGGCCGAACGTAAGGTCGCCGAGGTGATCCTGCTCAACCCGCAGCAGGCCACCCGCTTCAGCATCGCCGCCCTCGCCCAGGCCGCCTCGGTGAGCGAACCGACGGTCAACCGTTTCTGCCGTTCGTTCGGTGTCAGCGGCTATCCCGAGCTCAAGCTGCAATTGGCGCAGAGCCTGGCCAGTGGCGCGGCGTATGTCAGCCGCGCGGTCGAGGCTGACGACAATCCCGAGGCGTACACGCAGAAGATTTTCGGCAGCGCCATCGCTTCCCTGGATAGTGCTTGCCAGGCACTCGACCCGAACCTGATCAGCCGCGCCGTCGACCTGTTGATCCAGGCCCGGCAGATCCACTTCTTCGGCCTCGGCGCCTCTGCCCCGGTGGCGCTGGATGCGCAGCACAAGTTCTTCCGCTTCAACCTTGCGGTCACTGCGCATGCCGATGTGCTGATGCAGCGAATGATTGCTTCGGTGGCGCACACCGGTGAGCTGTTCGTGATCATTTCCTACACCGGGCGTACCCGCGAGCTGGTGGAAGTGGCGCGGATCGCCCGGGAGAACGGTGCTTCGGTTTTGGGCCTGACGGCGGAGAACTCACCGCTGGCCAAGGCCAGTACTTTGAGCCTGAACATTCCGTTGCCGGAAGACACCGACATTTACATGCCGATGACGTCGCGGATCATTCAGTTGACCGTGCTGGATGTGCTGGCGACGGGGATGACCTTGCGCCGTGGCGTGGATTTCCAGCCGCATCTGCGCAAGATCAAAGAGAGTTTGAATGCGAGCCGGTATCCGGTGGGTGACGAGTTCAATTGATCTCTGAAGGCTGATCGTTCCCACGCTATGCGTGGGAATGCCTCAAGGGACGCTCCGCGTTCCGGCTCCGAAAGGGACGCAGAGCGTCCCGGGCTGCATTCCCACGCAGAGCGTGGGAACGATCAGGCCGCCGCCCACGCCTGCAAACTCAAATGCGCCTTCTCCCCCGGCGCCAGGTGCAGGCTGTCGGTGCCGCCCGCTGCTGCTTCTACGCAAACGAATTCCGATACCTCGTCCCAGCTCACCCCCAGCAACGGCCGCGCGCCGGGATGCCAGACGACGGTGTCGCCGCTGTCACCGGTATCGATGCACAACTCGCGCTGCCAGGCGTGATCCTTGAGCTGCAATTCGCCGTCATGCTGGAACACCCGCTGACAGCCGCCATCGACGCGCAACTCACCTTCTTGCTGGCAAACCTGGCGATTCAACTGGTCATAACCCTGAGCGCCTTCGAGGCCAGACAGCGCTATCTCACCAACATCGCCTATACGCCAGTAAGCGTGCAAAGCCTGGCTCAACTGGCACGGCATGTCGTCCTGATGCTCGGTGCTCAGGCGTAATTCCATGCGTTCGCCCAGATGCGCGTGCAGGTCGACCTGCCAATCGCACAGCTGCAATTGCCAGTGCAGGCGCACGCCATCCTCGGCGCTGCTGCTGTCGAGCAGTTTCCAGTCGAGCAGTCGCGCCCAACCATGGGACGGCCACGCGTTTTCGCTCGGATGACGGCCATACCACGGCCAGCACACCGGCACGCCACCGCGAATCGCGCCGACATGCGGCCACTTCGCCGCGCACCACAACCACGGCTTCTGCCCGCGCGGCTGAAAATGCAGCAACTGCGCGCCCTGACGACTGAACACCGCCTGACACAGCGGATGATCGATCACCAACACGTCGCGCATCTGATAGCGCTCCCAGGCGAACACCGGCCGCTCGCGCAGGGATTTGAAGAAGCGTTGCAGCGGATGCTCATGCATTGGCTACGGTCCTGAAAATCATGGGGGTACAATTACCTTTGTGACCCTTGAATACTGTGGCGAGGGGATTTATCCCCGCTGGGTCGCGAAGCGGCCCTGAAAACCATTCACCGAGGTGTATCAGCCAGATTGTGCTTATCGGACTTGGGGCCGCTTCGCAGCCCAGCGGGGATAAATCCCCTCACCACAATGGGTACGACATAACTCTTTCTGCGGGTCTCGCAAAAAAAAGCGGACAGCCTTGGCTGTCCGCAAAATGCGCACATAGAGAGGAGCTTATCGCAGACGCGTCAGAACGTTGACTGAATTTTCAGGCCAGCGACCAAAGCGTTGTCCACTTCATCCACACCGCCCGGATGGGTGATGTATTGCAGGTTGGGACGCACAGTCAGCCAGTTGGTGACATGGATGCCGTAGTTGAGTTCGTAGTTGTACTCGGTCTCACGAATCGGCGAGAACGCGGCGTTGTCGTAGTCGGACACACCGTTCGCAGCGTTCAGCAGTTCAGCGTTGCGCTTGACGTCCTTGTTGACGTGGATACGCGCAGCGCCGATACCGATGTCATCCTTCGGACGTGCATCGAACGGGCCTTTGTAGACAAACATCACCGACTGGTAGTTGTCGATGAAGTTGGTGTCCTTGTCGTGAAAGGTCGCGTTGGCGGCGATGTTCAGGCCGCGAGTGGCATCACCGTTGTGGCTGGTGAGTTGCTGTTGCGCAACGAACCAGTAACCGCTTTTGCTGTTGTGCGACTTGTAGTCATCACCGGTGGTTGCCGCATCGAGACCGTTGACGTCTTCGCGAACGTCGTCGGCATCGGCCGTGCTCTTGTAGTAACCGACGCGGTATTCGCCCGGCAGGCTGTTGACCTTCGGCGACCAGACCAATTCAACCGGCAGCACGGTACCTTTGGTGCCGCTGCCGCTGAGCTTGAAGCCGTTGCCGTGTTCCAGCTGCGACGGGTTCTGGTTGTACGCACCGATTTGCGCGTAGAGCTCGTCGTTGATGTTGTACTTCACACGGATCGCGGCCTGGCTGACGGGCCAGTTGTACCAGATGTTGGTCGCCCAGTTACCCACTTGCGAACCGCAGAACGCCAGGTTCTGGAAGTCGCACGGGAAGGTGTTGAAGTCTTCGCCTTCGCCGAAGTAACCGGCCTTGACGTCGAGCTTGTTGTCGAAGAACTGGTGCTGGATCCACAGTTGGGTCAGACGCACCATGTGGCCACGGCCGTAGACTTCCTGCGAGGAGCTGAGGGTGCCGGCACGCGGATCGCCAACGCGGTCGTTGGAGATGTTGTAGCCGTTACGGTTGGTCAGCTGGATCTTCGCTTGGGTGTTGTCCCAGCCCCACAGTTTCTGCAGGTCGAGGGCCACGCCCAGACCGAACTGGTCGGCGTAACGCGCAGTCTTGTCGTCGTTGTAGCCACCGTTCAGGTTGGCGCCCATCTCGCCAACGTAGTCGGCCTTGATGTCGATACCCTGCTCGATCAGCTTGGTGCGCTCGCCGCCCCAGTCGCCGGTCATCCACTTGGAGTCGGAGCTGAACGCATCCGCCGCCATCGCATTACCGGCCAGCACCAGTGCAGCTGCCGCAGAAACCTGGCAGATCAACCGGGCATTGACGTGTTTCTTTTTCATCCCTACATCCTCGTCTTTATTGTTATTAACTGTTTTTATCTAACGCGGTTTACATAAAGTGCGGTGCTCGACAGGCCGGACACCGCGTGCTCCTTTGTGGGAGCGAGCCTGCTCGCGAATGCGGTGTATCAGGCGACATCAATGCTGGATGTCAGACCGCTTTCGCGAGCAGGCTCGCTCCCACATTTTGTACTTCAGCGCCCTTTGAACTGCGCCACATTCGCCGACCGGGTCTCTGTCTGCACCTGGCCCGCAACGCCCAGACGCTCGCCGGTATTGGCATCGAACAACAACACTTTCGATGGATCGAACTGCAGCGTCAGGCTTTCGCCTACCTGCGGTGCCACGTCCGGCGCCAGTCGGCAGCAGACCTTGGTGTCGTTCAGATTGACGAACACCAAGGTGTCCGGACCGGTCGGTTCGGTGACCTGCACTTCGGCGCGGATGCTTGGCAGACCATTGCCCTCGCCGTTCGCCAGCACGATCTGCTCCGGGCGCAGGCCGAGGATCACTTCGCGGTCTTCAAGCCCGGCGTCCTGCATGCTCATCGGCAATTCGCAGCGCGCCTGGCCGCTGTCGAGCAGCGCCAGCAGACGACCGTCCTTGCGCTGCAAACGCAGGGGAATGAAGTTCATCGGCGGCGAACCGATGAAGCTCGCCACGAACAGGTTGGCCGGGTTGTTGTAGATGTCTTTCGGCGTACCGAACTGCTGAATGATGCCGTCCTTCATCACCGCGACCTTGTCGCCCAGGGTCATCGCTTCGATCTGGTCGTGGGTCACGTAGACCGTGGTGGTTTTCAGGCGCTGGTGCATCAGTTTCATTTCGGTACGCATCTCGACGCGCAGCTTGGCGTCGAGGTTCGACAGCGGTTCGTCGAACAGATAGATCTTCGGCCGCCGCGCCAAGGCACGGCCCATCGCCACGCGCTGTTGCTGACCACCGGAGAGCTGGCCCGGCTTGCGATTGAGCAGGTGTTCGATCTGCAACAGCTTGGCCACGCGGGCGACTTCTTCGTCGATCGCTGCTTGGGGCATCTTGCGGATCTTCAGGCCGAACTCGATGTTCTCGCGCACGCTCATGGTCGGGTACAGCGCGTAGGACTGAAACACCATGGCGATGTCGCGATCCTTGGGGCTCATGCCGCTGACATCCTGGTCGCCGATCATGATCGCGCCGCCGGTGATGGTTTCCAGACCGGCGATGCAGTTCATCAAGGTCGATTTGCCGCAGCCCGACGGGCCGACGAGGATCAGGAATTCGCCGTCCTTGATCGACAGTTCGATGTTCTTCAGGGTGTCCGGCAGGCCGGCCCCGTAGGTCTTGTTTACGTTGCGAAGTTCAAGCGTAGCCATGATTACCCCTTGACCGCGCCGGCCGTCAGCCCGCGCACGAAATACTTGCCTGCGACCACATAGACCAGCAGGGTCGGCAGGCCGGCGATCATCGCCGCTGCCATATCCACGTTGTATTCCTTGGCGCCGGTGCTGGTGTTGACCAGGTTGTTCAGCGCCACGGTGATCGGTTGCGAATCACCGCTGGAGAACACCACACCGAACAGGAAGTCGTTCCAGATCTGGGTGAACTGCCAGATCAGGCAGACCATGATGATCGGCGTCGACATCGGCAGAATGATGCGGCGGAAAATCGTGAAGAACCCGGCGCCATCCAGACGCGCAGCCTTGACCAGCGCATCGGGAATGCTCACGTAGTAGTTGCGGAAGAACAGCGTGGTGAACGCCAGACCGTAGACCACGTGCACGAAGACCAGGCCGGTGGTGGTGCTCGCCAGGCCCATCTTGCCGAGGGTGAACGAGGCTGGCAGCAGCACGGTCTGGAACGGCAGGAAGCAGCCGAACAGCAACAGACCGAAGAACAACTGCGAACCACGGAAGCGCCACATCGACAGCACGTAACCGTTCAACGCACCGATCGCGGTGGAGATGATTACCGCCGGTACGGTGATCTTGATCGAGTTCCAGAAGTAGCCGTCAACCGTGGCCCAGGCCTTGACCCAGCCGATGCCGCTGACCACGGTCGGCCAGCTCAACAGGTTGCCGGTGCTGATATCTTCCGGGGTCTTGAAGCTGGTCAGCAACATCACCACCAGCGGCACCAGATAGAGGAACACCGCAAGGATCAGCACCGCGTAGATCGCGATGCGGCTCAAGCTGATAGCGGGTTTGGCAGCAAGACTAGTCATGACGCTTGGTCCTCAGCTCGGAATACAGGTAAGGCACGATGATCGCGAGGATCGCACCGAGCATCAGAATCGCACTGGCCGAGCCCATGCCCATCTGGCCGCGACTGAAGGTGAAGGAATACATGAACATCGCTGGCAGGTCGGAGGAATAACCCGGGCCGCCGGCGGTCATTGCCGCAACGAGGTCGAAACTCTTGATCGCGATGTGCGCGAGGATCATCACCGCACTGAAGAACACCGGACGCAGGCTTGGCAGCACGACTTTCCAGTAGATGCGCGGCATGCTCGCGCCGTCGATCTGCGCAGCACGGATGATCGATTGATCGACGCCACGCAGGCCGGCGAGGAACATCGCCATGATGAAGCCCGAGGCTTGCCACACAGCGGCAATCACCAGGCAGTAGACCACGCGATCAGGGTCGATCAGCCAGTCCAGACGGAAACCTTCCCAGCCCCAGTCACGCAACAATTTGTCCAGGCCCATGCCCGGGTTGAGCAGCCATTTCCACGCGGTACCAGTGACGATCATCGAGAGCGCCATCGGGTACAGGTAAATGGTGCGGATAAAGCCTTCGCGACGGATGCGCTGGTCGAGGAACACCGCCAGCAACACGCCGATCACCAGAGTGATGCCGATGAACATGCCGCCGAACACGGCGAGGTTCTTGCTCGCCACCCACCAGCGATCGTTGTCGAACAACCGCGCGTATTGCGCCAGACCGGCCCACTTGTAGTTGGGCAGGAAGGTCGAGGTGGTGAACGACAGAATGAACGTCCACAGGATGTAGCCATAGAAGCCCACCAGCACGATGAACATGCTCGGCGCCAGCACCAGTTTCGGTAGCCAGCGCTGCAACGCATCGAACGGCGAGGCCTTGCTGAACACAGCAACAGAACTCATGGGGAAATCCAGAAAAGAAAGAGAAGAACAGCTGCAAGCTGCAAGCTACAAGACCAGCAGCGCGCAAGCCTTTAACTTGCAGCTTGAAGCTTGAAGCTTGCAGCTCGCCGTCAAGGCGCCTATTTGGCCGACTGAACCGCCGCGCCGAGTTTCTTCGCCGCATCAGCCGGGTCGGCTTTCGGGTCGTTGATGTAGTTGGTGACTACGTCAAAGAACGCGCCCTGCACCGCCAGCGTGGTCGCCATGTTGTGCGCCATGCTTGGTTGCAGGCCGCCAGACTTGGCGTCCGCGAGGAAGTCCTTGGCTGCGGTTTGTGCGCAGGAATCGAAGCCGAGCTTATCCATGTTGTTCAACATGTCGTTGCGCACCGGGATCGAGCCTTTGTTGATGCTGAAGACTTTCTGGAAGTTCTCACCCAGCACGACTTTGGCGATGTCCTGCTGACCGGCCGCAGTGCCTGCGTCCTTCTGCTTGAACACGGCCAGCGAGTCGATGTTGTAGGTGAATGCCTTGTCGGTGCCCGGGAACGCTACGCACTCGTAGTCCTTGCCGGCGACTTTCTTGGCGGCGGTCCATTCGGACTTGGCCCAGTCACCCATGATCTGCATGCCGGCCTTGCCGTTGATGACCTTGGCCGCTTCGAGGTTCCAGTCCTGGCCTTTGCCGTCCGCGTCCATGTAGGTCGCGACTTTCTTCAGCTCGGTGAGCGCCTTGACCATTTCCGGGCCGGTCAGCGCCTTGTTGTCGAGATCGACCAGGGCTTTCTTGTAGCCATCCACGCCCATGACCGAGAGCACCACGGCTTCGAACACGGTGCTGTCCTGCCAAGGCTGACCGCCGTGGGCCAGCGGAATGAAGCCCGCCGCTTTCAGCTTGTCGCCGGCTGCGTAGAACTCTTCGAGGGTGGTTGGATTCTTGGTGATGCCGGCTTTCTTGAAGACTTCCGGGTTGATCCACAGCCAGTTCACGCGGTGAATGTTCACCGGCACGGCCACGTAATCACCGTCGTACTTCACGGTATCGGAGACTTTCTTGTCGAGCAGGCTGTCCCACTTTTCCGACTTGGCGACGTCTTTCAAAACGTCGGTGTCGAGCAGGCCGGTCGACGCCCATTCCTGGATGTCCGGGCCTTTGATCTGGGCAACGCCTGGCGGGTTGCCGGCAACGGCACGGCTTTTCAGCACGGTCATGGCAGTCGCACCGCCACCACCGGCGACAGCACCGTCCTTCCAGGTGAAACCGTCTTTTTCGACTTGGGCCTTGAGCACATCGACAGCGGCTTTTTCGCCACCGGAAGTCCACCAGTGCACGACTTCGACCGAACCTTTGGAATCGGCAGCGGAGACACTGAGCGGCAGGATTGCGAGCGGGAACAGGGAGGCGACAGAAATGACAGTAGCGAGGCGAGAAATCGCATTCATTCGAGATGTACCTTTCTTGTTGTTATGCATTGCAAGTCTGGTGCTTGCGCTGCACGGAGTTTAAACAGAGCGTTTCGCTTCGCAGGTAACGAAGGGACGCGTAAATGTCACGACATGGTTACACAGCAACAGGCCGGGACAACCGCGCCAAAGCCGTGGCCATGCTCGGCGCCAGCGGCAATCGCGGAATCAGCACAGCCTGCCAGGCGTGATACAGATCGGGCTTGCCCGGCCAGATATCGGCACTTGGCACATTCTGCGGATTGAGTTCGTGGTGCCAGCTGCCGTTGCAACGGTCGATGAAATTCGTCTCGCAGAATTCCCAGAACAGCCGGTACCAGCTTTCGTATTGCCCGTCGCCGGTGCGTTTGAGCAAGGCACTGGCGGCGGCGCTGGCTTCGGCATGCGTCCAGTGCAGGCGATGGCGGACCACGGCCCGGTTATCCCAGTCGAGGGTGTAGACAATGCCCGGCGCGCCATCGACATCCCAGCCGTGCCGGCAATTGTTTTCGAAGAGTTTTTGCGCATCAGTCGCCAGCCAGCCCGGCGTAAGCATGCCGGCCTGTACCCGTGCGGCTTCAAGGTGCAGGAGCAAGCGCGCCCACTCGAAACCGTGGCCCGGCGTGGTGCCGTAAGGACGGAAACCGTCGGCGGGGTTGTCGTGGTTGTATTCGCGCAGCGGTTGCCAGTCGCGATCGAAGTGTTCGATGACCATGTAGTCGTTGGCAGCAGCGTGGCCATGGATCACCCGCTCGACGATGCGCTGGGCGCGCACCAGCCAGCGCGGATCTTCGGTGACATCAGCCAGCGCGAGGAATGCTTCGGTCGCGTGCATGTTGCTGTTGGCGCCGCGATAGGCTTCTTCTTCGCTCCAGTCGCGATTGAAGAATTCGCGCATGGCGCCCTCTTCTTCGCTCCAGAAATAAGTGTCGATGATGTCGATTGCGTCATCGAGCAAGGCTTGAGCGCCGGGCCGTTGTGCGACCACGGCGGAGCTGGCGGCGAGGGCGACAAAGGCATGCAGATAGGCGTTCTTGCCGGTGTTGTCGTCGCGATGCTGGGCAACCGCAAACCAGCCGCCGTGCAGCGCATCACGCAGTGGCCCGCGCAACGCGGCGATACCGTGGTCGACCAGCTCGGCAAACCCCGGCAGGCCCTGAATGTGCGCCATGGCGAAGCTGTGGGTCATGCGCGCGGTGTTCATGGTTTCGGCTTGCGCTTGCGCCGGCAAACGGCCGCGTTCGTCGAGATTGCCGAAGCCTTCGGGCAGTCGTGATGCCTTGGCGAAATCCAGCAGACGCAGGCCTTCGGCGGCGAGCCATTGCTGGTGGGCAGGGGCGTTCAGCCAACTGCTGAAGTCTGGGTGAAAGGTGTCCATGGCGTGACCCTTTTTTGTTGTTAGGACTGCGGGCAGTCTAAACAACGGGCCGGGGCGGGCTTGTAACGAAGGGGACGGGGTTTGTCACCAGTCCGTGACAAAGAGCAGCCCTCACCCCAACCCTCTCCCGGAGGGAGAGGGGGCTGACCGAGTTGTAATGAGCTTTCCGCCGACCTGAAATACCGAGTCGATTATGGATTCGGCGTTGTACGGTCAGGTCGGCCTATGTCTGCAGCATCCCCCGATCAGTCCCCTCTCCCCCCGGGAGAGGGTTAGGGTGAGGGAAAGCTTTGACTCAATCCACAGACCGCGGCAACTGCAACGTCACCCGCAACCCACCTTCACGCAGGTTCTGCAACGTCACCTCGCCGCCATGGCTATGCGCAATGTTGCGCGCAATGCCAAGGCCCAAGCCATAACCCTGCTGCTGCCCCGCCAAGCGGAAGTGCGGCTCGAACACTTGCTCCAGCCGCTGCTGCGGCACGCCCGGCCCTTCATCATCGACATGCAGAACAAAGGCGCTGTCGTCGTCATCGATGTGCAGATGCGCGTTCTGCCCGTACTTCAAGGCGTTGTCGATCAGGTTGCCGATGCAGCGCTTGAGCGCCAGTGGTTTGCCCGGGTATGCCGACAGCGCGCGGCCATGCTGAGTGACGCGGCCATTGCCGTTCGGCGCCAGATACGGCTCGACCAGGCAATCGAGGACATGATTGAGATCCACCGGCTCGATGTTCTCGTGGATGTCGGTGTCTTTCACGCATTGCAGCGCGCCTTTGACCAGCAGCTCCAGCTCATCCAGATCGCGGCCGAACTTGGCTTGCAGCTGTTCGTCCTCGAGCAGCTCGACGCGCAAGCGCAGGCGGGTGATTGGCGTGCGCAGGTCATGGGAAATCGCGCTGAACAACTGGCTGCGTTCGATCAGGTAGCGGCTGATGCGTTCGCGCATGGTGTTGAACGCGCGACCGACTTCGACCACTTCACTGCCACCGCCCTCCGCCACCGGCTCGACGTCGGCACCCAGCGACAGATCCCGCGCTGCCCGCGCCAGACGCTTGAGCGGCCGGCTCTGCCAGTGCACCAGCAGGCCGATGAACAACAGCAAAAAGCCGCTGGTGAGGACGATAAACCACACCTGCTGCGCCGGCAGGCCTTGCTCTTCGAGACTGGTGTACGGCTCGGGCAGCAACGAGGCGATGTACAGCCACTCGCCCGGGGCCATTTGAATCTGCGTGACCAGCACCGGCGGATTCACCGGCTCCAGGGTCAGCGCGTAATGCGCCCAGGAGCGCGGCAATTCATCAAGTTTCAGTCCGGCGTTGAAAATCCGCAGATCTTCGGGGCTGACGAAGGTCACCGAAATATCCGTGTCATGGCCCAGAGACTGGCGCAGCACTTCGTCCACCGCCTGCATTACCGCAGCCTTGCGCGGCGTCACCGGCAGCACGTCCATGCCCAGCGGTTTGTCATTGAGCGTCACGACAAATCGGGTGCCGCCCATGCTGCGCAACTGATCGAGCACCAGCGGCCGATAGGCGACCGGCAAGGAACGGAAATAGCTGACGCTGGCGGTCATCGAATGCCCCAGGCTGCGGGCACTGGTGACCAGGCCTTCGAGCTGGGTGGCGCGCAGTTGCGACACCCAGATCACGCTCGACAGCGTCTGCGCGAACAGCACCGCCAGCAGAGTCAGCAGCAGCATCCGCCCGAGCAGTGAGCGCGGCACCGGTATGCGGTTGGCAAATTTGCGCAGCGCCTCAGTGAGCATTGCCGGCAACCACATTGGCTGCCAACTGATAACCGCTGCCACGTACGGTGCGGATCAGCCGTGGCGGTTTTTCGGTGTCGCGCAGGCGTTGGCGCAAACGACTGACGGCCATGTCGACGATGCGATCGAGCGGCATCAGATCGCGGCCACGGGTGGCGTTGCCGATGGTGTCGCGGTCGAGGATTTGCTGCGGATGATCGAGGAACAGTTTCAGCAGAGCGAAATCAGCGCCGGAAAGAATCACTTCCTCGCCGTCGGTGTGGAACAGCCGATGACTGACCGTGTCCAGGCGCCAGTCGTCGAAGACCAGCACTTCGCTGCCGCTGCGTTCGTGGGCGAATTGTGCGCGACGCAGCAGGGCCTTGATCCGCGCTTGCAGTTCGCGCGGGCTGAACGGTTTGCCGAGGTAGTCATCAGCGCCAAGTTCCAGACCGATCACCCGGTCGGCTTCGTCGGAACTGGCGGTCAGCATGATGATCGGCACCTGCGCCTGACGCGGATGCTGGCGTACCCAGCGGCACAGGCTGAAACCGTCTTCGTCGGGCAGCATGACATCGAGGATCACCAGATCGCTCGGCGCCTCGTTGAGCGCCTGACGAAAACCGGCACCATCGGCGGTGGCCCTCACCTGAAACCCGGCGCGGGTCAGGTAGGTTTCCAGCAACTCGCGTATTTCCTGGTCGTCATCGACCAACAATATCGACTTGTTGACTGAGCTCACTTCGAAGGCATCCTTGTTGTTGGAGTTGGGGCGGATTATGCCTGATGAACCTGGAAAATTTGTCGCCTGTTGATCGTTCCCATGCTCTGCGTGGGAATGCAGCCCGTGACGCTCCGCGTCACTGGACGCGGAGCGTCCCTTGAGGCATTCCCACGCGGAGCGTGGGAACGATCTCTATGCAGTTGTTGCTTGATCCAGCGCCACACCGGCGCCGACCAGGCCGGAGTACGGCGCGGTCACCAGCCACACCGGGATGCCTTTGAAGTAATCGCTCATGCAGCCTTTGTCGGCGAAGCAGCGGGCGAAGCCGCTGGCGAGGAAGAAATCGGCGAAGCGTGGAATCACCCCGCCAACGATGAACACGCCACCGCGCGCGCCGGTGGTGAGCACGTTGTTGCCGGCGACGCGACCCAGCCAGCAGCAGAATTGCTCGAGCACTTCCAAAGCAATCGGATCACCGGCCAGACCGGCGGCGGTGATCGCTTCCGGCGTCTCAAGCTTCGGCTCATGGCCATCCACCGCGCAGATCGCCCGGTACAGCCGCGGCAGGCCGCCGCCGCTCAACGCGGTTTCCGCGCTGACATGGCCGATCTCGTTGTAGATGTGTTGCCACAGTTGCGTTTCGCGCGGACTGCTCAGCGGCAGATCGACGTGGCCGCCCTCGCCCGGCAACGCGGCAAAGCGCCCTTCGCCGAGATCGAGCAAGGTGCCGACACCCAGGCCAGTGCCCGGGCCGATGACTACTGCCGGGCGCAGAGGCTCCGGCGTGCCTTCGCAAACCACGCGGAATTCGCCGGGCTGCAAGCGGGTCATGCCCAGCGCCATCGCCGAGAAGTCGTTGGTCAGCAACAACTGCTCGACCTGCAAGGTCTTGCAGAACGCGCTGCGGCTGAGCCGCCAGTGATTGTTGGTGAACTTGAATTCATCGCCACTCACCGGACCTGCCACAGACAGGCATACCGAGCCGATCGAACCCGGCGCCAGGCCGAGCCCGCTCAGGTACAAGGCGATTGCCTCTTCCGGGGTGGCAAAGTCGGCCGTGGCCAGCACCTGAACCGATTGCAGTTGCTGGTTTTGCCACAACGCGAACCGCGCGTTGGTGCCTCCGATGTCACCGACCAAAGCCAGTTTCAATTAAGCGTCTCCAGGGCAGAAGTGAAGGCGCTGGCGCCCTGCTCCGCCGAGCTGAAGGCCATGCGCATGAAGCCAAACAGCTCGCGGCCGCTGCCAATGTTGTTGCCCAACAGGCCCTTGGCAGGTTCGCGCGCTGCAAATTCTGCGGCGTCGACCTTCAGTTCCAAGGTGCCTTTGACGCCATCGACGCGGATGATATCGCCCTCTTGCACGCGCGCCAAAGCGCCACCGACATAAGCTTCCGGGCTGACGTGAATCGCTGCGGGGATTTTCCCCGACGCGCCGGACATGCGCCCGTCAGTCACCAGCGCCACCTTGAAGCCGCGATCCTGCAACACGCCGAGGAACGGCGTCATCTTGTGCAGCTCGGGCATGCCGTTGGAACGCGGGCCCTGGAAGCGCATCACGGCGACAAAATCCTTCTCCAGCAGACCGGCCTTGAATGCGTCCGCCAGGTCTTGTTGATCCTGGAACACCATCGCCGGTGCTTCGACGATCTGGTTCTCCAGCGCAACGGCAGAAACCTTCATCACGCCGCGACCGAGGTTGCCTTCCATCACCCGCAAGCCGCCCTCTTGCGAGAACGCACGGGACACCGGACGCAAGATGTTTTCGTCGAGGCTGTCGGTCGGGCCTTCGCGCCAGACCAGCTCGCCGTTATCGAGGAACGGCTCTTTGGTGTACTGGCTCAGGCCATGGCCGAGCACAGTGTTGACGTCTTCATGCAGCAGGCCGGCGCCGAGCAGTTCGCGGATCAGGAACGACATGCCGCCCGCTGCCTGGAAGTGGTTGATGTCGGCTTTGCCGTTGGGGTAGACGTGGCTCAGGGTCGGGACGACTTCGGAGAGGTCGGCCATGTCCTGCCAGGTCAGTTGAATGCCAGCGGCCATGGCGATGGCCGGCATGTGCAGGGTGTGGTTGGTCGAGCCGCCGGTGGCGTGCAGGGCAACGATGGAGTTGACCAGCGCCTTCTCGTCGACGATTTCGCCGATCGGCATGAAGTTGCCATTCTGCTTGGTCAGGCGCGTGACTTGATGCGCGGCTTCGCGGGTCAGCGCGTCGCGCAGCGGCGTGTTCGGGTTGACGAAAGACGCGCCCGGCAGGTGCAGGCCCATGACTTCCATCAGCAACTGGTTGGTGTTGGCGGTGCCGTAGAAGGTGCAGGTGCCCGGGCTGTGGTAGGACTTCATCTCCGATTCCAGCAGTTCTTCGCGGGTGGCCTTGCCTTCGGCGTACTTCTGGCGGACGTCGGCTTTTTCCTTGTTGGAAATCCCCGAAACCATCGGCCCGCCCGGTACGAAGATCGTTGGCAGATGACCGAAACGCAGCGAACCCATCATCAGGCCCGGAACGATCTTGTCGCAGATGCCGAGCATCAGCGCGCCGTCGAACATGTTGTGCGACAACGCCACGGCGGTGGACATCGCGATCACTTCGCGGCTGGGCAGGCTCAGTTCCATGCCCGGCTCACCCTGGGTCACGCCATCGCACATGGCCGGAGTGCCGCCGGCGAACTGGCCGACCGAGCCGATTTCGCGCAGGGCGTTCTTGATCTGTTGTGGAAAGACTTCGTACGGCTGGTGCGCCGAAAGCATGTCGTTATACGAAGACACAATGGCGATGTTCGCCGAGTTCATCATCCGCAGGCTGTGCTTGTCTTCAGTGCCGCAACCGGCCACGCCGTGGGCGAAGTTGGCGCATTGCAGCTTGCCGCGCATCGGGCCGTCGGTGGCGGCGCCGCGAATCAATGCAAGGTAAGCCTGACGCGTGGCGCGGCTGCGGGCGATAAGCCGTTCGGTGACCTCAAGAACGCGGGGATGCATGTGTAGAACTCCAGGCTAACGGATGTGGCGACCTGATTGTCTATGCTGATCAAACGCCGTTGTTGTTGGAATGACAGACGGCTTTTTTGACCATTCGGACCAGTTGATTCAGGTCACTCGTTGTAGATAAAACAAAATATTGCCACTAAAAAGGCTTGTTTTCTATTTTTATGCGAATAATCTTGTAATTCCAACAACAAAACGACGGCGGCGCTGTTCCATGACTCTTCGAATTGCAATCAATGGTTTCGGCCGCATCGGCCGTAATGTCCTGCGCGCACTGTATACCCAAGGCTATCGTCAAGACCTGCAGATCGTCGCGATCAACGATCTGGGTGACAGTTCGATCAATGCCCATCTGCTTAAATACGACACCGTCCACGGCACTTTCGACGCCGAAGTGGCGCACGATAACGAAAGCCTGACGGTCAATGGCGACCGCATCGCGGTCAGCGCCATTCGCAACCCGGCCGACCTGCCGTGGGCCGCTGAAAAAATCGACGTAGTGTTCGAATGCACCGGTCTGTTCACCGACCGTGCCAAAGCCGCCGCGCACATCAGCGCCGGCGCCCGCAAGGTGATCATTTCTGCCCCGGCCAAAGGCGCCGACGCCACCGTCGTTTATGGCGTCAACCACGACATTCTGCGTCAGTCGCACCAGATCATTTCCAACGCTTCGTGCACCACCAACTGCCTCGCGCCAGTGGCGCAGGTGCTGCATCGCGAGCTGGGCATCGAAAGCGGCCTGATGACCACCATCCACGCCTACACCAACGACCAGAACCTCACCGACGTCTATCACAGCGACCCGTACCGTGCCCGCTCGGCCACGCAGAACATGATCCCGAGCAAGACCGGCGCAGCCGAAGCGGTAGGTCTGGTGCTGCCGGAACTGGCGGGCAAACTGACCGGCATGGCCGTGCGCGTGCCGGTGATCAACGTGTCGCTGGTCGACCTCACCGTGCAACTGAAGAAAGAAGCCAGTGCCGACGAAGTCAACGCCCTGCTGAAAGCGGCGAGCCAGCATTCGAAGATTCTCGGTTACAACACCTTGCCGCTGGTTTCCAGCGACTTCAACCACAACCCGCTGTCGTCAATCTTCGACGCCAACCACACCAAAGTCAGTGGCAAGTTGCTGAAAGTGCTGGCTTGGTACGACAACGAATGGGGCTTCTCCAACCGCATGCTGGATAACTGCCTGGCGTTGTGTAACGCCGAATAATCTCAGCCGGCCCTCAATCCCTGTGGGAGCGAACTTGCTCGCGAAAGCGGTTCCTCAGTCGACATTCAAGCGCCTGACACTCCGTCTTCGCGAGCAAGCTCGCTCCCACAGGGGTTTCTGATTTCAAATTAAAATCAACGCTTGACCATTCAGCTGGATGATAAGCATTATCATTCGCTCGAAATGGATCAGGTCCTCCCGTGAGTCAATCGCGCTTCAACCACGTCTTCCTCGCGCAGCGCACTTCACTGCTGCGCACGCTGGAACGGATGGTCAACAATCACAGTACCGCTGAAGACCTGTTGCAGGAGACCTACCTGCGCGTGACCCGGGCGTTGAGCGAACGGGCCATCGATCACCTTGAACCCTTTGTCTTCCAGACCGCGCGCAATCTGGCGCTGGATCATTTGCGCGCGCGCAAGATTCATGCGCGGACCATGGTCGACGACGTGCCGCAAGATGTCGTGCAGAGCATCGCCGCGCCCGCCAGCAGCGCTGAAGACGCCGCCCACGCCGAACAACTGCTGGAGCGTTTGAACGTGAGCCTCAGCCAACTCAGCCCGCGCCAGCAGCAGATCTTCATCCTCAGCCGTTTGCACGGGCACAGCTATCAGGAAATCGCTGATGAACTTGATGTTTCGCTGAGCACCGTGCAGAAGGAACTGAAACTGATCATGTCGATCTGCATCGGCATTGCCGAACGACATAACGGCAGCGGCAAGTTTTGAGCTGCAAGCTACAAGTAAAAACAAAAAGCAGTATTGCATCCGGCTTGCAGCTTGCAGCTTGAAGCTAGAAACTGCTTCGCCAGAAGCCCTGAGGAACCACCGTGACGGACACCCACCGCTCGCCTTCGCCCGATTCGGCGCGGGACGCTGCAGCTGCAATGGACCAGGCGCTGGACTGGCTCATCGTGCTCAGCAGCCCGGATGAGGAACAGACCCGGCAATTTCATGCCTGGCTGGCGGCTGATCCGTTGAATGCCGAGGCATTCGCCAAGGCCCAGGCCATCTGGGATGGCCCGCAAGTCGCACTGTGCGCCGAAGCCCTGGCGGCAAAACCGGTAAAAATCACTTTTCTCAAGCGCTTGCGCCCGCACTGGAAACCGCTGGCTACAGCTGCGGTGCTGATCCTCGGGCTATTCAGTTTCAGCAACCTGCCGATGCGCCTGCAGGCCGATCATCTGACCGTGGTCGGCGAGCGTCAGCGGCTGCAACTGGAGGACGGCTCGAAGGTCCTGCTCAATACCAACTCGGCGTTTTCCAGCACCATCAACGATCAACAGCGCGTGGCCCGGCTGTTTCAGGGCGAGGCGTTTTTCGAGATCGCCAGCGGGCGCAATCAGCCGCTGGAGATCGACGCAGGCCCGGTGCAGGCAAGCGTGCACGACACCGCATTTGCCGTGCGCTACCTCGACGGGGTCGCACAAGTGAACGTGCAGCGTGGCGATGTCGATCTGCGCGCCACCCACAATGATGCCCGGGTGCGCCTGCGTGCCGGGGAAAGCATTCGCATCGGCCCCAACGGTTTTGATCGCCCGGCCAAGCTCGACGCCAATGCCGATCTGGCCTGGGTTGAAGGCCGTCTGGTGTTCGAGAACTGCCCGCTGAATCAGGTGCTGGCCGAGCTGCGCCGCTACTATCCGGGCTGGATCATCAACAACAACGAGCAACTGGCCGACGTCGCCGTCACCGGCAATTACCGTCTCGACCAGCCGCTCGATGTGGTCCGCTCCCTCGCCCACATCACCTCGGCGCGCCTGCAGGAATTCCCTGCGCTGGTGATTCTGAACTGAATGAGAATTATTTTTACTCGATAGCCAATGGCAGTACGTCTCGTTATAGCCAATGCAATTGATTCGCATCTAACCATGCCGATCAGCACCTATAAAGATTCGTGCGACACGGAGCGCTATCGATGTCCTCACGCCTTACCCGCCAGACTTCCTCCCCTTCCCGCGTACTGTCGCTGCTGACTGCGGCGATTCTCATGGCCGGCACCGCGCCGCTGCTCGCCGCCGCCGAGCAACCGGCGCGCAACATGGGCGATTACGCCTTCGCCATCGGCCAGCAACCACTGGTTTCGGCATTGAATGCCTTTACCGCCGTGACCGGTTGGCAGGTCGGTTTGCCGGCCGAGTTGGGGCAGAACGTCTCGTCGCCGGGCGTGCGCGGTTCGCTGCCGCCGGAAAAAGCCCTCGAGCGCCTGTTGGTGGGGACCAACCTGAGCTTCCGCAAACTGAGCAACAACAATGTCGTGCTGGAAAAACGCAACAGCAGCGGCACGCTCAATCTCGATCAGGTGACCATCAGCGCCACTCGCCAGGAACAGTCGGTCAACAGCGTGCCCTCGACGGTCAGCGTGCATGATCGCCAAGCGCTTGACCGCAACAACGTCAATACCATCAAGGATCTGGTGCGCTACGAGCCGGGCGTTTCCGTTGGCGGTGCCGGTCAGCGCGGCGGCATCAGTGGCTACAACATTCGCGGTATCGACGGCGACCGCATCTTGACTCAAGTCGATGGCGTGGAAATCCCCAACGGCTTCTTCAACGGCCCGTATGCCAAGAGCCAGCGCAACTACGTCGACCCGGAAATCGTCAAACGCGTGGAGATTCTCCGTGGCCCGGCCTCGGTGCTGTACGGCAGCAACGCCATCGGCGGCGCGGTCAGTTACTACACGCTGGACGCCGACGACATCATCAAACCGGGCAAGGACGTCGGCGCGCGTCTGAAAAGCGGTTACAGCTCCGCCGATGACAGCTGGCTGAAGTCCGCCACCGTCGCCGGCCGCAGCGGTGAGTTCGACGGCTTGCTGCATTACAGCCAGCGCGACGGTCACGAAAGCGAATCCTTTGGTGGCAACAACGGCACTGGCCTTGAGCGCACCGCCGCCAACCCGGAAGACGTGCGCGCGACCAACGTCCTGGCCAAGCTCGGCTGGAACTACAACGACGATTCGCGCCTGGGCCTGACCTATGAAAAGTACAAGGACGATCGCGACACCGACCAGAAAAGTGCCTACGGCGGCCCGTATTTCAACGGCGCGCCGACCATTCCGAGCAGCGTCCTGCCCGGCGGCATGTACCAGTGGCGCACCGGCAACGACACCATCACCCGCGAGCGTTTCGGTATCGAACACTCGTTCGCCCTCGACAGCCTGCTGGTCGATAACGTCAAGTGGAGCCTCAATCACCAGATCGCCAAGACCGACCAGAGCACCGAAGAGTTGTACTACCCGATCACTCGTAAAGTGCTGCGTACCCGCGACACGATCTACGAAGAAAAACAGTGGGTGTTCGACGCGCAACTGGACAAGGCTTTCGCCATCGGTGACACCGATCACCTGCTGACTTACGGCACCACGATCAAACAGCAGAAAGTCACCGGTTCACGCAGCGGCGACGGCACCTGCGTGGCCGTCGGTCGCGGCTGCACGGCGATTGGCGCGACCAGTGCGGCGGACGTGCTGGCCAAGGCCTCTGATTTCCCCGATCCGACCATCAACACCTACAGCCTGTTCGCCCAGGATCAGATCAGCTGGAACGACTGGACCTTCCTGCCGGGCCTGCGCTACGACTACACCCAGCTCAAGCCGCACATCACCGAGGAATTCCTCAACACCGTGAATGCCGACGGCCAGGGCACGGTCAGCGACAAGAACAAGACCTGGCACAAAGTCTCGCCAAAATTCGGCCTGACCTATGCACTGACGGACAACTACACCTGGTACGGCCAGTACGCCGAAGGCTTCCGCACGCCCACGGCAAAATCGCTGTACGGGCGTTTCGAGAACAACACCACCGGCTACACCGTGGCGCCCAACTCCGACCTTGAGCCGGAAAAAAGCAAAGGTTTCGAAACCGGCCTGCGCGGGAATTTCGAGCAGGGCTCGTTCGACGTCGCGGTGTTCTATAACAAGTACCGCGACTTCATCAACGAGGACGCGGTCAAGCCGGGCGACGATCAGTTGACCTTCCAGAGCAACAACATCAAGCGCACCACCATCAAGGGTGCGGAAGTCAAAGGTCGCTTGAACCTGGATGCGTTCGGCGCGCCGCAAGGCCTGTATACCCAAGGCTCGATCGCCTACGCCTACGGGCGCAACAACGACAGCGGCGAGCCGATCAACAGCGTCAACCCGCTCACCGGCGTGTTCGGTCTCGGTTACGACCAGGACAACTATGGCGGTCTGCTGAGCTGGACCGTGGTGAAGAAAAAGGACCGCGTCGACGACAGCAATTTCAAATCGCCGGACGGCGTCAGCAGTCAGTTCAAAACCCCGGGCTTCGGCATTCTCGATCTGGCCGGCTATTACAAGGTGACCGACGACGTCACCGTCAGCGGCGGCGTCTACAACCTGACCGACAAGAAGTACTGGCTGTGGGATGACGTGCGCGGTTACGACAGCGTCGGCGAAGCCTCGGTGACGCAACCGGCCAACCTCGATCGGCTGACCCAACCGGGACGCAACTTCGCGATCAACCTGATCTGGGACATCTGATCCGCCCGGCCTCATTGCGCGTGTTCGCGCCGCGCAGTGAGGTTTTTTTACTGTCCGCCGCCCGCCCGTACGTCTTGTTATCAAGCGCCTCATTTATCAAGGACACCCCATGACTGCCTCGGAAAAAACCTTGCGTTCGCAACGCCTGAACCAGATCACCCATGAGCCGCACAGCAAACTCGATGCGCTGGTCAAAGCCCACGCACCATTCGAAACCCGCGCCAGCTTCGCCCGTTTCGTCGTCGCGCAATACCTGTTCCAGGCGGAACTGGTCGAGCTGTACAACGATGCCGAACTGACCGCGATCGTCCCGGATCTGCCGGCCCGTTGCCGCGCTGAAGCGGCCAGGGCTGACCTCGCCGACCTCGACACCGATGTCCCGCCCCCGGTTGCCGGCGCGCTGAAAAACCCGAGCAAGGCGCGGGCGCTGGGCTGGATCTTTGTTTCCGAGGGTTCCAAGCTCGGCGCGGCGTTTCTGATCAAGCGCGCGGTGGCGCTCGATCTGAGCGAAACCTTTGGCGCCCGGCATCTGGCGGAACCGCAAGGTGGCCGCGCCGAGGGCTGGAAAAGCTTTGTGCGCACCCTCGATGCGTTGCCGTTCACCGCTGAGGAAGAGGCTGAAGTTGAGCAAGGTGCACTGGATGCGTTCAACCGCTTTACCGTGCTGCTGGAACGGGCTTATGCCATAGAAGCCGAAGTGGCCTGAAGCAACTCTTATCCCTTGTGGGAGCGAGCCTGCTCGCGAAGACGGCAGCACATTCAACATCAATGTGCCTGATCAACCGCTTTCGCGAGCAGGCTCGCTCCCACAGGGCTCACCACAAATCTGTAAGATCCCCGTTCCGCTTCAGAAGCCACCGCTGAGCCATGCCCGCACCCGCCCCATCAAAACTCGCCCGTCTGCTGTTCGGCCTGCTGGCCTATGTCAGCCTCGGCATTGGCCTGGTCGCCATCGTCGTGCCCGGCCTGCCGACCACCGAGTTCATTCTCCTTGCCGCGTGGGCCGCGACCCGCAGTTCGCCGCGCTTGAGCGCCTGGCTGGAAAATCATCGCCTCTTCGGGCCGATCCTCAGTAACTGGCGCAACGGCAGGATCATCGCGCGTAAGGCCAAAGTCAGCGCCACCGTCAGCATGCTGCTGTGTGCGACGTTGATGCTGGTGATGCTCGACCACGGCTGGCCGATCTATCTGGCGATTGCCGGCATGGGCCTGGGCAACCTGTGGATCTGGTCGCGCCCGGAGACGCCCGTCGCGGTAGTGAAACATCCCTGTAATTAAAGCCTTTTCAGCACTTTCCCCTGCGCAAACGTTTAGCAGCGACCGTCCGTCGGCAAGCGCCTCATGCCGTTTCGCTTAACGCCGATGAGGATTGAATGGCGCTGAATGGATTTGGCAAACCGGGCTCCCGGCCCAGCCACCTGTTTATTCCATTCGCGAGATCGCCCCATGTTCGACTCTCTTTCCATTCGCCTGAAAATCGTCCTGCTCTCCGGCCTGTGCCTGCTCGGAGTGGTGGCACTGATTGTCAGCATGAACATCTACCAGACCAACCAGAACGATGCGCTGGTCAGTCAATCCAGCAACCAGTTGCTCACCGCCAGCGTGCAGAACCTGCTGCAGGCCAAGGCCGCCGAACAAGCGGTGCGGGTGCAGAAAACCTTTGGCGAAAGCCTGCTCGTGGTCACCGCCCTCGCCGACCAGATCAAGGATCTGCGGACGATGGCGGCCAAGCGTTCACTCGAAGCCGGCGCCGTTCGGGAAGAGTTGAACCAGAGTCTGAAAACCGCTTTCGAGCGCAACGATAAGGTCCTTGGCATCTGGCTGGCCTTCGAACCCAACGGCCTCGACGGCAAGGACAGCGAATTCGCCAACGATGCCGCGCGGCAGTCTAACGAGGCCGGGCGCTTCGCCTCGTACTGGAGCCGTGCCGCCGGCGCCGCGCTGAATACGATCATGGTCGAAGACGACCTGACCAAAACCACCCTCAGCGTCAGCGGCACGCCGTACAACAGTTGGTACACCTGCCCTCGCGACAACAAACGCACCTGCCTGCTCGACCCGTATGCCGACACCGTCGGTGGCAAGGAAATGCTCATGACGACCATTTCCGTGCCGCTGCTGGTCGACGGCAAAGCGATCGGCGTGGTCGGTGTCGACATCGCGCTCGACGCCCTGCAAGCCGCCGCCGTCGACTCGCAGCGCAGCCTGTTCAACAACGCCGGGCACATGCTTATCGTCTCCGGCAGCGGTGTGCTGGCGGCCGACAGTGCTGACGCGACGCGGGTCGGCAAAAAAATCGGCGACACCCTCGGCGCCGATGGCAAGGATGTATTGCAACTGGTCGGCAGCGGTACGGCGAAAATCCTCGAACAGGGCGACCTGATCCGCGCGGTTTACCCGGTTGATCCGATCGGCAATTCCCGCGCCTGGGGCGTGGTCATCGACCTGCCCGAGCACGTGCTGCTGGCCGACTCGGTGAAGCTGCAAGCGGTACTCGATGACGCACAACAAACCGGCGTGATCACTGCCCTGCTGGTAGCGGGCGTGGCCGGTCTGGTCGGCCTGCTGCTGATCTGGCTCACCGCCTCCGGCGTCACCCGTCCGATCAACAGCGTTGCTGAGATGCTGAAGAACATCGCCAGCGGCGAAGGCGATCTGACCCAGCGCCTGAACTACAGCAAGAAAGATGAACTGGGCGAACTGGTGAACTGGTTCAACCGCTTCCTCGACAAGCTTCAGCCGACCATCGCGCAGATCAAACAGAGCATCACCGAAGCGCGCGGCACGGCCGATCAGTCGTCGGAAATTGCCCGCCAGACCAGCGAAGGCATGCAGGTGCAGTTCCGCGAAATCGATCAGGTCGCCACCGCGTCCAACGAAATGAGCGCCACCGCCCACGACGTTGCCAACAGTGCCTCGAACGCGGCCAACGCGGCCAAGGGTGCCGACCAGTCGGCGAAGGACGGCATGGCGATCATCGAGCGCAGCACCCGCGACATCAATCAGCTGGCCGATGAAGTCAGCAAAGCGGTGACCGAAGTCGAAGCGCTGGCGGTCAACAGCGAGCAGATCGGTTCGGTGCTGGAAGTAATCCGCAGCATCGCCGAACAGACCAACCTGCTGGCCCTCAACGCCGCCATCGAAGCCGCCCGCGCCGGCGAAAGCGGTCGCGGTTTTGCCGTGGTCGCCGACGAGGTGCGCAACCTCGCCAAGCGCACGCAGGATTCGGTGGAAGAAATCCGCATCGTCATCGAGCGCATCCAGACCGGCACCCGTGGCGTGGTCGCGACCATGCACTCAAGCCAGACCCAGGCGCACAACAACGCCGGGCAGATTCGTCAGGCCGTTGATGCGCTGGGCAAGATCAGCGACGCGGTGACGGTGATCAGCGACATGAACCTGCAGATCGCCAGTGCCGCCGAAGAGCAAAGCGCAGTGGCCGAAGAGGTCAACCGCAACGTCTCGGCGATTCGCACCGTGACCGAAACCCTGACCGAACAGGCCACCGAATCGGCAGCGATCAGCAGCCAGCTCAACAGCCTGGCGAGCCAGCAGATGAAATTGATGGATCAGTTTCGCGTGTAACAATCCAGCATCGATCGTTCCCACGCTCCGCGTGGGAATGCATCATGGGACGCTCCGCGTTCCAGCTTTCGATTGGGACGCAGAGCGTCCCGGGCGGCATTCCCACGCGGAGCGTGGGAACGATCCTCAATCCAGCCCGGTTATGTTTTGCACTATCATCGCCCTCTCGTTCCGGAGGGCCTTCGATGACTGATCTGCTCACGTCCATCCAAACCGCACTCGGCCTGCCCCACACGCCGATCCCCTTCAACGGTGACGGCGCGTTGCCCTCGGCGTTCGCCGTCACTGAACTGGCCTGCGCCAGCATCGCCGCTGCCGGGCAAGCGCTCAGCGAATTGCTTCACCAGCAAACCGGGCACCTGCCTGCAGTTGCAGTCGACCGCCGTCTGGCCTCGTTGTGGTTCTCCACCTCGCTGCGCCCGATCGGCTGGCAAGTGCCGCCCTTGTGGGATGCGATCGCCGGCGACTATGCGACCCGGGACGGCTGGATCCGTCTGCACACCAACGCCCCGCACCACCGCGCCGCCGCTGAACGCGTGCTCGGCGCCTGCGCCGATCGTGCCGCAATGGCGGCGAAAGTCGCACAGTGGGCGAGCGCGGAGCTTGAGCAGGCGGTGGTCGACGCCAAGGGCTGCGCCGCCGAGATGCGCAGTTGGGCGCAGTGGCAGCAGCATCCGCAAGGGCTGGCGGTGAATGCCGAAGCGCTGGTGCAATTCATCGAGCAGACGGACGAGAACCGCAGCCCATGGCAAGGTTCGATCGCACGACCGCTGGCCGGGATCAAGGTGCTCGACCTGACCCGCGTCCTCGCCGGTCCCACCGCCAGCCGCTTCCTCGCTGGACTGGGCGCCAACGTGCTGCGCATCGATCCACCGAGCTGGAACGAACCCGGTGTGGTCCCGGAAATGACCGTGGGCAAACGCTGTGCGCGGCTGGATCTGCAGGCTCCTGCGGATCGCGCGGTGTTTGAAGGCCTGTTGAAAGACGCCGACATTCTGCTGCACGGCTACCGCGCCGATGCGCTGGAACATCTGGGGTTTGGTATTGAACGCCGAAGGCAACTGGCACCGGGGCTGATCGACGTCTGCCTCAATGCCTACGGCTGGAGCGGCCCCTGGCAGAACCGCCGGGGCTTCGACAGCCTGGTGCAGATGAGCAGCGGCATCGCCGAGGCCGGACAGCATTGGAAGCACAGCGATAAACCGACGCCGCTGCCGGTGCAGGCGCTGGATCATACAACCGGGTATCTGCTGGCGGCGAGCGCGATAAGGCTGCTGACTGAACGACTGGCCAACGGTTGCGGAGGTTCGGCGCGGTTGTCGCTGGCGCGTACGGCGAAGCTGTTGGTCGAGCATGGCCCGGGGACGCATGACCTGCTGCGGGCCGAAGATGCACTGGATCAGGATCCGGCGATTGAACACACCGCGTGGGGGCCGGCGCGAAGGTTGCGCGTGCCGGTGCAGATCAGCGGGACGGCGGTGCAGTGGAATTGGCCGGCGACGGAGTTGGGCTCGCATCCTCCCTGTTGGCCATGAGAAGCCCCTCACCCTAGCCCTCTCCCAGAGGGAGAGGGGACTGATTGGGGGATACTGGAGAGTTACGCCGACGTGAAAGATTTTTGTCGAATCCATAATCGACTCGATCGCTCAGGTCGATGTATAGCGCCAGACACCTCGGTCGGTCCCCTCTCCCTCTGGGAGAGGGCTAGGGTGAGGGGCTGCTTTTCAGATCACAACGACAATACCCCGCTATACAACCCATACGCCGCCAGCCCCGCGCCGATCACCACGCAGGCAAAAATCCCTTTCTCCACCGTGGTAAAAACCGGCTGGCCCTGTTCATGCTTGGCCTTGGCAAACAGAATCACCCCCGGCGCATACAGCAGCGCCGACAGCAGCAGATACTTCACCCCACCGGCATACAACAGCCACACCGCATAAACCAGGGCGATGCCGCCAATCAGCAGATCCTTGGTGCGCTCGGCCGACGCGTGCTCGTAGGTTTCGCCGCGCCCGCTGAGCAGCACCGCGTAGGCCGCCGACCACAGGTACGGCACCAGAATCATCGACGAGGCCAGGTAAATCAGACTGGTGTAAGTGCCCGCCGAAAAAAGCGTGATCAGCAGGAAAATCTGGATCATCACATTGGTCAGCCACAGCGCGTTGACCGGCACGTGGTTCTTGTTTTCCTTCTTCAGGAACGCTGGCATGGTCTTGTCCTTGGCCGTGGCGAAGAGGATTTCCGCGCAGAGCAAGGCCCAGGACAACAATGCACCGAGCAGGGAAATCGCCAGCCCGACGCTGATCAGCAATGCGCCCCACGGCCCGACGATGTGCTCGAGCACCGCTGCCAGTGAAGGGTTCTGCAGGTTGGCCAGTTCCGGCTGGCTCATGATCCCCAGCGACAGCACATTGACCAGCACCAGCAGCGCCAGCACACCGAGAAACCCGATCACCGTGGCGCGGCCGACGTCGCTGCGTTTTTCTGCGCGAGCCGAATAGACGCTGGCGCCTTCGATGCCGATGAACACGAACACGGTGACCAGCATCATGTTGCGCACCTGATCCATCACCCCGCCGAAGTTCGGGTTGCTGCGGCCCCAGATGTCGCGGGTGAAGATGTCAGCCTTGAATGCCACCGCAGCGATGACGATGAACATGATCAGCGGCACGACCTTGGCCACGGTGGTCAACTGGTTGATCAGCGCCGCCTCCTTGATCCCGCGCATCACCAGAAAATGCACCGCCCACAACAGCACCGAGGCGCAGCCGATGGCGATCGGCGTGTTGCCCTGGCCGAATACCGGAAAGAAATAACCGAGGGTGCTGAACAGCAACACAAAATAGCCGACGTTGCCCAGCCAGGCGCTGATCCAGTAACCCCACGCCGACGAAAAGCCCATGTAGTCGCCGAACCCGGCCTTGGCGTAGGCGTAGACGCCCGAGTCAAGCTCCGGCTTGCGATTGGCCAGGGTCTGAAAGACGAACGCCAGCGTCAGCATGCCTATCGCAGTAATGCCCCAACCGATCAGGATCGCCCCTGCATCGGCGCGTGCCGCCATGTTTTGCGGCAACGAGAAAATCCCCCCGCCGATCATCGACCCCACCACCAGCGCGATCAACGCACCAAGGCGCAGCTTTTGCGTCGGTTGCGACATGCAGATCTCCTTGAAAGAGTCGTTGTTGTTTATTTGTAACAACACCCGACTAAAAGCCTAAGGGTAGATGACGTTTATCAGGTAATGCCGAATCTCGCAGCGTTATATATAGCCGACCACGATAAGGCGTAGCACATTAAGTCAGTTTTGTGCGCCGATCTTGATTATTCGATTCTGTGCTGAAAACAGATGACCGACATTTGCCAATCGCTGAAAAGCAACTAGCGTCATAGTTCGAAAGCATTAATAGCTATTCTCGACTGCCTCAGCGAAATGGCTCTGGAATGGGCCTTTTAGGCTACAGCGTTATGCCCGCAACGGGCGGACAAGTCATTCATTAACAATGGAATGTGACCATGCACTGATCCATGTCAGCTGTTCGAACAGACAACAGTACTAGGCTGTGAGCTCTCCTTTCCTGCAATGGAGTCATGCAAATGTCTGAAGCGCCCGGAAAACTAAGACTCGGTGCACTGGTTGCACTGGTAGTCGGTTCAATGATTGGCGGCGGGATATTTTCGTTGCCACAAAACATGGCCGCCAGCGCCGACGTCGGTGCAGTGCTGATCGGCTGGGCCATCACCGCAGTCGGCATGCTCACCCTCGCATTTGTCTTTCAGACCCTCGCCAATCGCAAGCCTGACCTGGACGGCGGTGTCTACGCCTACGCCAAGGCCGGATTCGGCGACTACATGGGTTTCTCATCAGCCTGGGGCTACTGGATCAGCGCCTGGCTGGGCAACGTCGGCTACTTCGTTCTGCTGTTCAGCACCCTTGGCTATTTCTTTCCGATCTTCGGCGAAGGCAATACCCCGGCGGCGGTGATCGGCGCGTCCTTGCTGCTGTGGGGCGTGCATTTTCTGGTGTTGCGCGGGATCAAGGAAGCGGCGTTCATCAACCTGGTGACCACGGTCGCCAAGGTCGTGCCGCTGCTGCTGTTCGTGTTGATCGCAGTCTTCGCGTTCAGACTGGACATCTTCACCGCCGACATCTGGGGCGTGAAAAACCCCGATCTGGGCAGTGTGATGAACCAGGTGCGCAACATGATGCTGGTCACCGTCTGGGTGTTCATCGGCATCGAAGGCGCGAGCATCTTTTCCGCCCGCGCCGAGAAGCGCTCGGATGTCGGCAAGGCCACCGTGATCGGCTTCATCACCGTGCTGCTGTTTCTGGTGCTGGTGAACGTGCTGTCGCTGGGCATCATGACCCAGCCGGAACTGGCGAAACTGCAGAACCCGTCGATGGCCGCCGTGCTTGAGCATGTGGTCGGTCACTGGGGGGCGGTGCTGATCAGCGTCGGCCTGATCATCTCGTTGCTCGGCGCCCTGCTGTCGTGGGTGCTGCTGTGTGCGGAGATCATGTTCGCCGCCGCCAAAGACCACACCATGCCGGAGTTTCTGCGCAAGGAAAACGCCAACCATGTGCCGGTCAACGCCCTGTGGCTGACCAACGCGATGGTGCAGGTGTTCCTGATCATCACCCTGTTCTCGGCCAGCACTTACCTGTCACTGATCTACCTCGCCACTTCGATGATTCTGGTGCCGTACCTGTGGTCGGCGGCCTATGCCCTGCTGCTGGCGGTGCGCGGCGAGAGCTACGAAGGCTTTGCCGCCGAGCGGCGCAAGGATCTGATCATCGGCGGTATCGCCCTGATCTATGCGGTGTGGTTGTTGTACGCCGGCGGGGTCAAGTACCTGCTGCTGTCGGCCCTGCTCTATGCGCCCGGCGCGATCCTGTTCGCCAAGGCCAAGCTGGAACTCAAACAACCGGTTTTCACCAACGTCGAGAAGCTGATTTTCGCCGCAGTGGTCGTGGGCGCCGTGGTGGCGGCCTACGGTCTCTACGATGGCTTCCTGACGCTGTAACCCCTGATTGAATTGTCATCTGGAGGAACACAGAAATGACCACGGAAAAAGTGAAGTACGGCGTCCACTCCGAAGCCGGGAAACTGCGTAAAGTCATGGTTTGCTCCCCAGGTCTGGCCCATCAGCGGCTGACCCCGAACAACTGCGATGAACTGCTGTTCGATGACGTGTTGTGGGTAGCGCAGGCCAAGCGCGATCATTTCGACTTCGTCACCAAGATGCGCGAGCGCGGCATCGACGTGGTGGAAATGCACAACCTGCTGACCGACATCGTCGCCATCCCCGAAGCGCTGGACTGGATTCTTGAGCGCAAGGTGACCGCCGACTCGGTGGGCCTGGGCCTGATCAGCGAAGTGAAATCCTGGCTGAAAAGCCTCGAGCCACGGCACATCGCCGAATTCCTGATTGGCGGCGTCTCGGCCGATGATCTGCCGGACAGCTTCGGTGGCAAGACCATCCAGATGTTCCGCGATTTCCTCGGCCACTCCAGCTTCATCCTGCCACCGCTGCCCAACACCCAGTTCACCCGCGATACCACCTGCTGGATCTACGGTGGTGTGACGCTGAACCCGATGTACTGGCCGGCGCGCCGTCAGGAAACCCTGCTGACCACCGCCATCTACAAATTCCATCCGCAGTTCACCAACGCCGAATTCGAGATCTGGTACGGCGACCCGGACAAGGACCACGGCAACTCCACCCTTGAGGGCGGCGACGTCATGCCGATCGGCAACGGTGTGGTGCTGATCGGCATGGGCGAGCGTTCATCGCGTCAGGCCATCGGCCAACTGGCGCTGAACCTGTTCAACAACAAAGCGGTGGAAAAAGTCATCGTCGCCGGCCTGCCGAAGTCCCGCGCAGCAATGCACCTGGACACCGTGTTCAGCTTCTGCGACCGCGACCTGGTGACGATCTTCCCGGAAGTGGTCAACCAGATCGTCGCCTTCACCCTGCGCCCTGACGAAAGCAAACAGGGCGGCATCGACATCCGCCGCGAAGAAGGCAGCTTCCTCGACACCGTCGCTGCGGCGCTCAACCTGCCGAAACTGCGCGTGGTGGAAACCGGCGGCAACAGCTTCGCCGCCGAACGCGAGCAATGGGACGACGGCAACAACGTGGTGGCGATGGAGCCGGGCGTGGTCATCGGCTACGACCGCAACACCTACACCAACACCCTGCTGCGCAAGGCTGGCGTGGAGGTCATCACCATCAGCGCCGGCGAGCTCGGCCGCGGCCGTGGCGGCGGCCACTGCATGACCTGCCCGATCATCCGCGACCCTATCGATTACTAAACGACCGTCCCCCCGGCCGCACCCATCCCGTAGCGGCCGGGCCGATTACCGAATCCAAGGAGAATCATCATGGCGTTTAACATTCACAACCGTAACCTGCTCAGCCTGGAACACCACACCCCACGTGAGCTGCGTTACCTGCTCGACCTGTCCCGTGATCTGAAACGCGCGAAATACACCGGCACCGAGCAACAGCATCTGAAGGGCAACAACATCGCCCTGATTTTCGAGAAAACTTCGACCCGTACCCGTTGTGCCTTCGAAGTGGCGGCCTATGACCAAGGCGCCAACGTCACTTACATCGACCCGAACTCGTCGCAAATCGGCCACAAGGAAAGCATGAAGGACACCGCCCGCGTGCTCGGGCGCATGTACGACGCCATCGAGTACCGTGGCTTCAAACAGGAAATCGTCGAAGAGCTGGCCAAGTTCGCCGGCGTGCCGGTGTTCAACGGCCTGACCGATGAATATCACCCGACCCAGATGATCGCCGACGTGCTGACCATGCGTGAACACGCTGACAAGCCGATCCACGAAATCAGCTACGCCTACTTGGGCGACGCGCGCAACAACATGGGCAACTCGCTGCTGCTGATCGGCGCCAAACTGGGCATGGACGTGCGCATCTGCGCACCGAAAGCGCTGTGGCCGCTGGACGATCTGGTGGCGCGCTGCAAAAAGTACGGCGAGGAAAGTGGCGCACGCATCACCCTCACCGAAGATCCGAAAGAAGCGGTCAAAGGCGTGGACTTCATTCACACCGACGTCTGGGTGTCGATGGGTGAACCGGTGGAAGCCTGGGCCGAGCGTATCCAGCAACTGCTGCCGTATCAGGTCAACGCCGACCTGATGAAAGCCACCGGCAACCCGCGTACCAAGTTCATGCACTGCCTGCCGGCCTTCCACAACAGCGACACCAAGGTCGGCAAACAAATCGCCGAGCAGTATCCGCACCTGAAAAACGGCATCGAAGTGACCGACGACGTGTTCGAGTCGCCAGCCTGCATCGCCTTCGAGCAAGCGGAAAACCGCATGCACACGATCAAGGCGATTCTGGTCTCGACCTTGGCTGATCTCTAACGCCACAGCGCTCCCACTGAAGGAACCGGAAACCCAATGTGGGAGCGAGCCTGCTCGCGAAAGCGGTGGGTCATTCAACAGCGATGTCGACTGATCTGACGCCTTCGCGAGCAGGCTCGCTCCCACAGGGATTCCGGTTCCGGCAGGGAGATCGAATCGTTTGTCATTCCTCTGCTTAGAAGGATTGCACCATGCGTATCGTCGTAGCCCTGGGCGGTAACGCCCTGCTCCGCCGTGGTGAGCCGATGACCGCTGACAACCAGCGCGCCAACATCCGCATCGCCACCGAGCAAATCGCCAAGATCCATCCCGGCAACCAACTGGTCATCGCTCACGGCAATGGCCCGCAAGTCGGTCTGCTGTCGCTGCAAGCGGCGGCCTACACCTCTGTCACCCCCTACCCGCTAGACGTGCTCGGCGCTGAAACCGAAGGCATGATCGGCTACATCATCGAACAGGAACTGGGCAATCTGCTCGACTTCGAAGTGCCGTTCGCCACCCTGCTGACCCAGGTTGAAGTCGATGCCAACGACCCGGCTTTCAAGAAGCCGAGCAAGCCGATCGGCCCGGTCTACGAGAAAGCCGAAGCGGAAAAACTCGCCGCCGAAAAAGGCTGGGCGATTGCCCCGGATGGCGACAAATTCCGTCGCGTCGTCGCCAGTCCACGGCCGAAACGCATCTTCGAAATCCGCCCGATCAAGTGGCTGCTGGACAAGGGCAGCATCGTCATTTGCGCTGGTGGCGGCGGTATTCCGACCATGTACGACGAGCAGCGCAACCTCAAGGGCATCGAGGCGGTGATCGACAAGGATCTGTGTTCGTCGTTGCTTGCCGAGCAACTGGAAGCCGACCTGCTGGTGATCGCCACTGACGTCAACGCAGCGTTCATCGATTACGGCAAGCCGACGCAGAAAGCCATCGCCGAAGCCCATCCGGACGAACTTGAGCGCCTCGGGTTCGCCGCCGGCTCGATGGGGCCGAAGGTGCAGGCAGCCTGTGAATTCGCGCGCCATACTGGCAAGGTTGCGGTGATCGGTTCGCTGGCCGATATCGAAGCCATCGTCCAGGGCACCGCCGGTACGCGGGTCAGCACGGCGAAGCCGGGAATCAGCTACCGATAACAATAAAACGCCGGGGCAGACTCAATGCCTGCCCCGCGCCCATGCCTTGAAAGGAGTAGCTCAATGGCCCAATTCGAACCCGGTCATCTGCATATCGAGCGGCACGCGTTGACCGACGATGACGTCAATTACAACGTCTGCCTCGACTATGAAGTGTTCACCGACCCGCAGAAAGGCAAAGGGATTCAGTTCACCCTGCACGGCAGCATGCAGGGCAAGGACGTGAAGGAGGTGTTTTTCCTGCCCAAGGAAGAGGCCTACAACTTCGCCCGCGACGTGACCCGGATCGCCGAGAAGTACGGAATCCCCAAGGCCCACAGCCAGATCGGTTCGGTGCACAAGCATTACGATCTGATGTTTGAAGACATTCGGCAGAAGTTGAATATGCAGTCGGGGGATCCGGTGAACCTCGAGCATTTCGAATAAAAATCAAAAGCCCCTCACCCTAGCCCTCTCCCGGAGGGAGAGGGAACCGATTGGGGGATGCTGCAGCATTGCGTCGAACTGATCCTGCATCACTGAATCCATAATCGCCCGGTACTTTCAGGTCGATGCATAACCTCAGAAACCTCGGTCGGCTCCCTCTCCCTCCGGGAGAGGGCTGGGGTGAGGGGGTTGTTGATTTAAGGCATACTTGCCCCCCTCCGCTCTGCAGATCACTGAACCGCCCCCATGCGTATTCACGTCAGCTTCATCGACCGCGTCGGCATCACCCAGGAAGTCCTGGCTATCCTCGGTGGGCGCAATCTCAATCTGGATGCGGTGGAGATGATCCCGCCGAACGTCTACATCGACGCGCCGACCCTCAGCCCGCAAGTGCTCGAAGAACTCAAAGACGCGCTGTTTCGCGTGCTCGGCGTGGAAGCGGTGACCGTGGTCGATATCCTCCCCGGCCAGCGTCGGCATCTGCAGCTAGATGCCCTGCTCGCGGCGATGACCGACCCGGTGCTGGCCCTCGACAGCGCCGGCAAGGTGCTGCTGGCCAACCCGGCGCTGATTGCCCTGTACGGTCGCGAACCGGCCGGCGAAAGCGTCTCGGCGCTGTTCAATGATCCCGGCCTGCTCGATATCCTGCTGGAAAACGGCTTTCGCCTGCCGTTGCGCGAAATCACTGTCAATGGCCAGACCCTGCTGCTCGACGCCACGCCGATCACCGACGCCGGCGCCCTGCTGACCCTGTATCAACCGAACCGCATCGGCGAACAACTCTCGGCACTGCACCACGATCACGCCGAAGGCTTCGACGCCCTGCTCGGCGAATCCCCGGCGATCCGCACACTCAAGGCCCGCGCGCAACGCGTCGCCGCCCTTGATGCACCGCTGTTGATTCAAGGCGAAACCGGCACTGGCAAAGAATTGGTGGCCCGCGCCTGTCACGCGATCAGTGCGCGGCACAGTGCTCCTTTTCTGGCGTTGAACTGCGCAGCGCTGCCGGAAAACCTCGCCGAAAGCGAACTGTTCGGCTACGCCCCCGGCGCCTTCACTGGCGCGGCGCGTGGCGGTAAACCGGGGCTGATGGAACTGGCCAACCAGGGCACGGTGTTTCTCGATGAAATCGGCGAGATGTCGCCGTACTTGCAGGCCAAACTCCTGCGTTTTCTCAACGACGGCAGCTTCCGCCGCGTCGGTGGTGATCGGGAAGTAAAGGTCAACGTGCGCATCCTCAGCGCGACCCACCGCGATCTGGAAAAAATGGTCAGCGAAGGCCTGTTCCGCGAGGACCTGTTCTATCGCCTCAACGTGCTCAACGTCGAAGTGCCGCCGCTGCGTGAACGCGGTCAGGACATCCTGCTGCTAGCGCGCTACTTCATGCAGCAGGCCTGCGCGCAGATCCAGCGCCCGGTCTGCCGCCTGGCACCGGGGACTTATCCGGCGCTGCTCGGCAATCGCTGGCCGGGCAACGTGCGGCAATTGCAGAACGTGATTTTCCGTGCGGCGGCGATTTGCGAGAGCAGCCTGGTCGATATCGGCGACCTCGACATCGCCGGCACTTCGGTGGCGCGCCAGGCCGATACCGATGTCGACAGCCTCGAGCAAGCGGTCGAATCGTTCGAGAGAGAGCTGCTGGAAAAGCTCTACGTCAGCTACCCCTCGACCCGGCAATTGGCGAGCCGCTTGCAGACCTCGCACACCGCCATTGCCCACCGATTGCGCAAGTACGGCATTCCCAATAAACCCTGACTCACCACGCATCCCTATTGCAGGAAATTCCCCATGTGGGAGCGAGCCTGCTCGCGAAAGCGGTCTATCAGCAAAATAGCTGGCGCCTGACACACCGTCTTCGCGAGCAGGCTCGCTCCCACAGGATTTATGGCGGATTCGAAATCCGTCCAAAAACGACCTCCATCTGTACCGAAAGCGCTACAGCGGAACGATATCGCTACACCCGCCTGTGACCAGCGCTGCGCAACGCTTTGATCCGATTAAGCTTTTCTCCTCGCCCGAAGCTGTAGCGATTTCGCTACAACTGCAACATTCCAATAAATACAAAAACCACTCAATCCATTGATTTATATAGATAAATCAACCTTGGCCGCATTCTTGCTACCTGCCTTCTCATCTATAAAGGGCTTCCCCGCCCCAAGCTTTCCACCGCGTCCACCAGACGAGTCTGGCCCCTGAGGAGTTTCCATGAGCGAGTTGCGTTTTACTGAAGATCACGAATGGCTGCGCACCGAAGCCGACGGCAGTGTCACTGTCGGCATCACCGCATTCGCGCAGAACGCCCTGGGCGACGTGGTGTTCGTGCAACTGCCTGAGCTGCAGGCTTACGAAAAAGGCGCAGAAGCCGCCACCGTGGAATCGGTGAAAGCCGCCAGCGGCGTGTACATGCCGCTCGATGGCGACGTGCTGGAAGTCAACCCGGCGCTGCAAGACGCTCCTGAGCTGGTCAACGAAGATCCGCTGGGCGAAGGCTGGTTCTTCCGCTTTCAGCCAAGCGACGCCGCCGCTGTCGGCAAATTGCTCGATCAGGACGCTTACGACCGCCTGATCAAAGCCCAAGCCGAAGCCTGAGGAATTACCCCATGACCGCCATCAATCTCGGTACCGCCAACGAATTCATCGCCCGTCACATCGGCCCGCGCGCCGGTGACGAGCAAGCCATGCTCAACAGCCTCGGCTTCGATTCCCTCGAAGCCCTGAGCGCCAGCGTCATCCCGGAAAGCATCAAGGGCACCAGCGTGCTGGGCATGGACGACGGCCTCAGCGAGGCCGACGCCCTGGCGATGATCAAATCCATCGCTGGCAAAAACCAACTCTTCAAAACCTACATCGGCCAGGGCTACTACAACTGCCACACGCCGTCGCCGATCCTGCGCAACCTGCTGGAAAATCCGGCCTGGTACACCGCTTACACCCCGTACCAACCAGAAATTTCCCAGGGCCGTCTCGAAGCGCTGCTGAACTTCCAGACCATGATCAGCGACCTTACCGGCCTGCCGATCGCCAACGCCTCGCTGCTCGACGAAGCCACCGCCGCTGCCGAAGCCATGACCTTCTGCAAACGCCTGAGCAAGAACAAGGGCAGCCACCAGTTCTTCGCCTCGATCCACAGCCATCCGCAAACCCTCGACGTGCTGCGCACCCGTGCCGAGCCGCTGGGTATTGACGTGGTCGTGGGTGATGAGCGCGAACTGACTGACGTCACGCCGTTCTTTGGCGCGCTGCTGCAATATCCGGCGAGCAACGGTGATGTGTTCGACTACCGCGAGCTGACCGAGCGTTTCCACGCCGCCAACGCTTTGGTCGCTGTGGCCGCTGATTTGCTGGCCCTGACGCTGCTGACCGCACCGGGCGAATTCGGTGCCGACGTCGCCATCGGTTCGGCGCAACGCTTCGGCGTGCCGCTGGGCTTCGGTGGCCCGCACGCCGCTTATTTCTCGACTAAAGATGCGTTCAAGCGCGACATGCCGGGCCGTCTGGTCGGTGTCTCGGTTGACCGTTTCGGCAAGCCAGCGCTGCGTCTGGCGATGCAGACCCGCGAGCAACACATCCGCCGCGAGAAGGCCACGTCGAACATCTGCACCGCCCAAGTGCTGCTGGCCAACATTGCCAGCATGTACGCCGTTTACCACGGCCCGAAAGGCCTGACCCAGATCGCCAACCGTGTGCATCACCTGACCGCGATTCTGGCCAAGGGCCTGACCGCGCTGGGCGCTCAAGTCGAGCAGGCAAACTTCTTCGACACCCTGACCGTTGCTACCGGCGCACACACCGCCGCGCTGCACGACAAGGCGCACGCTCAGCAGATCAACCTGCGTGTGATCGACGCTGAACGTCTGGGCCTGTCGGTCGACGAAACCACCACTCAGGCTGATATCGAAACCCTGTGGGGCCTGTTCGCCGACGGCAAGACCCTGCCGGACTTCGCTGCGCTGGCCACCTCGGTGCAGAGCACCATTCCTGCTGAGCTGGTGCGCCAGTCGCCGATCCTCAGCCACCCGGTGTTCAACCGTTATCACTCGGAAACCGAGCTGATGCGCTACCTGCGCAAACTGGCGGACAAGGACCTGGCGCTGGATCGCACCATGATCCCGCTGGGCTCGTGCACCATGAAACTCAACGCCGCCAGCGAAATGATCCCGGTGACCTGGGCCGAATTCGGTGCGCTGCACCCGTTCGCCCCGGCCGCACAAAGCGCCGGTTATCAGCAACTGACCGATGAGCTGGAAGCGATGCTCTGCGCCGCCACCGGTTACGACTCGATTTCGCTGCAGCCGAACGCCGGTTCGCAAGGTGAATACGCAGGTCTCCTGGCGATCCGCGCCTACCACCAGAGCCGAGGCGATGAGCGCCGCGACATCTGCCTGATCCCGTCGTCGGCTCACGGCACCAACCCGGCCACCGCGCAAATGGCTGGCATGCGCGTGGTCGTCACCGCGTGCGATGCCCGTGGCAACGTCGACATTGAAGACCTGCGCGCCAAAGCCATCGAGCACCGCGAACACCTCGCCGCGCTGATGATCACCTACCCGTCGACCCACGGCGTGTTCGAAGAAGGCATCCGCGAGATCTGCGCGATCATTCACGACAACGGCGGCCAGGTGTACATCGACGGCGCCAACATGAACGCCATGGTCGGCCTCTGCGCACCAGGCAAGTTCGGCGGCGACGTCTCGCACCTGAACCTGCACAAAACCTTCTGCATCCCGCACGGCGGTGGCGGCCCGGGCGTCGGCCCGATCGGCGTCAAATCGCACCTGACCCCGTTCCTGCCGGGCCACGGCCAGATGGAACGCAAGGAGGGCGCGGTCTGCGCGGCACCGTTCGGCAGCGCGAGCATTCTGCCGATCACCTGGATGTACATCCGCATGATGGGTGGCGCTGGTCTGAAGCGCGCTTCGCAACTGGCGATCCTCAATGCCAACTACATTTCCCGTCGCCTCGAAGAGCATTACCCAGTGCTGTACACCGGCAGCAACGGCCTGGTGGCGCACGAGTGCATTCTCGATCTGCGTCCGCTCAAAGACAGCAGCGGCATCAGCGTCGATGACGTTGCCAAACGCCTGATCGACTTCGGCTTCCATGCGCCGACCATGTCGTTCCCGGTCGCCGGCACGCTGATGATCGAGCCGACCGAAAGCGAATCCAAGGAAGAACTGGACCGCTTCTGTGACGCGATGATCCGCATCCGCGAAGAAATCCGCGCAGTGGAAAACGGCACTCTGGACAAGGAAGACAACCCACTGAAAAACGCCCCGCACACCGCAGCAGAACTGGTTGGCGAATGGACCCACCCGTACAGCCGCGAGCAAGCGGTGTACCCGGTCGCGTCGCTGATCGAAGGCAAATACTGGCCGCCGGTCGGCCGCGTCGACAACGTCTTCGGCGATCGCAACCTGGTGTGCGCCTGCCCGTCGATCGAAAGCTACGCTTAATGGAATGAGGGGGCGGGTTCGCCCGCCCCTTTCTCCACAACACCACAAAACCCTGTGGGAGCGAGCTTGCTCGCGAAAGCGGTAGGTCAGCCAACCTCGATGTGACTGACACTGCGCCTTCGCGAGCAAGCTCGCTCCCACAGGGAATGTGCTAAGCCCGAAGATCAGCCAATCCCCATAACAAGAAACCGGAGAACCACTCATGTCGTTAAGCGTGTTCGACCTGTTCAAGATTGGCATCGGTCCCTCCAGTTCCCACACCGTCGGCCCGATGCGTGCTGCTGCGCGTTTCGCCGAAGGGCTGCGCCGGGAAAACCTGCTGACCAGCACCGCCAGCGTCCGTGTCGAGCTGTACGGTTCGCTCGGCGCTACCGGTAAAGGACACGGCAGCGACAAAGCCGTGCTGCTCGGCCTCGAAGGCGAACACCCGGACACTGTCGACACCGAGACCGTCGCCGCGCGCCTGCAAGAAATTCGCGGCAATGGCCGACTGAATCTGCTCGGTGAACACAACATCGCGTTCAACGAGAAAGAACATCTGGCGATGATCCGCAAACCGTTGGCCTATCACCCCAACGGCATGATCTTTCGCGCCTTCGACGCAGCGGGGATTCAGATCCGCAGTCGCGAGTACTACTCGGTCGGCGGTGGTTTCGTTGTCGATGAAGATGCCGCCGGCGCCGATCGCATCGTCGAAGACGCCACGCCACTGACCTTCCCCTTCAAAAGCGCCAAGGACTTGCTCGGTCATTGCGCCACCTATGGCCTGTCGATCAGCCAGGTGATGCTGACCAACGAGAGCGCCTGGCGTCCTGAAGCCGAAACCCGCGCCGGCCTGCTGAAAATCTGGCAGGTGATGCAGGACTGCGTTGCCGCTGGTTGCCGTAACGAAGGCATTTTGCCGGGCGGCTTGAAGGTCAAACGCCGGGCGGCGGCGCTGCATCGGCAATTGTGCAAGAACCCGGAATCGGCGCTGCGCGATCCGCTGTCGGTGCTCGACTGGGTCAATCTTTATGCGTTGGCGGTCAACGAAGAAAACGCCAACGGCGGGCGCGTGGTTACTGCGCCCACCAATGGCGCGGCGGGAATCATTCCGGCGGTGCTGCATTACTACATGCGTTTTATCCCCGGCGCGAATGACGATGGCGTCGTGCGCTTTCTGCTGACCGCTGCCGCAATCGGCATTCTCTACAAGGAAAACGCTTCGATCTCCGGCGCCGAAGTCGGTTGTCAGGGTGAAGTCGGTGTGGCCTGTTCGATGGCGGCCGGCGCTCTGTGCGAAGTGCTCGGCGGCAGCGTGCAACAAGTCGAGAACGCCGCGGAAATCGGCATGGAACACAACCTCGGCCTGACCTGCGACCCGATCGGCGGCCTGGTACAAGTCCCGTGCATCGAGCGCAACGCGATGGGTTCGGTGAAAGCCATCAACGCGGTGCGCATGGCCATGCGTGGCGACGGCCAGCATTTCGTCTCCCTCGACAAAGTCATCCGCACCATGCGCCAGACCGGCGCCGACATGAAAAGCAAATACAAGGAAACCGCCCGCGGCGGCCTGGCGGTCAACATTATCGAATGCTGATTACGAACTCAGCCAAACGTAACTAGCCCCCTCTCCCTCCGGGAGAGGGCTGGGGTGAGGGGCTCTTGATCTTGCCTCTCACCCGCAACCCAAATTCAAAGGAGCCATGCATGTCCACCGAACAACTCTCGAAAACCCCGCTACACGCACTGCACCTCGAACTCGGCGCGCGCATGGTGCCGTTCGCTGGCTACGACATGCCCGTGCAATACCCGCTCGGCGTGATGAAAGAACACCAGCACACCCGCGAGCAAGCCGGGTTGTTCGATGTCTCGCACATGGGCCAGATTCGCCTGACCGGTGCCAATGCGGCCAAAGCCCTAGAAACCCTGGTGCCGGTGGACATCATCGACCTGCCGGTGGGCATGCAGCGTTATGCGATGTTCACCAACGAAAGCGGCGGCATCCTCGATGACCTGATGGTTGCCAACCTCGGTAACGACGAGTTGTTCCTGGTGGTCAACGCCGCGTGCAAGGATCAGGATCTCGCGCATCTGCAAAAACACATCGGCGATCAGTGCACCATTACGGCGCTGTTCGAAGAGCGCGCCCTGCTCGCCCTGCAAGGTCCGGCAGCCGTCACAGTGCTGGCGCGTCTTGCGCCGGACGTGGCGAAGATGACGTTCATGCAGTTCAACCGTGTGTCGTTGCTGGGCGTGGACTGCTTTGTCAGCCGTTCGGGCTACACCGGTGAAGACGGTTTCGAAATCTCGGTACCGGCCGCTGAAGCGGAGAAACTAGCCCGCGCCCTGCTCGCCGAGCCAGAGGTCCAGGCCATCGGCCTTGGCGCCCGCGACTCGCTGCGTCTGGAAGCCGGCCTGTGCCTGTACGGCCATGATATGAACACCGAGACCACACCGATCGAAGCCAGCCTCCTGTGGGCGATCTCCAAGCCCCGCCGCGCCGATGGCGCACGGGCCGGGGGCTTCCCGGGCGCCGAGCAAATTTTCGCGCAGCAACAAAATGGCGTGGCACGCAAACGCGTCGGCCTGCTGCCGCAGGAGCGCACCCCGGTGCGTGAAGGCGCAGAAATCGTCAACGAGGCCGGCGAGATCATCGGCAGCGTCTGCAGCGGTGGCTTTGGTCCGACTTTGGGCGGGCCATTGGCGATGGGTTACCTCGACAACGCTTACGTCGCACTCGATACACCCGTGTGGGCCATCGTCCGTGGGAAAAAGGTGCAAATGCTTGTAAGCAAAATGCCATTTGTTCCACAACGCTACTATCGCGGTTGATCGACTGTTTCTATAAGTAACGCGATTGCGTTAAACGTGCACTAATGTGTAACGCAATCGCCATAAAACAGTGCGTTTTCTAACATCCGTTTCGAATATGAACGTTGCTTATAACGCTTGCTGAAAAAAGAACCAGACAATCGTCTAAGACTGAACTAGTTTGCTGACGAACTGCCATGAAGAGCAGTAAAACCGGGGCCTTCCCAGGGCTTGTTTTTTCTCCCGTAGTTGGCGTAGAGTTTGTCCACTGTGTTTGCATGGGTCAGCTTGGAATCGTGACCTGGGCAGTAGCCTACAAGTTAGCTACATCCCGCTCGACGTCTTCTTACTCCTTGCAACCAGCTCCAGTACTCTTTCATGTGAAAGGGGCTGTCATCAATTTATGCGTCAAAGGAAATAAGAAATGTCCACACGTCAGAGCGGTACCGTCAAGTGGTTTAACGACGAGAAAGGTTTTGGTTTTATCACTCCAGAAAGCGGTCCGGATCTGTTCGTACATTTCCGCGCCATTCAGGGCAACGGCTTCAAGAGCCTGAAAGAAGGCCAGAAAGTGACTTTCGTCGCTGTGCAAGGCCAGAAAGGCATGCAGGCTGACGAAGTACAAGCAGAAGCCTGATCTTCTGGTACGAAAAAGCCCCTGATATTGATATCAGGGGCTTTTTTGTGCGCGCTAATCCGTAAAATGGCGCTTCCATTCACGCCTTGAGGCTGCCATGTCGAAACACCTGCTCACGCCGCAAGGGGACTTTCCTCCCGTTGCTCTCGGTCGTCGTCTGGCGGCGATGTTCTACGACTTCCTGCTGTGCACCGCTCTGCTGATCGTCACCGGATTCATCTACAAGTTGATCCAGGCCGCGATCATTGGCGAAGAACGGCTGCGGGTGATGACCGACGCCGGCCAGCTCGATGGTGATCCGCTGTATTCCACGGTGCTGCTGTTGGTATTGTTCGGCTTCTTCGCCAAGTTCTGGACCCATGGCGGGCAGACACTGGGCATGCAGGTGTGGGGCATCCGCGTGCAGAACGCCAACGGCACGGCCATCAGCCTTTGGCAGGCGCTGTTGCGCTTTATGGTGTCGATCGCGTCGTGGTTGTGTATCGGGTTGGGTTTCTTCTGGTCGCTGTTCGACAAGCAGAAGCGCACCTGGCATGACATCTATTCGGATACCCGTGTGGTGCGAATCCCTAAGAAGAGCAAATAATTTCCATACTCAAGAGTCGGCCTGTGGTGAGGGGATTTATCCCCGTTGGGTGGCGAAGCCGCCCCAAAATCAACCACCGCGGCGTATCAGACACACCGCGTGCGTTGCTTAACGACTGCTACGCAGCCGAACGGGGATAAATCCCCTCACCACAGGACTCACTTCTACAAAGGGTACTCAGGCGTTACCGGCCAGCTTCATCCGCGCTGCCTGGGTGAAGTCGAGCATGCGCTTCAACGGGCGAATCGCCTGGGGAATCAGCGCCGGATCGACAAAGATCTCGTTGGTGCCTTCCTTCAAACTCTTGAGCGTGCGCTCAAGGGTGTTCATGGCCATCCACGGGCAATGTGCGCAACTGCGGCACGCCGCGCCGTTACCGGCGGTAGGCGCTTCGATGAAGACCTTGTCCGGGCACAGCTGCTGCATCTTGTAGAAGATGCCACGGTCGGTGGCGACGATCAGGGTCTTGTTCGGCAGGCTTTGCGCGGCGGCGATCAACTGACTGGTAGAACCGACCGCGTCCGCCAGCTCGATCACCGAAGTCGGCGACTCGGGATGTACCAGAATCGCTGCGTCCGGGTACAGCGCCTTCATGTCTTCGAGCTGCTTGGACTTGAACTCTTCGTGGACGATGCAGGCACCGTCCCAAAGCAGCATGTCGGCACCGGTCTTGCGCTGAATGTAAGTGCCCAGGTGCTTGTCCGGGCCCCAGATGATCGTCTCGCCGTTGTCCATCAGGCTTTCGACGATCTCCAGTGCGCAGCTCGAAGTCACCACCCAGTCAGCCCGAGCCTTCACGGCGGCGGAAGTGTTGGCATACACCACCACGGTACGTTCCGGGTGCTGGTCGCAGAACGCCGAGAACTCATCGACCGGGCATCCCAGGTCCAGCGAGCAGGTCGCCTCCAGAGTTGGCATCAGCACGCGTTTTTCCGGATTGAGAATTTTTGCCGTCTCGCCCATGAACTTGACGCCGGCGACCACCACGGTCTTGGCCGGATGGGCGTTGCCGAAGCGGGCCATTTCCAGGGAGTCGGAAACACAGCCGCCGGTTTCTTCGGCCAGGGCCTGAATCACCGGATCGCAATAGAAGTGGGCGACCAGCACCGCGTCCTGAGCCCTGAGCTCGGCGGCGATGGCGGAACGGTAATAAGCCTCCTCTTCTGCCGTCAGCGGTTTCGGCTGTTTGGCGTCGAGGTGGGCTTGAACCAGAAGGCGTTCGGAAATCTGCGTCATGTTCGCAAGACCTGCAGGCGCATTCGCGCGAAAGTCGAGTATACACCCGGCTCCGGACCACTAGAGGGTACCGCCGGGAGAGTGAGTATCATCAGGCACGGGACAGCGTTGAAGCTGCGCAAGGCTACAGAATATCCCGTTGATACAAAAGATGATTCTGACCTGCGTCAGGTGTGGCCGCGCTGAAACATCGAACGCCCGAATCGCAGGCAAAAAAAAACCCGGAAATCCTCACTTTCGTGGGCCTTCCGGATTTTCTAAACCGCCAAATATGGTGGGTCGTGTGGGATTCGAACCTACGACCAATTGGTTAAAAGCCAACTGCTCTACCAACTGAGCTAACGACCCGCTGTGTGGTGGCGCGTATAATACTGATTTTTAAGGACTATTCAACACCTTTTTTGAAAAAGATCAAAAATAAGGGGTTGGATCGCTTACACCCGCCGCAGCAAAGCCTTCAGCGCGCAGGCGGCAGCTGTCGCATTTGCCGCAAGCGCGGCCTTCATCGTCTGCCTGATAGCAGGAAACCGTCAGACCGTAATCAACGCCGAGCTTAACGCCGGCCTGAACGATCTGCGCTTTGCTCAGGTTCTGCAGCGGCGCCTGGATGCGGAAGCCATTGCCTTCCACGCCAGCCTTGGTCGCCAGATTGGCCATGCGCTCGAACGATTCGATGAACTCGGGACGGCAATCCGGGTAGCCGGAATAATCCACTGCATTGACGCCGATGAAGATGTCGCGGGCGCCGAGCACTTCGGCCCAACCCAATGCCAACGACAGGAACACCGTGTTGCGCGCCGGCACGTAAGTCACCGGAATGCCTTCGCCCAGCTCTTCCGGAATGTCGATGCTGGTGTCGGTCAGCGCCGAGCCGCCCATGCCATTGAGGTTCAGCCCGATGACCTTGTGCTCGACCACACCCAGATCGCGAGCCACCCGGGCGGCGGCATGCAATTCGGCATGGGACCGCTGGCCGTAATCGAAGCTCATGGTGTAGCAGGCGTAGCCTTCGGCGCGTGCCATCGCCACGACGGTGGCCGAGTCGAGGCCGCCGGACAGCAAAATGACTGCACGTTTTTCAGTGGTGTTCAGTTGTTCAGTCATCTCAGCGCCCCGGCTCGTCGTTCCAAAGATATTTATGCAGCTGCAATTGCAGGCGTACCGGCAGGTTATCCGCCACTACCCAGTCCGCCAGTTCCCGAGCATTCAGGTCGTGGTGACTCGGCGAAAACAGTACTTCGCCGGCGCGCTGGTCGAGACCGTACTGGATCAGCTTGGAGACCGCCCAGTCGTAGTCTTCCCGCGAGCAGATGACAAACTTCACCTGATCGTTGCGGGTCAGCAGTTCGATGTTCTCGTAACGGTTTCGGTGGGCTTCTTTCGAGCCCGGCGTTTTCAGATCGACGACGCGACTGACACGCGGATCGACAGCGGATACGTCTAGGGCGCCGCTGGTTTCCAGCGACACCTCGTAGCCGGCATCACACAACCGCTCAAGCAAAGGAATGGCATTCGGCTGAGCCAACGGCTCACCGCCGGTGACACAAACGTAGCGCGGACGATATCCGGCCACTTGCTCAAGGATGTCGTCGAGGGTGCGGACGGTGCCGCCGCTGAACGCGTAAGCGCTATCGCAGTACTGGCAACGCAACGGGCAACCGGTCAGGCGCACGAAAACCGTGGGCAGCCCGGCAGTCCGAGTTTCACCCTGCAAGGAGTAGAAAACTTCGGTAATTCTCAATGTGTCTTGCATAGTCGCCACGGGCGTAACAGCTAAACAGGCTGTCCGCCTCCGTCAGGCACTTCAGGCAATCCCGCCAACGCGTAGACCACAAGAAGCGTGTTTCAGAAAAAGGGCGTGAATTCTAACGAAAAAACCCGCGACAAGCGCGGGTTTCTTCAAAACACGGATGAACAGGCTTACATGCGCTGTAAATCACGCTGGGCCAGCTGCGCGGCGGAAGTGCCCGGATATTGGGACACCACCTGCTGCAGAATGCCTTTGACCTTGTCGGTGTGACCGAGGCGGCGCTCTACGTCAGCCAGCTTGTACAGCGAGTCCGGCACTTTGTTGTGCTTGGGATACAGCTGCGAAACCTTGGCAAAGGCCTGACCTGCACCTTGCAGATCACCCTTGGCCAGGTTCACTTCGCCCAACCAGTACTGGGCGTTGCCCGCGTATTGGCTGTTGGGGTATTTGCGCAGGAAAGCGGCGAAGGCCTGGCTGGCCTTGTCGAAATCCTTGGCTTTGATCAGGTCGAAAGCGGCATCGTAATACAGCTTTTCCTTGGCCGGATCAGCCGGTTCGCTACCCGCGGCAGGTGCCTGGGCTGCCGCAGCAGCACCCGCGCCTGCGGCAGCACCGGCAGCAGCACTTGCATCGCCACCGGCAGAAGAATTCTCGGGAGTCGCGGCTGGTGCAACGCCGGATCCTATGCGCCGATCAAGATCCTGGTATCGCTCCAGGGATTCCTGCTTCATGCGCGAAACCTGATTCTGCAGTTCTTCGATCACGCCCTGTTGGCGCGAGATCTGATCCTGCATCTGTTGCAATTGGTTGAACAGCATGCCTTGTGCCGAGGCAGGGGCCGAAGCCGCTCCCCCGGCATAGGCGCCGTTCGTACCGTAACCCGCAGGCGGATAACTGCTCCCGCTATTGTTATAACCGGAGTTGTCATCGACCACAGGAACCGCAGCCCACGCCGCAAGCGGCGCGAGGCTGAGAGCCAGAACAGTTACAGCACGACGGCACGTTCGCATATCGAATTACTTACGCAGTTCGACGCGACGGTTCTGGGCCCAGGACTGCTCGTCGTTGCCGGTAGCAACTGGACGCTCTTCGCCGTAGGAAACCAGTTCCAGCTGAGCTGGGGAAACACCTTGCAGTACCAGGTAGCGCTGAACGGCTTTCGCACGACGCTCGCCCAGTGCCATGTTGTACTCACGAGTACCACGTTCGTCGGTGTTGCCTTCCAGAACAACGCGAGCGCCGTTTGCTTTCAGGTCTTTGGCGTGAACGTCCAGAGCGCGCATGGCTTCTGGCTTCAGGTCCGAGCTGTCGTATTCGAAGTAGAAGGTGGTGATTGCGCGCAGAGCAGCTTCTTCGCTCAGGGAACCGTCAACGGCACCAGTGTTTGCGCCGTAACCAGCGTTTGGATCAACAGCGCCTTCACCGGCGTTGTCGCCGCCTTTGGACGAGCAACCTACAGCTACAGCCATGGCCAGAGCCAGCGCAGCAAATTTACCAAACTTCAGCATTTCCATCGTGAAACTCCTAATGAACCCCAGTGTGTTAAGTAAAACGTGTAGCGCCCGCTCACTTCAGGTAAGGGGACCAGGACGGTTCTCTGACTTCGCCTTGAGCGGTAGGAAGCGGGAGCCTCACGCGCCCATTAATGGACACGAGCATCAAGACTCCCCGGCCCTGTTGGCGGGTGGCGTAGATTACCATGGTGCCGTTGGGCGCAACAGTAGGTGACTCGTCCAGAGTGCTATCAGTGAGGATCTTTACACTACCCCGCTGCAGATCCTGAGCTGCCACCTTGAAATTGGTGAAGCCATCCTGACGATGGATCATCACCAAAGTCTTTTCATCAGCCGAAAGTTTCGGGTTGGCGTTGTAGTTGCCCACGAACGTCACACGCTCGGCACCACCGCCACCGACGCTGGTTTTATAGATTTGCGGCTTGCCGCCACGGTCCGAGGTGAAATAGATGGTCGAGCCATCCTTGCCCCAGAACGGTTCGGTATTGATGCCCTGGCCATTGGTTACGCGGCTGATCTGACGCGAACCGAGGTTCATTACGTAGATGTCCGGGTTACCGTCTTTCGACAGCACGAACGCCAGGCGATTGCCGTCCGGCGACCAGGCTGGCGCGCCGTTGAGGCCTTCGAAGTTGGTGATCTGCTCACGGCGACCGGTGTCGATGTTCTGCATGAAGATGCGCGGACGCTTCTGCTCGAACGACACGTAGGCGATACGCTTGCCGTCTGGTGCAAAACGCGGCGACAGGATCGGCTCGCGCGATTGCAGCAGAGTCACTGCGCGGGCACCGTCATAGTCGGAGCGCTGGAGGGTGTAACGGGTGTTCTTCTCGGAGAAACGCTCGGCCGTCACGTACAGCAGGCGCGTCGAGAAGGCACCTTCAATGCCGGTCAGCTTCTGGAACGACTGATCGGAGATGAAGTGCGCCATGTCACGGATCTGGTCGGTCGTACCGGAAACACTGCCGTCCGCCACTTTCTGCTCGGTGGCGACGTTGAACAGTGCCCACTGCACCTGCAGGCGACCGCCCGCTGGAGCGATGCTGCCGACCATCATGTACTGAGCACCCACCGCCTTCCAGTCACGGAAGATGATTTCGCTCGGCTGGCTTGGCTGGCTGATCATGTTGGCTTTCGGAATCGGCGAGTAATAGCCCGAGTTGCGCAAATCGTTGCCAATGATTTCAGCCATGTCATCCGGCAGCACGGCACCGCCCTGCATGCCGAACGGTACGACGGCGATCGGAGTGGCCCGGTCGCTGCCGCTGGTGACCAGAATGTTCTTTTCATCTGCCGCCGCGATCCCTGCCATGCAGCAGATCACGACCAGCATTCCTCGAAGAAGGTTTCTCACAAGGCTAGATCCTCAGGTGTGAATGTCATCTTGAATGAACGATACGGAGCGAAATCGCTCGGCTTCATTCCCTGCATTTCTGTCAAACGTCCAATATTCTTCACTGCCGCGACTGCCGAAGCATCGAACGGACCGTCACCGCTGGACTTGGCCACGCTGACCGAAGTCACCGTGCCGTCCGGCAACATGCCGATTTGCAGCACGACCGTCATGCCTTTGCGCGCCGAAGGAGGACGAGCCCAGCCTTCCGCTGCGCGAGCGCGAATCAGGTCATCGAAACTGCCGGCAACCTCGTCACCCTGCTCATCGGCCAGGGCCTGCTGACGCTGCGGCGTGTCGGAAAGCAGATCTGCCAGGGCCTGGGCCTTTTTGTCTTCGGCAGATTTGCGTGCCGCTTCCTGCGCTTTCTTCTTCGCAGCATCGGCAGCAGCTTTCTTCTTCGCGTCTTCGGCGACTTTCTTCTTCGCCTCTTCAGCTTCAGCTTTCTTCTTGGCGTCTTCGGCGGCTTTCTTCTTCGCGTCTTCGACGATCTTCTTCTTGGCTTCTTCGGCAGCGGCTTTCTTCGCCTCTTCCTCAGCAGCCTTCTTCGCTTCGTCTTCGGCCTTCTTCTTGGCTATATCAGCCAATTGTTTCTCTTCGGCCTTTTTCGCTTCGGCTTTCTTCGCGTCGTCGGCTTTCTTGGCTTCATCAGCCTTTTTCGCTTCGTCCGCTTTCTTCGCCTCGTCGGCCTTCTTGGCTTCCTCGGCCTTTTGAGCCGCTTCCTCTTTCTTTTGTTCCGCCGCCTTCACCGCTTCCTGCTCGATCTTTTTCTGTTCCATCTGTTCGACTTCGGTCTGGCGCGCGGCGGATTTCTTCGCCTCACCCGCAATCTTCTGATTGGTCTGGGTGGTCGCCTGACTTTTCGATTTCAGCTGGTATAGAGTCGCCTGGACAATCGGCTTGGCCGGCGGCAGTTCGGGCGTGAAGGCAAAACTGACGAACAGCATGCCGAACACCAGCACGTGCAGGACGATTGCCAGAACACTAGGCCAGAAGTAGCTTTCCGAGGCGGACGGCTCTCGCTGTTGCTGCATCAGGGGGCCTCGGTAATCAGACCAACGTTACCGACCCCGGCTTTCTGCAACCCGCCCATGGCACCCATGACGGCGCCGTAGTCGACAGTCTTGTCACCACGAATGAACACCTGGGTGCGTTTGCCGCCCTCGGTGCCGGCGCGGATGATCTTGGTCACCGCGTCAGTCATCTGTGGCAGGGTCATGGCCCTGTCCTGTTGCTTCTCGGTGTCGACTTCGCTGCCAAGGTTCCAGTAGTAGGTCTTGTCAGCCTTGATCGAAATGGTCAGGACCTGGGTGTTGTTGTCCTGCGGCAAGGCTTCGCTGGAAACCTTGGGCAGATCAACTTTCACGCCCTGATTGAGCATCGGCGCGGTCACCATGAAGATGACCAGCAGCACCAACATCACGTCGATGTAGGGCACCACGTTCATCTCGGCGACCGGCTTGCGCTTTTTGCGAGCTCGAGCGATTAAAGCCATCGGGAAATACCTGCTTATTCTTCGCTGGTGTGCACTTTGCGGTGCAGGATCGCCTGGAATTCATCGGCGAAGGTGTAGTAGCGGCCCAGCAAGGTTTCGCTGCGCGCAGCAAAACGGTTGTAAGCGATGACCGCCGGGATCGCAGCGAACAGGCCGATCGCGGTGGCGATCAGGGCTTCGGCGATACCCGGAGCAACGGTGGCGAGGGTCGCTTGCTGAGCGCTGGCCAGACCGCGGAAGGAGTTCATGATCCCCCACACGGTACCGAACAGACCGATGTACGGGCTGACCGAACCGACGGTGGCGAGGAACGGCAGGCTCTGCTCGAGCTTCTCTTCTTCGCGCGAGATGGCCACGCGCATGGCACGGGCGACACCTTCCATCACGGCTTCAGGATCGACACCTGGCTGCTGCCGCAGACGGGAGAATTCCTTGAAACCGGCACGAAAGATCTGCTCCACGCCCGAATCCGGATCAGGGTTGCTGCCAGCCTGACGGTACAGTTTGGACAGGTCGATACCGGACCAGAAGCGCTCTTCGAAGCTCTCCAGGGCGCGTCGACCGGCACGCAGCAAGTTGCTGCGCTGAAAGATCATGATCCATGAGGTCACCGATGCGGCCACCAGGGTCAACATTACCAACTGCACCACGATGCTGGCATTGCTGACCAGGCTCCACATGGAGGAATGGTCGACGACGTTAGCTTCCACGCTTTATCTCCTGCTTTGAGTGTGTACCCGGGCCGACCGCGTCGGCGAAGGCCGCACGCAGGTCTTCGGGAAGGGCCCGGGGTTTCAAACTGTCGGTGCGCACGCAGGCCACCAAAAACTGCCCTTCGCAGAGCAGCACATTATCCGTGGCCCGCCTGACCTGCTGTTTGAAGCGCAGGCTGGCACGGTTCAATTCGATTACATCAGCGCTTACCAGCAATTCGTCGTCCAGTCGCGCCGGCGCGTGGTAGCGCGCTTCGCTGGAATGCACGACGAACAACAGGTCCTCTCCGGCAAGCACAGATTGGGCAAAGCCCAGTTTCCGTAGCCGCTCGGTTCGAGCCCGTTCCATAAACTTGAGGTAATTAACGTAATACACGATGCCGCCCGCATCGGTGTCCTCGTAATAAACGCGACAACGATGTGCGAACGGCTCAAGCCCGTTTTGCGCGCGCATACTCTAGTGCTTACTCCTCAGGTTGCCAATCCGGCCAGACAACTGTTTTTCGTGGTTTCAAAGCTTTAACGCAAAAGTACCGTCGTCTGACAGTACAAACCCTGAATAAATCACCAACAAATGTGTATCAATCGTCGACGGCGTCGAGAAACTCGTCTGCCACGGGCATCTCGCCCATGCGTGACGGAACATTCAAACCGAAATGCAAATAGGCATGCCGCGTCACCACCCTGCCCCGTGGCGTGCGCATGATATAGCCCTGCTGGATCAGATACGGTTCGAGCACGTCTTCAATGGTGTGGCGTTCTTCACTGATCGCCGCCGCCAGACTGTCGATACCGACCGGGCCGCCGTCGAACTTCTCGATCATGGTCAGCAGCAGGCGTCGATCCTGATGATCGAAACCGTGCTCGTCGACATCCAGCAGGTTCAGCGCCAGATCCGCCACCGCTTTGGTGATGTGACCCTTGGCGCGGACTTCGGCAAAGTCGCGCACCCGTCGCAGCAGACGGTTGGCAATTCGCGGCGTGCCACGGGCGCGACGGGCGATCTCGAACGAACCTTCCGGGTCCAGCGGCAGACCGAGAATCGCCGCCGAACGACTGACGATGGTTGCCAGATCCGCTGTGCTGTAGAACTCCAGGCGCTGGACGATACCGAAGCGATCACGCAGCGGATTGGTCAGCATGCCGGCGCGGGTGGTGGCGCCGACCAGAGTGAACGGCGGCAGATCGAGTTTGATCGAACGCGCCGCCGGCCCCTCGCCAATCATGATGTCGAGCTGGAAATCTTCCATCGCCGGGTACAGCACTTCTTCAACGATCGGCGACAGACGATGGATTTCGTCGATGAACAACACGTCGTGCGGCTCAAGATTGGTCAGCAACGCGGCCAGATCACCCGGGCGTTCCAGCACTGGCCCGGAGGTGCTCTTGATCGACACACCCATTTCCTGGGCAATGATGTTGGCCAGCGTGGTCTTGCCCAGCCCCGGTGGGCCAAAGATCAGGGTGTGATCGAGGGATTCACTGCGGCCACGGGCAGCCTGGATGAACAGCTCCATCTGCTCGCGCACGGTCGGCTGGCCAATGTAGTCGGCCAGGCTGACCGGGCGGATGGCCCGGTCCTGGACTTCTTCGCGCTCGCGCGGGCTGTGCGCGGCGGCGATCAGACGATCAGCTTCAATCACTTAAATCATTCCCTTCAGAGCGCGGCGGATCAGGTCTTCGCTGCTCAGGTTCTTGTCTTTGATCGCGGAAATCGCCTTGCTCGCTTCCTGCGGCTTGTAGCCCAACGAGATCAACGCGCTGACCGCATCGGTCTCGGCGCTGTTGACCGGCGCCGGGCCGTCCGGCTGATTCGGCACCAGCGCGAACATCGCCGGCGAGGTTTCCCAGGCCTTGAAGCGATCTTTCAATTCCACCAGCAGACGCTCGGCGGTCTTCTTGCCAACCCCCGGCACCTTGGTCAACGCCGAAGTGTCCTGAGACTGCACGCAGCGCACCAGCTCATCGACTTCCAGGCTCGACATCAACGCCAGCGCCAGTTTCGGTCCGACGCCGTTGAGCCGGATCAGCTCGCGAAAGAAGTCTCGCTCACGCTTGCCGGCAAAACCATAGAGCAATTGCGCATCTTCGCGTACGACCAAATGGGTGTGCAGGGTCAGCGGTTCACCGACCGACGGCAACCGATAAAGCGTGGTCATCGGCACTTCCACCTCATAGCCGAGGCCATTGACATCGAGAATCAGGTGCGGCGGCTGTTTCTCAGCCAGGGTGCCGCGCAAGCGTCCAATCACGTTTTGAATCCTTGAGCGCTGGCCAGCCGTGGGCTGGCGACGATTGAAGGTGGCTTGCGCGCCGGCAACACAGGCACCGCAAAGCCACTTTCAGGAAAATTGATGCTGATGCTATCAGAGACGCAGGCGCCCGCCACGACTGCGTGCGGTTCCCAGCCCGTGCGGCAGCAGGCTTGAGCGCGTGTGCGCATGGCAAATGGCGATCGCGAGGGCGTCGGAGGCGTCGATCTGCGGCTTGCTGGTCAACTTGAGCATGTGCATGACCATCATCTGCACCTGCTCCTTATTGGCCGCACCGGTGCCGACGACGGCCTGTTTGACTTGCGTGGCGGTGTACTCGGCGATTTCCAGACACTCTTCGGCGCCGGCGACAATCGCAGCGCCCCGCGCCTGTCCGAGCTTCAGCGCCGAGTCGGCGTTTTTCGCCATGAACACCTTTTCGATGCCCATGGTCACCGGGCCGTAGGTCTTGATGATTTCGCGCACGCCGCGATAGACGATCTGCAGACGTTCATGCAGCTCGCCGGAGCCGGTGCGAATGCAGCCCGAGGCCACATAGATGCAGCCGCCGCGCCCGGTATCGCGAACGATCCCGTAACCGGTGATGCGTGAACCGGGGTCGATACCAAGAATTAGAGTCATAACGCCTGCAGATTCATAAAACGATTTACCTGACAGCCAATAGCAAATGTGGGAGCGAGCCTGCTCGCGAAGGCGGTATGTCAGCAGATACAGGTGCTGAATGACACACCGCTTTCGCGAGCAGGCTCGCTCCCACAGGGAAGACTAGTCGCTTATCAGCCAAGCTGAGCGGCGACGTCTTCCGGGATGTCCGCATTGGAGTAGACGTTCTGCACGTCATCCAGATCCTCAAGCATGTCGATCAGCTTGAGCACCTTCTCCGCCCCTTCCAGATCCAGCTCGGCGCTGGTGGTCGGCTGCATGACGATTTCCGCATCATCGCCCTTGAACCCGGCCGCTTCCAGCGCGTTGCGCACCGCATAGAAACCGGTGAACGAGGTGAACACATCGATCGAACCGTCGTCGTGGGTGACCACGTCATCAGCATCGGCTTCCAGCGCCGCTTCGGTCAGTGCGTCTTCATCGACACCCGGGGCGAAACTGATCTGGCCCTTGCGCTCGAACAGATAGGCCACCGAACCGTCGGTGCCGAGGTTGCCGCCACACTTGCTGAACGCGTGACGCACCGCTGCGGCGGTACGGTTGCGGTTGTCAGTCATGCACTCGACCATCACCGCCACACCGCCCGGGCCGTAGCCTTCATAGGTCAGCTCTTCAACGTTGTCCGCTTCAGTGGCGCCGGCACCGCGCGCGACGGCACGGTCAATGATGTCGCGACTCATGTTGGCGCTCAACGCCTTGTCCAGAGCCAGACGCAGACGCGGGTTGGAACCCGGATCACCGCCACCCTGACGGGCCGCAACGGTCAGTTCACGGATCCACTTGGTGAAGATCTTGCCCCTCTTGGCATCCTGACGTTCTTTGCGGTGCTTGATGTTTGCCCACTTGGAATGACCTGCCATAACTTGCTCCGAATGCTCTTTGAAACCTTGCCCGCCCCGCCGAGGCAGCGGCCGGCAATTGAAAAATTCGACCTGAGAAAGAAAAAAGGCGCATCCGAAGATGCGCCTTCAGGCCCGTCTTACTCAGCCTTTGGCGTTTCGCGCAGGCGAATATGCAGCTCGCGCAATGCCTTGGCATCCACTACGCCCGGGGCCTGCGTCATCACGTCGGCAGCACTCTGGGTTTTCGGGAAGGCGATCACTTCACGGATCGACTGGGCGCCGGTCATCAGCATCACCAGACGGTCCAGACCGAAGGCCAGACCACCGTGCGGCGGTGCACCGTACTTCAGCGCGTCGAGCAGGAAGCCGAACTTCTCTTCCTGTTCCGCTTCGTTGATGCCCAGCAGGCGGAATACCGCTTGCTGCATTTCCTTGCGGTGGATACGGATCGAACCGCCGCCCAGCTCGGTGCCGTTCAACACCATGTCGTACGCACGGGACAGTGCGCCGGCCGGGTTGGCTTCGAGTTCCTGCGGGGTGCACTTCGGTGCAGTGAACGGGTGGTGCAACGCCGAGAAGCTGCCGTCGTCGTTCTCTTCGAACATCGGGAAGTCGACGACCCACATTGGCGCCCACTCGCAGGTCAGCAGCTTCAGGTCGTGACCGAGTTTGATACGCAGCGCGCCCAGGGCTTCGCTGACGATCTTGGCCTTGTCGGCACCGAAGAACACGATGTCGCCATCGACTGCGCCAACGCGATCAAGGATCACGTTGAGCTTGTCTTCAGGGATGTTTTTCACGATCGGCGATTGCAGGCCTTCAACACCGGCAGCACGCTCGTTGACCTTGATGTACGCCAGGCCCTTGGCACCGTAGATGCCGACGAACTTGGTGTAGTCGTCGATCTGTTTGCGCGGCATGCTCGCCCCGCCTGGAACGCGCAGTGCGGCGATGCGGCACTTCGGATCGTTGGCCGGGCCGCTGAAGACCTTGAATTCGACTTCCTTGAGCTGGTCGGCAACGTCGACCAGTTCCAGCGGAATACGCAGGTCCGGCTTGTCCGAACCGTAGCGGCGCATGGCTTCTTCGAAGGTCATGTGCGGGAATTCGCCGAATTCCAGGTTCAGCACTTCCTTGAACAGGTTGCGGATCATCTGCTCGGTCAGGCCCATGATCTCTTTTTCATCGAGGAAGCTGGTCTCGATGTCGATCTGGGTGAATTCCGGCTGGCGGTCGGCACGCAGGTCTTCGTCACGGAAGCATTTGGCGATCTGGTAGTAACGGTCGAAGCCGGCCACCATCAGCAGTTGCTTGAACAGCTGCGGCGATTGCGGCAGGGCGAAGAACGAACCGGCGTGGGTACGGCTCGGCACCAGATAGTCACGCGCACCTTCCGGAGTGGCCCGGGTCAGGATTGGCGTTTCGACGTCGAGGAAGCCGTTCTCGTCGAGGAAGCGACGGATGCTGGTGGTCATGCGTGAACGCAGACGCAGCTTCTCGGCCATTTCCGGACGACGCAGATCGAGGAAGCGATAGCGCAGGCGGGTTTCTTCGCCGACGTCGGAGAACTCGTTGAGCGGGAACGGCGGGGTTTCCGACTCGTTCAGCACTTCCAGTTCATAACCGAGCACTTCGATCATGCCCGAAGCCATGTTGGCGTTGGTCGCGCCGGCCGGACGCAGACGCACCTTGCCGGTGATCTTCACGACGTATTCGCTGCGCACGCGATCGGCAGCGGCGAAGCTCTCGGCGCGATCCGGGTCGAACACCACCTGGGCCAGACCATCACGATCACGGATGTCGAGGAAAATCACCCCGCCGTGGTCGCGGCGACGGTGAACCCATCCGCAAAGGGTAATTTCCTGGCCTTCCAGGCTTTCGTTCAGTTGGCCGCAATAGTGGCTGCGCATCATGGTGTGGTTCGCTTCTCGTAATTCGAAATTCGGTGGAGATCCCGCCGCCATCAAGCAAGGCGGCAACTCACGCGTGTCGTTCGTTCAGGGTTTGAACCCTAGTCAGCTTTGTCGCCACCGGCCAGATTCTTCTTGGCTCCGGTCTTGAAGTCGGTCTCGTACCAACCGTTGCCGCTGAGGCGAAAACCCGGCATGGACAGCTGCTTCTTCAGTTCGGGCGCCTGGCAGGCAGGGCAATCGACCAACGGTGCGTCGCTGATCTTCTGAATGGCTTCCAACTGATGACCACAGGAAGCACATTGGTAATCGTACATTGGCATGGAGGTGTCTCGGCGATCAGATTGCTGCCGCGCGCAGGGCTTTGCGGCGAAAGCGCGGGATTATATCGATTAAATGCAGGCTGTGCAGCCGTAACGCTGCACAGCCTGCAACCTCGTTGCAACCGCCGTTTCAGCGCGAAACGGCGGGTGCGAGATCTTTGATCCCGTTCATGACACAAACCACCCGTACCAGCGCACTGAAATTCTTCACCCCGCCATAACGCAGATGCACCTCGCGATCGACGTGGGATAACAGTGTGCTGACCGAACAATGATTGTCCTCGGCCATGCCGCCGAGAATATTCCAGTAGACCTGCTCCAGGCGCAGGCAGGTCGCAAAACCGTTGAGGCGAATCGACCGCGACAGCGGCCGGATCAGATTCATGTCGAACTCGCTGACAAACGGGTCGACTTTAATTACGTGCCGCGAAGCCGACATCCTGTCGCTTCGCCTGTCTCCTTCTACCATAGCGTTGACACTCCTTTGCCATGACTGCTGATTTATAAGGCAACATCCTGCGCCCTCATAAAAACCCAGTGACAAAGTTAGCGCCATACGACTTGTTGACCAGCCTCGTAGGATAAGCCAACGACAACGGTAAGAGTCTGGAGAGCATGCGGACGACCTCACGTCGTCCGCAGCGGCCGGGTCATTCCTCGAGCAGCGCGCGCAGCATCCACGCAGTTTTCTCGTGCACTTGCATGCGCTGGGTCAGCAGGTCAGCGGTCGGCTCGTCGCTGACCTTGTCCAGCAGCGGGAAAATGCCGCGCGCGGTACGCGTCACCGCTTCCTGGCCTTCGACCAATTGCTTGATCATGTCTTCGGCGCTCGGCACACCGACTTCTTCTTTAATAGAAGAAAGACGCGCGTAGGTCGCGTAGGCACCCGGCGCCGGGAAGCCCAACGCACGGATACGCTCGGCGATCGAATCGACGGCCAGCGCCAGCTCGTTGTATTGCTCTTCGAACATCAGGTGCAGCGTGCGGAACATCGGGCCGGTGACGTTCCAGTGAAAGTTATGGGTTTTCAGATACAGCACATAGGTGTCCGACAGCAGTCGCGACAGCCCTTCGACGATGGATTTGCGGTCTTCTTCACTGATACCGATATCAATTGCCATGCTTACCCCCTAACAGTGATTGAATTCATCCAGCAGGTTCAGCCCCACTTTAGCAAGGCAAGCGCCCGCTCGCAGCTATCAATCCGTGATCTGACTGCGACAAATCGACCGTTTCTCTGCCGCTGGCCGGGCTGATTTGAGTAGCCGCAGGCTTTGCTGTTAAATAGGCAGTGTGTCGCCATGCCCTATTTTCCGGGGCGTTGCGCATAGGCTGATGCCGTGTACGTGTCCACCGCCTCTTATTTTGTCCTGAAGCGAACCGTGCGCCTTCAGCTCTTCCTTGTGAGCCGTCATAACGTGAGCCAATCAAAATGTTGAAAATCGTCCACCTGCTAATGGGCGCAGCAGCCTTGCTGCTGTCGTTCATACCCAGCCTGAAAGCCGAAGCCGTTCCTTACCTGCAACAGCCCGATGCACTTTACCTGGCCTTTTTCGGCCTGCTGAACCTGGTCATCGCTCCAGTGATTCCCTACTGGAACAAAGGCCCGCGCCAGCATCTGCAAAATCTGGTCAGCGCCCTTCTGGTACTGACTGTCGTCCTGCAAACTTTGACCCTGATCGCGCCGATGCCGGTCATCGCTGGCCAGCCGGCGGTGTTGTTCAGCCTGGTGATCGCTCTGGTTGCCGTGCTTCTGCATTTGGCCGTGAGCTTCTACAAATCGTCACCGGCCGCTGCGCCGACCACCTATGACATGAGCAATCGCGATACCGGCACCGTGAAGTGGTTCAACACTTCCAAGGGTTTCGGGTTTATCTCCCGGGATTCCGGTGATGATATTTTCGTGCACTTTCGCGCCATTCGTGGCGAAGGCCACCGTGTTCTGGTCGAAGGCCAGCGCGTCGAGTTCTCGGTGATGAACCGCGACAAGGGCCTGCAAGCCGAGGACGTGATCGCCGCTCTGCCGCGTCGCTGATCCAAAGCAAAAAAAACCGCGAACAGCTTGGCTGTTCGCGGTTTTTTTATGCCTGCCGAATGACTCAATAATGCGGCGGTGGCGCATCTTCTTCAAAAGCACCGAACTGCCCGACCATTTCTTCGTGACGCTTGATCAGCGCCTCCATCTGCAATTGCAGGCGCTCGATGACTCTCTGCTGGGCCACCAGCACATCGTTCAAAGCCTGAATGGTGTCATCCTGAAAGGCCAGACGGCTTTCCAGATCGGTTACGCGCTCTTCAAGGCTCATGACTCAGCCCTCCACAAAGGTAAATTCTTCGGTCAGCACCAGACGCAAGCGCTCGCGAATGGCTGCTACCTGTTCCGCGCTGTACGGCTTGGCCGGGTGCCTGCCCCAGACCGGCGCCGGCCAGGCGGCGTCATCGCGTTTACGCACAATGACATGCATGTGCAACTGACTGACAACGTTACCCAGGGTTGCCACGTTCAGCTTGTCGGCGTCGAACGAATCCTTGAGTAACTCGGCAAGGGTGGTGGTTTCCCGCCATAGCTGTTGCTGATCGGCGACATCCAACTGAAACAACTCGCTGATATCCTCGCGACGAGGTACCAGGATGAACCAAGGGTAATTGCTGTCGTTGGACAGCAACAGCCGGCACAACGGAAAGTCGCCGATGACCAGGGCGTCCTGTTGAAGTTGTGAATCCAAAGCAAACACTGTGAGCACTCCCGCTGATCCTATGACTCAGCTTAGCGGCGGCGCCGTAAAAGCAGCGCGCCAAGCGACAGAACGGCAGCATACCTGCGAATGCAGCGGGCTTCACGCTTCCCTCCGACAGTAATTCAGTAAGCGCGCCGACATAAGACATTTATCTCGCCGACGCACCAATACAGCCCCGGACATGAGCCTTGACGTGAAGATCCGCATGAAAACCCCTGATCTGTCGACCCTCGAATCGGGCGGCGCCAGTTTTACTCGGGCCCGATTGTGATTTTTTTGCACCAAAACTGCACAACACGTCTACGCTCAGTGGGTCGGGCATCCGCCAAATACTCAATGCGGGGTGAACCGGTAACGTTTTTGGTTGTCCTGCGCGGCTTTGGTGCGTTGCAACACCATTGGGGGATCGTCGTCAAGCCCGTAACAAAACAGCCCCGAGCCCCCGTTTTCACAAGGTTTTCACATCTGAGAGCTGCACACAGAAAAATAACCGCAGCGTTTTTGCGGTTTGTGCACGCTTGTTGCATTCGTAACGGTATGGACTATAAGCGCACCACTGGAAGTGGTCGCCTGAAGCCAATAAAAACAGTGGCAGGGTTGCCCGATGGAGATTCAAGTGTTTTGCCAGGGACTCTTTTTTAGCGATGCAAAAAGGCCCGGAAACAGCGATAAAGTTGTCAGCCCGGTTGCATCGGTACTGTGGATTTGCGACATCCAGCGCTCCTTCTGCGACAACGCCGTAAAGAAGCTGAAAGGTTGATTTCGCAAGTATCGCCAACAATGTCGGCGTGATATAAGTTTGCGCCGACACAAAAAGAAAGAGCCGCCCAGATAATAAAACAGGTGGGACGGCAGTACTCTTCTAAAAACCAAAGGAGCAAATCACGATGCGCGTGATGAAGTGGAGCATGATCGCCCTGGCTGTTGCAGCAGGCACCTCGCAGTTCGCAATGGCGTCTTCTCAGGATGAAGCCAAAGGTTTCCTGGAAGATCAGAGCCTGAAACTGAAGACTCGTTTCGAATACATGAACCGCGACTACAAAAATGGCGCGGGCAACGTTTCCAACGGTGACGGCACTTTCAAAAGTGGCTATCGCCAGGATAGCGGTCTCAGCCAACTGCTGACTTACGAGTCGGGCTTCACTCAAGGCACCGTAGGCTTCGGTCTCGACGCCATGGCCATGGGTTCGGTAAAACTGGACGGCGGTTCGGGTCGTCGTGGTAACGGCTTGTTCGCCAACGACAGCGATGGCAACCCTGAGAAATCCCAGGGCAAGGTCGGCGGCGCAGTCAAATTCCGTGTATCCGACACCGTTCTGAAATACGGTCAGCAATTCGTTGCCAGCCCGGTTTTCGCCACTGACGACAGCCGTCTGCTGCCAGAAGTCGCCACCGGTACCCTGATCACTTCCAAAGAGATCAAAGGCCTGGAACTGAGCGCAGGTCGCTTCACAGCGCTGAGCAAGCAGACCGGCATGGGCCGCGACAGCATCGCCGGTCTGCCGGATGAAGATGGCAATGGCGGCAAAGGCCTGACCAGCATCAACATCTTCGGTGCCAGCTACGCCTTCACAGACAATTTCACCGGTGCATTGGCTGCTTCCGACGCTGAAGACTACTTCAAGAAGTACTACGTCAACCTCAACTACACCTTGCCGATCAACGACGAGCAGTCGCTGAACTTCGACTTCAACGGTTACCACACCAAAGGCGACAAACGCGGCGACTTGGTCAGTGCAATTGGCGACGAGACCGACGACAACGATACCCGTGGCGTAGACAACAACCTGTGGTCCTTGGCAGCAGCTTACAGCTTGGGCGCCCACAAGTTCACCGTTGCTTACCAGCAGTCGAGCGGCGACAACGCTTACTACTATGGTGTTGACGGCAACAGTACAATTTTCGTGGCCAACTCCATCCAGATTTCCGACTTCGTGGGCCGCGAAGAAAAATCGTGGCAGGCTCGCTATGACCTGAACATGAAGACTTACGGCGTACCTGGCCTGAGCTTCATGACCCGTTATGTGATGGGTGACAACATCAAGACCAACGGTCTGGGTGAAGGTAAAGAGAACGAGTGGAACGCCGAGTCCAAGTACGTGGTTCAGGAAGGTCCGGCCAAAGACCTGTCGTTCCGTCTGCGTTACGCCATGTACCGCTCCAACGGTGCCTACAGCGGTTACTCGTCTGATAACAACGACACCCGTCTGATCATCGAGTACCCACTGAACATCCTCTAATAAGGATGCGAAGCTGACGTACTGTAGAGCTCTGCTCTAACAAAACCGCCCTCCTGAATCAGGAGGGCGGTTTTTTTATGGATGAATAACTGATCAAACAGAAAAAACATTAGCCAACTACTTATTAGCCAGCATAGTTTTATCGCGCCAAAAAAAACCCGAGAGTGTGCACACTGCTCTGGCTCTATATTAGTTGCTGACTGCCAAGCCAACTTCAAAGACGATTACTGCGTGGCAGATTCCTGCACTACGCGTATAACTCGCTGCGGAAATGGAATATCAATGCCCGCAGCCTTCAAACGATCTCGCGCCTGTTCATTGAACATGAACATCACATCCCAATAGTCCGCAGTTTTAACCCATACGCGCAGGGAAACAGTGATCGAACTGTCGCCCAATGTCGAAATCACTGCCTGTGGCTCCGGGTCCTGCATGACGCGGGGATCCTTGGCCAGATCCAGCAATACCTGACGGGCCTTCTGCAGATCCGCTTCGTAATCCACGCCGACATCAAACACGACTTTGCGCGTTGGCTGACGATTGGTGTTGGTGATGATGCCGTTCGACAGGTTGCCGTTGGGCAGGATGATGGTCTTGTTGTCGCCGGTACGCAGCACGGTGTGGAAAATCTGGATGCTGTCGACGGTGCCCGCCACGCCTTGGGCTTCGATCCAGTCACCGATGCGGAACGGGCGGAACAACAGAATCAGCACGCCGCCAGCGAAATTCGCCAGGCTGCCCTGCAAGGCCAAGCCAATCGCCAGACCCGCAGCACCGATAGCCGCGACGAACGAGGTGGTTTCGACGCCGATCATCGACGCGACGCTGACAATCAGCAACACCTTGAGAATGATGTTGGCCAGGCTGCTGATAAAGCCTTGCAGCGCCAGATCGGCATTGCGCAGAGCGAGCAGACCGCCGAGTTTTTGCGTGACCTTGTTGATCAGCCACCAGCCGATGGCCAAGGTAATCACTGCCAGCAGTACGCGGCTGCCGTATTCCATGATCATCGGGATCCACGCCTGGGACGCCTTGACCAGGTGGTCCACTTCCGCATTCAAATCCATGTTCTATCTCCTGATTTCCGGCTTCCCGGGGTGTATTCAAAACAACTGTGGGAGCGAGCCTGCTCGCGAATGCGGCGAGTCAGTCAACTTTTCGCTGAATGAAACACCGCATTCGCGAGCAGGCTCGCTCCCACATAGCCTTCAGACAAAGCTTAGTCGCGGAAGTTGTTGAACTGCAGCGGCATGCCGAATTCCTTGGCACGCAGGGCCGCGATGGCTTCCTGCAGGTCGTCGCGCTTCTTGCCGGTGACACGCACCTGCTCGCCCTGAATGGCAGCCTGGACCTTGAGCTTGGCTTCCTTGATGTGGCCGACGATCTTCTTCGCCAGCTCTTTGTCGATGCCCTCCTTGAGGACGGCGTCCTGCTTCATCAGCTTGCCGGAAGCGTAAGCGTCCTTGACCTCGAGGCACTGCACGTCGATCTTGCGCTTGGTCAGCGCCAGCTTGAGGATTTCGATCATCGCTTCGAGCTGGAAAGCGGCTTCGGCGGTGAGGCTGACGGTCAGGTCTTTTTCCTTGAACTCGAAGCTACCTTTGCCTTTCAGGTCATAACGACGATCGAGTTCCTTCACGGCGTTCTCGACCGCGTTGGTGAGTTCGTGTTTGTCCAGTTCGGATACCACGTCGAACGACGGCATGTAATCTCTCCAATAAAAAGGCGCGCTCGATGTGCATGGAGCGCGCTTGGCTTGCGGTTAAAATCGGGCTCATTATAACGGGTCTTTTCCTACCGATACGGCGAGCCGCACATGCCTGCAAGCAATCGAGCAAAAAACTGATGTCGACCACCTGGCACGTACTCGGCGCCGGCAGCCTCGGCACACTCTGGGCGACACGTCTGGCCCGCGCTGGCTTGCCGGTGCGGCTGATCCTGCGCGATGCGGCGCGCTTGCACAGCTACGAGGCAGTGGGCGGCTTGACCCTGGTAGAAAACGGACAAGCTCATACCTACGCAGTTCCCGGCGAAACCCCGGACAGCCCCGAGCCAATTCGCCGTTTGCTGGTCGCGTGCAAGGCCTATGACGCCGAAGAGGCCGTCGCCCGCCTCGCTTCCCGCCTCGCGCCGGACGCCGAACTGATCCTCCTGCAAAACGGCCTCGGCAGTCAGGACGCCGTCGCCGCGCGGGTGCCACAGGCGCGCTGCATCAGCGCCTCCAGCACCGAGGGCGCGTTCCGTGATGGCGATTGGCGCGTGGTGTTCGCCGGTCACGGGTTCAACTGGCTGGGCGATGGCGCAAATCCGCTGGCGCCGGTCTGGCTGGACGATCTGCAAGCGGCGAACATTCCCCATGAATGGAGCGCCGACATCCTTACTCGCCTGTGGCGCAAACTGGCGCTGAACTGCGCGATCAACCCGCTGACCGTGTTGCACAACTGCCGTAACGGCGGGCTGAGCGAGCATCACTGCGAAGTCGCCACACTCTGCGCCGAATTGACCGAACTGCTCGAACGCTGCGGCCAACCCGCTGCGGCGGACAATCTGCAAGCGGAAGTCGAACGAGTGATCCGCGCCACCGCCGCCAATTACTCTTCGATGTATCAGGACGTCGCCAACCAGCGCCGCACCGAGATCAGCTATCTGTTGGGCCACGCCTGCAAAGTTGCCGAGCGCCATCAGTTGCATCTGCCGCATCTACACCAGTTGCAGCAACGCCTGATCGCTCATCTGCACAAGCGTGGATTGCCCAGCGACTGAGCAGCCGCTAGGCTGACGACTTGTTCCTCTGCTGCGATAAACCTGATGCCATTGCGCCAGCGCCTTGAAAACCTGCCGGTCGGCCAGAAACTGCTGGCTGCCCTGCTGGTGTTGTTGACCACGGTTCTGCTGGTCGCCAACCTGACCTTTATCAGCGCCGCCTACTACATTTCTCAGGAAAGCATGGCGCCTCAGGCCCTGCAGACCATCGGCCGGCTGATCGCCAATCCGAGTCTGGTCAGCGATGCGCTGGAGTCACCGCGCAGCGCCGAGCGCCTGCTCAAGGAGCTCGACAGTTATTCACCGCTGCGTGCCGCCGCCCTGTACGACGGCAAGGGCGAACGCCTGGCGCAAGTGCAGCGCGGCGAAAAACTCAGCCTCCCCGAGCGCTACCGCCACGTCGAAGCCTGGCAACTCACCGAGTTCCGCAGCAACCAACTGATCACCCTGCCACGCCCCGGTGCCGCGCCGGGGCATCTGTTGCTGGTCGCCAGCAGCGAACTGCCGATGGCGTTCTACACCGGCACCCTGACCGCCAGCCTCGGCATCCTGATCTTCAGCGTACTGCTGTGGCTGGTCATCGCCCGGCAGATCAAGCGCCTGATTACCCGGCCGATTCACCAGCTGGAGGAATTGTCCCGGCAGGTCACCCGCGAAGAGAACTACGCCTTGCGCGCTGCACGCGGCAACCATGACGAAATCGGCAGTCTGGCCGAGGCGTTCAACACCATGCTTTCGCGCATCGAAGCCCGCGAGCAGCAGCTCAAACGCGCACGCGACGACTCACAGGCCGCCTACGATCAGGCGCAGGGGCTGGCCGAGGAAACCCGCCACACCAACCGCAAACTGGAGCTGGAAGTCCAGGTGCGCAGCAAGATCGAGAAGAAACTCACCGGCTTCCAGAATTACCTCAACAGCATCATCGACTCGATGCCCTCGGCGCTCATCGCTCTCGACGAGCAGCTTTACGTCACTCAATGGAATCAGGAAGCCAGCGCCCTCTCCGGCACACGCCTGGATGAGGCGCTGAACCAGCCGATCTTCCTCGCCTTCGAACCGCTCAAGCCGTTTTTGCCGCAGCTCAAGGCCACCGTCGAACAGCACACCGTGGCCAAAGTCGACCGGGTGACCTGGTTCAAGGACGATGAACCCAAGCATTATGCGCTGACGTTTTATCCGCTGATGGGCGGTGCCGGGCGTGGCGTGGTGATCCGTATCGACGACATCACTCAGCGTCTGTCGCTGGAAGAAATGATGGTGCAGTCGGAGAAAATGCTCTCGGTCGGTGGCCTTGCGGCCGGCATGGCCCACGAAATCAACAACCCGCTCGGCGCGATCCTGCACAACGTGCAGAACATTCGTCGGCGTCTGTCGGCGGATCTGCCGAAGAACATCGAGACCGCCGAACAATTGGGCATCGAACTGGACACGGTGAACCGCTACCTGCAAGGCCGCGAAGTCCCGCAACTGCTCGACGGCATTCAACAGGCCGGCGCCCGCGCGGCGAAAATCGTCACGCACATGCTCAGCTTCAGCCGCCGCAGCACTCGGCAAATGGCGCCGTGCGATCTGCCGGCATTGATTGATCAAGCCGTGGAAATCGCCGGTAACGACTTCGATCTGGCCATCGGCTTCGACTTCAAGGGCCAGGCGATCATTCGTCAGTTCGACCCTGCCCTCGGTCCGGTGCCGGGCACCGCCAACGAGCTGGAACAGGTGTTGCTCAATCTGCTGAAAAACGCCGCGCAGGCGATTCATCAGCGCGAAGACGACAGCGAGCCGGGCCGGATCATTCTGCGCACCAGGCTCAATCCGCCGTGGGCCGAGATCCAGGTCGAAGACAACGGCATCGGCATGAGCGAGAACGTGCGCAAGCGTACCTTCGAGCCGTTCTTCACCACCAAGGAAATCGGCCAAGGCACCGGCCTGGGCCTGTCGGTGTCGTACTTCATCATCACCAACAATCACAAGGGCCAGATGGAAGTGCAGTCGGCGCCCGGCCAGGGCACTTGCTTCACCCTGCGTCTGCCGCTGGCGCAACCTGCGCCGCTGACCACCGAAACCAATCCACTACCGAGGTAACCCATGGGCTTTCGCTTGTCGAAGATCTACACCCGCACCGGCGACAAAGGCGAAACCGGCCTCGGTGACGGCCGTCGCGTTCCCAAGGATCACCCGCGTATCGAGGCGATCGGCGAGGTCGATACGCTGAACAGTCAGATCGGCGTGCTGCTCGCTGGTTTGCTCGCCGAGCGCGCAGTGCATCCGGGGCTGAATGAGATCATCGAAGTGCTGGCGCCGTGTCAGCATCGCCTGTTCGACCTCGGCGGTGAACTGGCGATGCCGGAATATCAGGCGTTGAACGAGGCTGAAATCGAGCGGCTGGAAGCGGCGATCGATGTGTGGAATGAAGAGCTGGGGCCGCTGGAGAACTTCATCTTGCCGGGCGGTTCGATGCTGATTGCGCAGGCGCATGTCTGCCGCAGTCTGGCGCGCAGTGCCGAGCGGCGGTGTCAGCATTTGAACTCGGTTGAACCATTGGCCGGGGTTGGCCTGGCGTATATCAATCGGTTGTCGGATTTGCTGTTTGTTGTGGCGCGGTTGATTGCGCGGCGGCAGGGGGTCGCGGAGATTTTGTGGCAGCCGGCTGCGAAACCTGAAGGAAAGTAGCGCCTTACAGGACGCCATCGCGAGCAGGCTCGCTCCCACATTTGCCTGCATTCTGACTGGAGAAATGCAATCCACTGTGGGAGCGAGCCTGCTCGCGAAGAGGCCGCTAGCCTCAATCGAGAATCAAGCTTCTGGCCAGAACGCCCGAATCCCCGCCACACCCTGAGCCCCAACACCCCAGGCTTTCTCGCGCTCCGCCGGGCCTACTCCACCGAGCAGAAACACCGGTTTACTGAAACCGTCGATCAACGCCTGCGCCTGCTCCCACCCCAACGGCTGTGCATCCGGGTGCGTCAGCGTCGGCTGCACCGGGGACAGGGTGACAAAGTCGACGCCCATCTGCTCGGCCAGCGCCAGCTCTTCAGCGTTATGGCACGACGCCGCGAGCCAGCGCTCCGCCGGCAACGGACGTCCTGCCGCTGCGTATTTACGCAGTTGCGCAGCGGTGATGTGCCAACCGGCAGACGGGAAATCGCCGAGCCATTCGAAGGGCCCTTTGATCATCAACTGTGCCTTGCCCGCACACAGGCCCACCGCGTCGACCGCCAGATCACGGTATTTCGGGTCGTAGCCGTTGGGTGCGCGCAGCTGGATCAATTTGATCCCGCCGGCAATCGCTTTCTGGATGCCGCGCAACAAGGCCGGACCTTCCAGATCTTCCGGAGTGATCAGGTATTCGGCAGGCAAGCGCGCCGCCGCGACGATTGGCTGGTTGGCCGCCGGGAACTCATAGTTGATCAATTCCCTGGCAGTGACCCAAGCCAGTGGCTGACCTTCCGCGCCGTGAGGTTCACCACTGAACGCTGATACTTCCCAGACATCCAGCAACACCTGTTTGTCCGGATAATCGTGGCGAACCTTGATCAGCGGGCGAGCAGCATCAACGACGATGCCCAGCTCTTCGTGCAGCTCGCGAGCCAGTGCCGATTGGACTGATTCGTCAGCCTCGACCTTGCCACCGGGAAATTCCCACAAGCCGCCCTGATGCTGGGTGTCGGCACGGCGGGCGATAAGAATTTTGCCGCCACCGTCACGGATGACAGCAGCGGCGACGTGGACGCGTTTCACGGATTCAATTCCTCCAGTCCAGCCTTTTGCCACGCTTTGAAGGCGGGCCATTGGTAGATGGTTTCAACATAAGCTTCGTCAACCGCTGGCAGCTTCACCTGATAGGTGCGCAAGCGCACGGCGATCGGCGCGAAAAACGCGTCGGCAAGACTGACACGACCGAACAGGTAAGGCCCCTCTTCCGTGGCTGCCGCGCGGCATTCGGCCCATAGCGCGAGCATGCGTTCGATATCGACCTTCACTTCTGGCGGCACCGGGTTCAGCGGTGCGTCCTGGCTAAGGTTGAACGGCATGTGGTTACGCATGGCGAAGAAGCCGCTGTGCATTTGTGCGCAGGCCGAGCGGGCCTGGGCGCGAGCGAAGGTATCGCTCGGCCAGAGTTGCTCGGACGGAAACTGTTCGGCGAGATATTCAGCGATGGCCAGCGAATCGGCGATGGTGCCACGGGTGGTTTGCAGCAGCGGCACCTTGCCGGTCGGCGAATGCTTGAGCAGGCGCTCACGAGTGTCGGGCTTGCCGAGCTTGATCAGCTCTTCGCTGTAGGGTGCGCCGGTCAGGTCCAGCGCCAGTGCCGCACGCAGGGACCAGGAGGAAAGCAGTTTGTCGCCGATGATCAGGTGCAGGGACATGGTGTGGCGCCTTTTCGTCAGAGGAATGCTTCTGAATGGGTTGTGTCTGGACCGCCGCTTTCGCGAGCAGGCTCGCTCCCACAGAGAACCGAGCTGCAGCGAGAATACCCTGTGGGAGCGAGCCTGCTCGCGAATGGAGCGGCTCGGTCCCGGATCAGGTCAAGTACGGTATTCAGCGTTGATCTTCACGTACTCATGCGACAGGTCGGTGGTCCAGATGGTTTCGCTGCAATCGCCGCGCCCCAGTTCGATGCGAATGGTGATTTCTTCCTGCTGCATCACCGCCGAGCCCTGGGCTTCAGTGTAGGTCGCGGCGCGAGCGCCACGGCTGGCGATGCACACGTCGCCGAGGAACACGTCGATCTTGCTCACGTCCAGATCCGGCACGCCGGCACGACCCACGGCAGCGAGGATACGGCCCCAGTTCGGGTCAGAGGCGAACAGCGCGGTCTTGATCAGCGGCGAGTGGGCCACGGTGTAACCGACGTCCAGGCATTCCTGGTGGTTGCCGCCGCCGTTCACTTCAACGGTGACGAACTTGGTCGCGCCTTCGCCGTCACGTACGATGGCCTGGGCGACGTCCATGCACACTTCGAATACCGCCTGTTTCAACTTGGCGAACAGCTCGCCTTCAGCGCGGGTGATCTCAGGCAGCGCGGCCTTGCCAGTGGCGATCAGCATGCAGCAATCGTTAGTCGAGGTGTCGCCGTCGATGGTGATGCGGTTGAACGACTTGTTCGCGCCATCGAGCATCAGGTTGTGCAGCACCTCGCGGGAGACTTTGGCGTCGGTGGCGATGTAACCCAGCATGGTCGCCATGTTCGGGCGAATCATGCCGGCACCTTTGCTGATGCCGGTGACAGTGATGGTCACGCCGTCATGCTCGAACTGGCGGCTGGCGCCCTTGGGCAGCGTGTCAGTGGTCATGATGCCGGTGGCGGCGGCTTCCCAGTTGTTCTCCGACAGATCATCCAGCGCAGCTTGCAGCGCGCCTTCGATCTTCTCGACCGGCAGCGGCTCGCCGATCACGCCAGTGGAGTACGGCAGAATCTGGCTGGCATCGACGCCGGCCAGCTCGGCCAATTTAGCGGTGGTGCGCTCGGCAGCCGCCAAGCCAGGCTCGCCGGTGCCGGCGTTGGCATTGCCGGTGTTGGTCAGCAAGTACCGCACGGCATTGTGCACGCGCTTTTTCGCCAGGATCACCGGCGCGGCGCAAAACGCGTTCAGGGTGAACACGCCAGCCACGGTCGAACCTTCAGCACAGCGCATCACCACTACATCCTTGCGCCCCGGGCGCTTGATGCCGGCCGAGGCGATACCGAGTTCAAAACCGGCAACCGGGTGCAACGTTGGCAAAGGACCAAGACCAACAGCCATGAATGCGCTCCTTACTCAATGATGTCAGCACCGCCACGGGAACGGACGGTGAGGTAAATGGCAAAACGCCGCGACGGCAGGAGCCGGTCGCGGCGCGGGGTGTTCAGCGATTGAAACGGGTTTTACTGGATCTGCCCGTGGCAATGCTTGTATTTCTTGCCCGAACCGCAGTAGCACAGTTCGTTGCGGCCCAGCTTCTGCTCGTTGCGAACCGGGGCAGCGGCGGTGGCCAGTGCCACATCGACCTCTTCACCCAACGCTTCCGGCTGATCCAGCCCAGGCGCTTCGGCATGTTCGAACTGCATGCGCGCCGCCAGTGCTTCGGCTTCCTGACGCAGGCGTTGCTCTTCGGCTTCCGGATCTTCGCGACGAACCTGAACGTGCGAGAGCACGCGGATCGAGTCGCGCTTGATCGAATCGAGCAGCTCGGAGAACAGCGTGAACGACTCGCGCTTGTATTCCTGCTTCGGGTTCTTCTGCGCATAGCCACGCAGGTGAATGCCGTGACGCAGGTGATCCATGGTCGACAGGTGGTCTTTCCACAGGTCGTCGAGTACGCGCAGGACGATCTGCTTCTCGAACGAGCGCAGCGCCTCGGCACCGGCCTGATCTTCTTTCTCGTTGTACGCCGCCATCAGCTCGGTCATGAGCTTCTCGCGCAGGGTTTCTTCGTACAGGTGATCGTCTTCGTCGAGCCATTGCTGGATCGGCAGTTTCACGCCGAAATCGCTTTCGATCGACGCTTCCAGACCGGCCACGTCCCACTGCTCTGGCAGCGATTGCGGCGGAATGTGGGCGCTGACGGTAGCGTTGAGCACGTCCTGACGGAAGTCGGCGATGGTTTCGCCGATGTTGTCAGCGGCCAGCAACGTGTTACGCATGTGATAGATCACTTTACGCTGTTCGTTGTTAACGTCGTCGAACTCGAGCAGTTGCTTGCGGATGTCGAAGTTGCGGCCTTCAACCTTGCGCTGCGCCTTCTCGATCGCGTTGGTCACCATGCGGTGCTCGATCGCTTCACCCGGCTGCATGCCCAGGGCTTTCATGAAGTTCTTCACCCGGTCAGAGGCGAAGATGCGCATCAGGCTGTCTTCCAGCGACAGGTAGAAGCGGCTCGAACCGGCATCGCCCTGACGGCCGGCACGGCCACGCAGCTGGTTGTCGATACGGCGCGATTCATGACGCTCGGAAGCGATCACCTGCAAACCGCCGGACTCCAGCACTTGCTGGTGACGCTTCTGCCAGTCGGCCTTGATCTGGGCGATCTGCTCAGGAGTCGGATTTTCCAGCGAAGCGACTTCCACTTCCCAATTGCCGCCCAACAGGATGTCGGTACCACGACCGGCCATGTTGGTGGCGATGGTCAGCGCACCCGGACGACCGGCCTGAGCAATGATTTCAGCTTCTTTTTCGTGGAACTTGGCGTTGAGAACCTTGTGTTCGATGCCTTCTTTGACGAGCAACTCGGACATGTGCTCGGAGGTCTCGATGGTCGCGGTACCCACCAGCACCGGACGACCGGCGGCCATGCTTTCCTTGATGTCCGCGACGATCGCCGCATATTTCTCTTCGGCGGTGAGGAACACCAGGTCGTTGTAGTCTTTACGCGCCAACGGTTTGTTCGGCGGGATGACCATGACTTCCAGACCATAGATCTGGTGGAATTCGAACGCTTCGGTGTCGGCGGTACCGGTCATGCCGGACAGCTTGGTGTACAGACGGAAGTAGTTCTGGAAGGTGGTCGAGGCCAGGGTCTGGCTCTCGGCCTGAATGTTCAGACCTTCCTTGGCTTCGATAGCCTGGTGCAGGCCTTCGGACAGACGACGACCCGGCATGGTACGACCGGTGTGTTCGTCGACCAGCACGACCTGACCGTCCTGGACGATGTATTCGATGTTGCGGTTGAACAGCTTGTGCGCACGCAGACCGGCGTAGACGTGGGTCAGCAGGCCAAGGTTGTGCGCCGAGTACAGGCTCTCGCCTTCGGCCAGCAGGCCGACGCGGGTGAGCATTTCTTCGATGAACTGGTGACCGGCTTCGTTGAGTTCGACCTGACGGGTCTTTTCGTCAACGGTGTAGTGACCGGCCTTGGTGACCTGGCCTTCGACTTCCTCGACGTGCAGTTCCAGCTGCGGGATCAGTTTGTTGATCTCCATGTACAGCTTGGAGCTGTCCTCGGCCTGACCGGAAATGATCAGCGGAGTACGCGCTTCGTCGATGAGGATGGAGTCGACTTCGTCGATCACGGCAAAGTTGAGTTCGCGCTGGAATTTTTCATCCATGCTGAACGCCATGTTGTCGCGCAGGTAGTCGAAACCGAATTCGTTGTTGGTGCCGTAGGTGATGTCGGCGGCGTAGGCGGCGCGCTTCTCTTCCGGCGGCTGGAACGGCGTTACGACGCCGACGGTCAGGCCGAGGAATTCATACAGCGGGCGCATCCAGTTGGCGTCACGGCGGGCCAGGTAGTCGTTCACGGTCACAACGTGCACGCCCTTGCCGGACAGTGCGTTGAGGTAAACACCCAGGGTGGCCACGAGGGTCTTGCCCTCACCGGTGCGCATTTCGGCAATCTTGCCTTCGTGCAGAGTCATGCCGCCGACGAGTTGCACGTCGAAGTGGCGCATGCCCATCACACGCTTGCCGGCCTCGCGGGCGACGGCAAAGGCTTCCGGCAACAGCTTGTCGAGGGTTTCCCCCTTGGCGATACGGGCCTTGAACTCGGCGGTCTTGGCGCGCAATTGATCGTCCGAAAGGGCCACCATTTGCTCTTCGAAGGCATTGACGAGCTGCACCGTCTTGAGCATGCGTTTGACTTCACGCTCGTTCTTGCTTCCAAAAAGTTTCTTTAACAAAGGCGCAAACATATCGGCAGGATCTTCCACACTAAAGGGATGGAGGGCGGCCCCGTGAGTCGCCCGTGCAGCCCTCATGGCCGCATGCGAACGAGCATTCTACCCGGAAACGGTGGTGAGGAAAGTGGCGATGTTCCACGATGCTGGCACTGCGCTTTGACGGGGCTCACTTAAAATAGGGGCGTTTTGCTCAACTTCAACCCGTCGGGGGAAAGAAGTCAGGCGTTGATTTAATGAGCAAATCAGGGACAAAAGCAATGGCCCAGAGGTTCCGCAGCTTTCTGCTACCATGGCGCCTCTGTTCCTTCAGGTGTTCGATCATGGCGTTTCGCCCTCTCACGGCCAGAGCACCCGCCGTTCTGTTACGTGAAGCCAAACCGCTGAAGGCCATCCTCGGCCATGCCCAGCGTCTGGAGCATTTGCAGCGCCTGCTCGAAAGCCAGCTGCAACCGGCCGCCCGCGAGCATTGCCGGGTAGCCAAGTGGCGCGAAGGCGAGCTGTCGCTGGTGGTCACTGACGGCCATTGGGCAACGCGCCTGCGCTATCAGCAGAAACGTCTGCAACGACAGCTGCAATTGTTCGAAGAGTTCGCCAACCTGACGCGGATCAAATTCAGCGTGCGCCCGCCGATCGTCCAGCATCGGGCGGTTGGACACACCATGGATTTGTCCAGCAGTGCGGCGGAGACGATTCAGTCGACGGCCGACGGGATCAGCGATCCGGGATTGCGCGCGGCGCTGGAGCGGTTGGCGGCGCATGCCAAAAGCAAAACCTGACCGTGCACACCATTGCCATGTGGGAGCGAGCCTGCTCGCGAAGAGGCCATGTCAGACGACATTGATGTTGAACGACACAGCGCTTTCGCGAGCAGGCTCGCTCCCACAGTTTTGATCTCCGATTCTCCTCAGTTCAGCGGCGCTTGCTGCCGCCCAATAAAGACCCCATCAACCCCCGCACCAACTGCTTGCCAAGGTTATTAGCCGCCTGGCGCATGGCCGATTTCAACGCCTGGCCTGCCGCCGTGCCGAGGAATTCGCCCGCACGATCAGCCAGGCTCGGCTCTTCGGCCGCCGCTTTGCCCGCTGGTGTTTCAGCCTCGGGCGCCAGCCCTTTGCGGCCCATCAAAATCTCGTAGGCCGACTCGCGATCGATCGGCTTGTCATAACGGCCCTTGAACGGTGAGCCGGCGATAAGCACGGTGCGCTCGGTTTCAGTCAGCGGACCGATCCGCGATTGCGGCGGTGCCACCAACACACGCTGGACCATTTCCGGCGTGCCCTTCTCGGTCAGCGTGCCGACCAACGCCTCACCAATACCTAACTCAGTCAGCACCGACAGACTGTCGAACGCCGGATTCGGCCGAAAGCCATCCGCCACCGCACGCAGGGATTTCTGCTCTTTGGCGGTGAACGCACGCAGGCCGTGTTGAATGCGCAAGCCCAACTGCGCCAGCACGTCATCCGGCAGGTCCGCTGGCGACTGGGTGACGAAGTACACGCCCACGCCTTTGGAACGAATCAAACGCACCACTTGCTCAAGCCGCTCCTGCAAGGCCTTGGGCGTGTCGCCGAACAACAAGTGCGCCTCATCGAAGAACAGCGCCAGCAGCGGCTTGTCAGCATCGCCGCGCTCGGGCAGTTGCTCGAACAACTCGGCCAGCAGCCACAGCAGGAACGTTGCGTAAACCTTCGGCGCCTCGTGCACCAGACGGCTGGCGTCGAGCAGATGGATACGTCCCCGGCCATCGGCGCCCGGTTGCAGGATGTCTTCAAGTTGCAGCGCCGGCTCGCCGAACAAGGCTTCGGCGCCCTGCTGTTCCAGCGTCGCCAAACGGCGCAGCAGCGCCTGGCTGGAACCGGTGGTCATCAGCGCCGCGTCTTCGCCGAGCAACTGCGGGTTGTCCTTGAGGTGGTTGAGCAGCGCTTTCAGATCCTTGAGATCCAGCAGCAACAACCCTTCGCGATCCGCCACCTTGAAGGCAGCGTACAGCGCCGACTGCTGACTGTCGGTCAGCTCGAGCAGGCTGCCGATCAGTAGCGGACCCATTTCGCTCAGGGTGGTGCGCAGCGGGTGTCCGGATTCGCCGTGGATGTCCCACAGCGTGACGGGATAAGCCTGCGGCGTGTGACCGAGCCAGGGCATGCCGGCGATGCGCTCGGCCACTTTGCCCTGCGGGTTGCCAGCGGCGCCGAGCCCGCAGAGGTCGCCCTTGATGTCGGCGGCGAACACCGCCACACCGGCGTCGCTGAACGCTTCGGCCAGACGCTGCAATGTCACGGTTTTACCGGTGCCGGTGGCGCCAGCGATCAGCCCGTGGCGGTTGGCCAGGCGCATGGCCTGAGCGATGGGTTGCGCGGCCGGATCAGCGCCGATAACGAGTTGCGAAGAGTCAGGCATTTTCTCACCCAATGGTTAATCTTTGATGACACATGGCCGATACATAAATTGGATAGACCCATCAGAAAATCGGGTCGGACATTTCCCTAAGGAGAGCCGGAAATATCAATTTTTCAACCTTGCCCATAGTGCGCGTCTCTATCAAAGCACGCCCAGGACATTAAGACCTTAGCGGAACCCCAAGCCGTGAACAAAAACCTGCGCTTCAGCCATAAGATTTTGCTTGCCGCCGCTCTCATCGTCATTGCCGCTTTCGCCTCGTTCACGTTGTACAACGACTGGCTGCAACGCAATGCGATCCGCGATGATCTGAACAACTACCTCAACGAAATGGGCGAGGTCACCGCCGGCAACATCCAGACCTGGCTCAGCGGGCGCATCCTGCTGATCGAGAACGCCGCGCAGAACATCGCCATCAACCCGGAACCTGCCACGGTCGCCAGCCTGCTGGAACAGAAAAGCCTGACCTCGACGTTCATGGCCACCTATCTGGGCGATGCCACCGGGCATTTCACCATCCGCCCGGACGTGAAGATGCCGGACGGTTTCGATCCGCGCGTACGCCCTTGGTATAAAGGTGCCGAAAGCAGCAGCACCTCGACCCTGACCGAACCCTACATCGATGCGGCCACCGGCCAGTTGATCATCTCCATCGCCACCGCGTCGAAAAAGGCCGGGCAGAGCGTCGGCGTGGTCGGCGGCGATCTGAGCCTGCAATCGCTGGTCGACACCCTCGCCGCACGGGATTTCGACGGCATGGGCTACGTATTCCTGGTCAGCGCTGACGGCAAGATCCTCGTCCACCCGGACAAGGCCTTGGTGATGAAGTCACTGAAAGAAGCCTACCCGCAGGACACGCCGCGCATCAGCAGCGATTTCAGCGAAGTGAGCGTCGACGGCAAAACCCGCATCGTCACCTTCGCCCCGATCAAAGGCCTGCCGTCGGTGAACTGGTACATCGGCCTGTCGATCGACAAGGATCAGGCCTACTCGATGCTCAGCGAATTCCGTACCTCAGCGGTAATCGCAACCATTATTGCGGTAGCAATCATCATCGCCCTGCTCGGCATGCTGATCCGCCTGCTGATCCAGCCGCTGCACGTGATGACCCGCGCCATGGAAGACATCGCCGACGGCGAAGGCGACCTGACCAAACGCCTGAACATCGTCAATAACGATGAATTCGGCATCCTCGGCACCGCGTTCAACCGCTTCGTCGAGCGTATTCACGGTTCGATCCGCGAAGTGTCCTCGGCCACCGGCCAGGTCAACGAGGTCGCCTTGCGCGTGGTCGCAGCGTCAAACTCGTCGATGTACAACTCTGACCAGCAAGCTTCGCGCACCAGCAGTGTTGCCGCCGCGATCAATCAACTCGGCGCCGCCGCCCAGGAAATTGCCCGCAACGCCGCCCAAGCGTCGAATCAGGCCAGCGACGCCCGGGGTCTGGCCGAAGATGGCCAGCAGGTGGTCGAGCGCAGCATCAAAGCGATGAACCAACTGTCGAGCATGCTCAGCGCGTCCAGCACCAACATCGAGTCGCTGAACAGCAAGACCGTCAACATCGGCCAGATTCTCGAAGTGATCACCAGCATTTCCCAACAGACCAACCTGTTGGCGCTGAACGCGGCGATCGAAGCGGCGCGCGCCGGTGAGGCCGGTCGTGGTTTCGCCGTGGTGGCCGACGAAGTGCGCAACCTCGCGCACCGCACTCAGGAATCGGCACAGCAGGTGCAGACCATGATCGAGGAGCTGCAAGTCGGCGCCCGGGAATCGGTGAGCACCATGAGCGACAGCCAGCGCCACAGCCAGGACAGCGTCGAGATCGCCAACCTCGCCGGCGAACGCCTGAACAGCGTGACCCTGCGCATTGGCGAGATTGATGGGATGAACCAGTCGGTGGCAACCGCGACCGAGGAGCAGACTGCGGTGGTTGAGTCGATCAACGTCGATATCACCGAGATCAACACGCTGAACCAGGAGGGTGTAGAGAACCTGCAAGCGACCTTGCGCGCGTGCTCGGATCTGGAGCAGCAGGCTTCGCGTCTCAAGCAGTTGGTTGGCAGCTTCAGGATTTAAGCTGCGGCGACTGGCCACTTCGCGAGCAGGCTCGCTCCCACAGGGAAAATGCATTCCATTGTGGGAGCGAGCCTGCTCGCGAATATCTACCTTTCAACGAAACCCGACTGACACCCCACCGCGCAATCCCGACCGAACATCTATTCTGGATAAAGGTCAATCAAGGGAGAACGACACAGCGGAGGGTTGCTCACCGTGCATATCGCCGACATCACCATGTTCTACGCCCCGGCCAGCGGAGGCGTGCGGACTTACCTTGATGCCAAACACCGTCGCCTTGGCGAGCGCAACGCCATTCGCCACAGCCTGCTGATCCCCGGCGCGAGGCTGGGTGAACATGACGGCATTTATACGGTTCCAGCGCCCGCCCTGCCCTTTGGCAAAGGCTATCGCTTCCCCCTGCGCCTGGCGCCATGGCGAAACGTCCTGCAGGATTTGCAGCCGGATCTGATCGAAGTCGGCGACCCCTACCTCACCGCATGGGCGGCGCTGGATGCGCGGCGGCAGCTGGATGTGCCGGTGATCGGCTTCTATCACTCGGATCTGCCGCTGCTGGCGGGCAATCGCATGGGCCATTGGGTCACGGCGAATGTCGAGGCTTACGTGACTCGTCTGTACGGCAATTTCGATCGTGTCCTCGCCCCGAGCCAGGTCATGGCCGACAAGCTCATCGGGCTTGGTGTACGCAATGTCCATGTGCAACCGCTAGGCGTGGATCTGCACACTTTCCATCCCGACGCCCGCGATCCTGGCTTGCGGGCTGAGCTGGGCATTGCCGAAGACACGCGCCTGCTGATCTTTGCCGGGCGCGGTTCCAAGGAGAAAAACCTGCCGGTGCTGCTCAAGTGCATGCAACGCCTCGGTCCGCGCTATCACTTGTTGTTGGTCGGCTCGTCGATGCCTGCGGCGGTGCCGGACAACGTCAGCGTCATCGACGAATTCTGCCCGGCGCCGAAAGTCGCGCGGCTGATGGCCAGCGCCGATGCGCTGCTGCATGCCGGCGACCAGGAAACCTTCGGACTGGTCATCCTTGAGGCCATGGCCTGCGGCATTCCCGTGGTGGCGGTGGCGGCCGGGGCGTTTGAAGAGATCGTCAACGATTCCTGCGGTCTGCTCTGCGCGCCGAACAATCCCCAGGCCATGGCCAATGCCGTGCGTGAGCTGTTCAGTCGCGGCTGCGATCGGCTCGGCCAACAGGCGCGCCAGCACGTCGAACGGCATTACGCCTGGGACACCGTGGTCGACAGTCTGCTCAGCCACTACCACGCCGTGCTCGGCCATACGCTGCCACGGGTGGCCAATGGTTGAAGAAATGAAAGCTGTTTGCCTGGTGTTGCATGATGTGGCGCCCTCGACCTGGGCGGATTACCAGCCCTTCGTCGAGGCTGTCGATGCCTTGGGTGATGTGCCGATGACGTGGTTGGTGGTGCCGGACTTCCATCGCCAAGATGCCCTTGACGCCAACCCGGCGTTTCGCCGAGTGCTCGATGCCCGTGTCGCCCGAGGCGATGAACTGGCGCTGCACGGCTACTACCACGACGATCAGGAACCCCTGCCGAACAACCCGCGCGACTGGTTCATGCGCCGGGTCTACACCCATGAAGGTGAGTTCTATCGCTTGTCCCGCGAAGCAGCCTTGGCCCGCCTGCATGCGGGTCTGGAGATGTTTCAGCGCTACGACTGGCCGGTGCAGGGTTTCGTCGCTCCGGCCTGGCTGATGAGCGACGGCACCCGCCAGGCCTTGCGTGAATTGCCGCTCAGCTACACCAGCGATCCGCAGCACCTTTATCGCTTGCCCGACTTCAGCGCTATCGCTGCACCGGGGCTGGTGTGGAGCGCGCGCAGTGCCTGGCGGCGCGGCTTGTCGAAAATCGTCAGCGAGCAGCGTGAACAGCGCTGGCGCGAGGCATCGGTGATTCGCCTGGGGCTGCATCCGGTGGACATGCGTCACCGCTTTTCTCGCGATTACTGGTTGCACACGTTGCAGCGGCTGCTGGCGGAAGGACGCATGCCGCTGACCAAAATCGACTGGCTGGCCCGACAGCGCGGACAACTGGAACGCGCAGCATGAAGCGCAGCCTGTTGTTGCTGATCGGCCTGCTCGCGGCGGTGCTGATTCCGGTACTGCTCGGCGGCGGCGAAACCTGGGCGCGCCTGCGCAGCTTCCCGCTGAACTGGCTGTTGATCATGTTCGGCATGATTCTGCTGTGCTGGGGCATCAATACGTTGCGCCTGCGTTTGTTGCTCGGCGACCAGCGTGAAAAGGTCGCGCCATTGAAAAGCCTCGGCGTGGTGATGGCGGCCGAGTTCGCGTACTGCGCCACGCCCGGCGGCAGCGGCGGGCCGCTGACGATCATGGCTCTGCTCGCCCGTTGCGGCGTGCGTCCGGCGCGGGGCAGCGCGGTGTTTGCCATGGATCAGCTCAGCGATCTGCTGTTCTTTCTCTGCGCCCTGAGCGGGATTCTGATTTACGCGCTGTTCCAGCACCTCAGCGTTCGTCTCGAGTGGCTGCTGACCGTCAGCGCCGTTTCGCTGTTTGGCGGTTTGTTCAGTTGCGTGTTGATCGCGCGTTATCACCGAGCGTTGATTCGCCTGAGCGGGCGGCTGTTGGCGGGGATGAACATCACGACAAGTACTCGCCGTCGCTGGGCGCGCAAGTTGCTGCACTTTCTCGCGGCATTTACCGATACCTTGAAACTGCCTTGGCAAACGCTGGTTCAGGTTTTTGCTCTGACCTGCGTGCACTGGTTGCTGCGCTACAGCGTGCTGTATCTGGCCCTGCGCGGGCTCGGCGCGGATTTGCAGTGGGCGTGGAGCTTTCTGGTGCAGATGCTCTCGCTCGGCGCCGGCCAGTTCAGCCTATTACCCGGCGGCGCGGGAGCCGCAGAATTGACCTCGGCCGCGCTGCTCGCACCCATGGTGGGCAAGTCCACCGCAGCGGCGGCGATCCTGATCTGGCGCGTGGTGACGTATTACTTCTATCTGTTGGTGGGCGGGCCGGTGTTCGTGTTGATGCTGGGCAAGCCGTTGCTGAAGAAGTTGATGAACGTCAGGCAGGCTTCTTAGGTTCGTCCTGCTCTTGCTGGAGTTGCTCCCAAAGCTCGGCGGCCCCCGGGAATTCGGTGCCGTCGTCCGGGCTCATGTCATCCGGGTCGTAACGACTCAGGCAACCTTCACCAAGGGTGGCGGGGGCTTTGGAAGTGGCTTTGTCCAGTGGATCGCTCATGGCTTTTCCTCGGGCTCAAATGACAAGGGCCTGAGCGATTCAACGCCCAGGCCCCTGGTTTTTCAAGCGTGGCGTGCTCGATCAGAACACAACCGTCTTGTTGCCGTGCACCAGCACGCGGTCTTCCAGGTGATAACGCAGGCCGCGGGCCAGCACCATCTTCTCGACGTCACGGCCGAAACGCACCATGTCTTCGATGCTGTCGCTGTGGCTGACACGCACCACGTCCTGCTCGATGATCGGGCCGGCGTCCAGCTCTTCGGTCACGTAATGGCAGGTTGCGCCGATCAGTTTCACACCACGCAGCGACGCTTGGTGATACGGCTTGGCGCCGACGAACGATGGCAGGAAGCTGTGGTGGATGTTGATGACTTTGTGCGCGTATTCGCGGCACATGTCCGGCGGCAGGATCTGCATGTAGCGCGCCAGCACTACCACTTCGGCGTCGTGCTGTTTGACCAGCCGCGACACTTCGTCGAATGCCGGCTGCTTGTCCTGCGGATTGACCGGCACGTGGTAGTAAGGGATGCCGTGCCACTCGACCATGCTGCGCAGGTCGTCGTGGTTGGAGATCACGCAGGCGATTTCGCAATCCAGTTCATCGCTGTGCCAGCGGTGCAGCAGGTCGGCCAGGCAGTGGGATTCGCGGCTGGCCATCAGCACCACGCGTTTTTTCTGCTCGGTGTCGGTGATGCGCCAGTCCATCGAGAACTCTTCGGCGATCGGCGCGAACTTCTCGCGCAACTCTTCAATACCGAACGGCAGCGAATCGGCACGGATTTCGTGACGCATGAAGAACCAGCCCACTTGATTGTCAGAGTGGTGGCTCGCTTCGGTGATCCAGCCATTATGAGAGGCCAGAAAATTACTGACTTTGGCAACGATGCCAACGCGGTCCGGGCAAGAGATCACCAGCCGAAAAGTGCGCATGAGGGGGAAACTCCAGAACTTCACAAAGGCCGCCATTCTAGCGACTGTGCAGGAAAACTGCAGTACGCATACGCGCCGGGTGGGACAAAGCATGGCGAAACGGCTTTCTGACGCAGCTCTTCCGTCAAGACCGTGACGCTTTAGCGGGGCTTTTGTCAGACAACTGTAAATATCTGTGCTGACTGCATCACATTATTTAACTGAACATTCAAATCGCGGCTAATTCCTGTAACTCATTTAAATAAAAAGCTGATCTAAATGTTTACTTGATGAAACAGCCTGACTATTATTGCGGCACTGTCCCCTGTCATTCAGCATTCTACAAAAGGTAGTACTCATGTCCTTGATCAACGAATATCGCGCCACCGAAGAAGCCATCAAAGAGCTGCAAGCCCGTCTGAAGAACCTGTCCGAAGACGACAAACTGCAAGCCGAACTGGAATTCGAAGGCAAACTGCGCACGCTGATGGGTGAATACTCCAAGTCGCTGCGTGACATCATCGCGCTGCTGGATCCAGAAGCCAAATCCAAGGCTCCACGTGGCGGCGCAGTAAAAACTACCGGCACCAAGCGTGCACGCAAAGTTAAGCAATACAAAAACCCGCACAACGGTGAAGTCATCGAAACCAAAGGTGGCAACCACAAGACTCTGAAAGAGTGGAAAGCCAAGTGGGGCGGCGACGTGGTTGAAGGCTGGGCGACCCTGCTGGGCTAAGCCGCGACGCCTTCGCAGAGCGATCCGCGAACAAAAGAACGCCAGCTAGCGCTGGCGTTTTTTTATGCCCGTAATTTATTGTCCGGGCATGTTCGATTTCACAGATTCAAACGTTTGCGTAATGCCTGGACATAATTCTGCCAGTCATTGAGCACCTCTCGCTGCATCGGTGACGCACTAAGCGACCATTGCTCGGCGGCCTCGATAAATGACTGCACGGTATTCGGCGCACCTGCCTCGGGTTGCGTCAGGCGCTGCTGACAAAATAATTTCCAGCGCTCTTGCTCGGCCACATCCAGGGTGTCCGGAAAGTTGCGTGCTCGATATCGAAAAAGTAATTCAGGCAAACGTTCATCATCGAAAGGCCACTGCTCTTGCGCCAATTGCGCAGGGTCGGCCGTTCGAACTTGTTCGCATAAACGACGATCACGATCACCGATAAATCCATCGTACAACTGCTGCTCGGGATCTTCGCTGGGAGTGAAATCTTCGCTGGCATATATCGCCGCGACTTTATCTTTCCAGACTTGTTGTGCGTCAGTTAGTCGCACTGTCCGCTCCTGATAAAGCGCCATGTCCAGCCCAAGGCGCTGCTGGTCTTGTGCGCGCAATACCGCCAGCGGCGCTACAACCGGACAACGATTGATATGAATCAGCTTGAGCGGTACCGGTAACTCACCTTCGGCCAACTCATCGCGACGGGTATAAAGACGCTGACGCAGGGCTTGCGCATCGAGGTCCAGCAACCCCTGCGGATCAAGATGCAGATCACAGACGATCAGGGCGTTGCGATTCTTCGGGTGCCAGGCCAGCGGCAGCACCACGCCGACATAACTGCGCGCCGCCGAGAAACGCCCGGACACATGCACCAGTGGCTGCAACAGGCGGATCTGATCCATCACCTTCTGTTTGCTGCGCAACTGGAACAGCCATTCGTAGAGCTTGGGTTGTTTCTCGCGAATCAGCCGCGCCAACGCGATGGTGGCGCGCACATCCGACAGGGCTTCGTGAGCGTGCCCGTGATCGATATTGTTGGCCGCCGTGAGGCGTTCAAGCTTGAGGGTCACGCGGCCTTCGTCATCGGTAGGCCAGACCAGACCGTCCGGGCGCAATGCGTAAGCGGCGCGCACTACGTCGATCAGATCCCAGCGGCTGTTGCCACCCTGCCATTCACGGGCGTAGGGGTCGAAGAAATTGCGATACAGGCTGTAGCGAGTCATCTCATCGTCGAAACGCAAGGTGTTGTAACCGGCGCCACAGGTCCCCGGTGCGGCCAGTTGCGCATGCACGCGAGTCATGAAATCGGCTTCGCTCAGGCCTTTTTCAGCGAGCTGGCCGGGGGTGATGCCGGTGATCGCGCACGCCGCCGGGTGCGGCAGGATGTCTTCGCTGGGCTGGCAATAGAGGTTGACCGGCTCGTCGATCTCGTTGAGCGCATGGTCGGTGCGAATCCCGGCCACCTGCAGCGGTCGGTCGTTGCGCGGATTGATGCCAGTGGTTTCGTAGTCGTACCAAAAGATTGAAGTCACGGGCGAATCCTGAACAGAAGATCGGCGAAGTCTAGGCGTTTCAGGGCTGCCACGGCCAGCCTGGTCGCCCTCGAACAGCAATTTCTCCAGATTCCTACAACTTGAATGCATTGCCCTTGTGGGAGCGAGCCTGCCCGCGAAGGCTTTCTGTCAGTTGCCCACAGGCTGACTGACCCACCACATTCGCGAGCAGGCTCGCTCCCACACCCGAGAGGCTGCTAGCATCAGGCGCACTTGCACCCCGAACAGGCGAACATCAGGTAGCCCATGCTCGAGCCCACAGCACCGCGAAGGAAAGCACCGCTGGATACGCGCCATCAGGTCGAAACGCCGGAAGGCATCGATCTGCCGTTGCGTCCCGCTGGGCTGATGGTGCGCGCCGTGGCGTTTGCCATCGATCTGGGCATTCGCGGCTTGATCCTCGGCGTGCTGTTCATCGCGCTGGCATTTCTCGGCAAGCTCGGCATGGGCCTCGGTTCTTTGCTGCTGTTTGCCATCAGCTGGTGGTACATGGTGTTGTTCGAGGTGCTGCGTCAGGGCCGTTCGCCGGGCAAACAATGGCTGGGCTTGCGCGTGGTGCACGACGACGGCACGCCGATCGGTTGGTCGGCCTCGCTATTGCGCAACCTGCTGCGCTTTGTCGATCTACTGCCCTTCGGCTATTTCCTCGGTGCGCTCAGTTGCCTGCAACACCCGACCTTCAAACGCCTCGGCGACATTGCCGCCGGCACGTTGGTGGTTTACAGCGAACGGCCGCTGAGCCGACCGCAATTGCCTTATGCCGAACCTCGTCGCTGTCCCGTTCCGCTGACCTTGAGCGAACAACGCGCGGTACTCGGTTTCGCCGAGCGTCAGGCCGAGCTCTCTCCCGCACGGGTCAACGAGCTGGCGGCATTGCTGGCGCAGCCGCTGCACATCTCTGCGCCCAAGGCCGTGTCTGAACTCAACGGCATCGCGCGCGGTTTGTTGGGGCCGACCCCATGAAGCAGAGCCTGTTCGAAAGTCGCCACAAGGCCGAATGGGAGCGCTTCGCCGTGGCGCTCGAACGCCTCGAACACGGCAAGGAGACAGCGCAAGTCAGCGATTTTCCCAAGGCCTATCGACGTCTCTGCCAACATCTGGCTCTGGCCCAGGCGCGCGGCTACAGCAGTTTTCTGATCGATTCATTGCAACAGCAAGTGCTGCGCGGCCATCAACAGCTCTATTGGCATCGCAGTCGCCTCGGGGCGCTCATCATCAGCTTTATCCTCGCGGACTTCCCGCGACTGGTGCGCGAACAGTGGCGCTTCGTTGCGGCCGCCAGCCTGTTGTTCTTCGGCAGCCTGATCGGTTTCGGCGTGCTGGTTTATCTGAACCCGGAACTGATCTACAACCTGATTCCGGCCGAACAGGTGCGCGAGATGCAGGGCATGTACGACCCCGTTGCCGGCCACCTCGGACGCTCGGCCGAACGGGCGGCCAGCGAAGACTGGGTGATGTTCGGCTATTACGTGATGCACAACACGGGCATCGCCTTTCAGACATTCGCCAGCGGTTTGTTGATGGGCATGGGCAGCGGATTCTTTCTGCTATACAACGGCATGATCATCGGCGCGGTGGCCGGGCATCTCAGCGAGATCGGTTTCGGCCAGACCTTCTGGTCGTTCGTGATCGGTCACGGCGCGTTCGAACTGAGCGCCATCGCCCTCGCCGGAGCGGCGGGCCTGAAGCTGGGCTGGGCGCTGATCGCCCCCGGACGCCTGACATGTGGCGAGGCGCTGCGCCTGGCCGCGCGCAAAAGCGTGTTGCTGGTGTGTGGGGCGATGCTGTTCCTGTTGATCGCAGCCTTTATCGAGGCTTACTGGTCGTCGAAAACCAGTGTCACGCCGCTGACCAAATACGCCGTCGGCGCCGCGCTATGGTTGGCCGTCGCGGTGTATCTGCTATTTGCCGGAAGGATTCGTCATGCGCCTGAGTGACGCCAGCGTAGTGATCCGCCCGCGCACGACCTGGGAAGCCATAGACCTGGGCGTGTTGATGAGCCAGCAGCATCGGCGGTTGTTGATGACCAGTTGGGCGATAGTCACCCTGCCGCTGTTCGCCCTGCTCAGCCTGTTGCTGTGGGATTCGCCATCACTGGCGGTGTTCATTTTCTGGTGGCTGAAACCGGCCTACGAACGCCTGCCGCTGTACATCCTCTCCAAAGCGCTGTTCGGTGAAACCCCGACGCTCAAGCAAGCCTTGCGTGAATGGCCGCGCCTGCTCAGGCCGCAACTGTTGGCGAGTCTGACCTGGCGCCGGCTGAGCCTGAGTCGCAGCTTTGTGCTGCCGGTGACGCAACTCGAAGGTCTCGACGGCGAGGCCAGACAACAACGTCTGCAGGTGCTACTGCAACGCAACGGCGGCGCCGCGCAATGGTTGACGATTATCGGCGTGCATCTGGAAACCGCACTGTGGATCGGCTTGATGCTGCTGTTCTACATGCTCTTGCCGCAGCAGATCGAGACCGACTGGGACTGGCAATCGCTTCTGCTAGCCGCCGATCAGGATTGGCGCTGGCTGGAGCACCTGACCAACGTTTTTTACGCGCTGATCCTGGTGGCCTGGGGACCGGTGTATGTCGCCTGCGGTTTCAGCCTGTACCTGAACCGCCGCACACAACTGGAAGCCTGGGACATCGAGCTGGTCTTCCGCCGTCTGCGCCAGCGCTTGAACAACGGCGTGCTCGGCGTGTTGCTGGCGGCGTGTCTGCTGCTGCCGAACCTGCAACCGGTGTGGGCCAGCGATGCGCCGGATGCTCCACGGTTGCTCAATCAGCCGCTGACCAGTCAGGCCTCGCGCGACAGCATTGAGTCGCTGCTCGAACAACCGCCGTTCAAGAACAAGGAAAGCGTCACCCGTTATCGCTTTGGCGACGACCCGGCAAGTCCGGCCAAAGACGCGCAAGCGGGTGAGGCACCGCAGTGGCTGAAAACCCTGCTCGGCTGGCTCGATGGTCGACACCTTGATGCCTTGGCGAACGTGATTGAGGTGCTGTTGTGGGGCGCGCTGATTGCCGCGCTGGGCTGGCTGATCTGGCGTTATCGCGAATTCCTCCGGGCTTTCGTCAGCCGCCGCCCGAACCTGCCAGCGCGCAGCAAACCGCCGGCGTCGCCACAAGTCTTCGGCCTCGATCTGAACCGTGAAACCCTGCCGGATGACATTGCCAGCAGCGCCGAACAATTGTGGCTGAGCGAACCTCGCGCCGCGCTGGGCCTGCTCTATCGCGGCCTGCTCAGCCATCTGTTGCAGGATTTCGACCTGACGCTGAAAGCCGCCGACACCGAGAGCCAGATCCTCAACCGCATTGAGCAATTGCAACGCCCGGACCTGCTCGCCTACAGCCGCAACCTCACTGTTCACTGGCAGAACATGGCCTACGGGCACCGACTACCAGCTGCGCACCTGCAAGCAGAGCTGTGCAACGGCTGGCGTGAATTGTTCGGCAAAGGATCCGGGCATTGAACCGGCGCATCGGCTGGTCGTTGGCTGCGCTGGCGCTTGTGCTGCTTGGCGGCTTGAGCCTGTTCCTCTACCTCAAGGCCCGGCCCTATCAGGAAACCGTCGATCACGGCCCCTCGCCTGCCGCGCAAGCCAATCCTTATCTGGCGGCAGAAATGTTCCTGCGCGAGCGCGGCCTCGCGGTCAATCACGCCGAGACCCTGGCGGTGCTGCCGCAGATTGATCCGCACAGCCACACCTTGTTGTTGTTCGGCGAGCGCGCGCGGATGACGCCGCGTGAAGTCGATCAGGTGTTGAACTGGACTCGCGCCGGAGGACGTCTGGTGTTCGTCGCCGAATCGTTGTGGGATGCGCAAACCGGGCAAAGCAATGATCTGCTGCTCGACAAGGTGCAACTGCACCAATCGCTGAGCAAGGACTTGAAAGATCCTCCCGAGGAAGTGGAAAAGGACCGCTTCCCGAAACTGACCAAACTGTACCTGGAAGACGAAGACGCGCCGGCCTACGCCGGTTTCGACACCGACTTCCACCTCGACGACCCGAATAATGTCGCGCAAGCCTGGGCCAACAGCGCCAAAGCCACGCACATGATGCAACGGGTGTACGGCCTTGGCACGATCACCGTGGTCACCGATGCCGAGCTGTGGAAAACCGGCGCTATCGGCAAATACGACAACGCCTGGCTACTCTGGTATCTGAGCGCCGACACCGACGTCACGCTGATTTACAACACGACGCACGATGGTTTGTGGACCTTGCTCTGGCGCTACTTCCCGCAGGCCATCGTCGCCCTGCTCGCCTTGATCGGCTTGTGGTTGTGGCAGGCCGGCGTGCGTCACGGCCCGGTGCAAATGCCGGCGCCAGCGGGTCGGCGCCAACTGCTGGAGCATCTGCGTGCCAGTGCCGACTTCCTCCTGCGCCACAACGGCCAGCAAGCGCTGCTGCAAGCCTTGCAACAAGACATCCTGCGCCGCGCGCGCCGCCGCCATCCCGGTTTCGATCAATTGAATGTGGCCGAACAATGGCTGGCGTTATCGCGCCTGACCCGGCAACCCACCCGCGCCATCAGCCAGGCCCTGAGCCCACGTCCGAAGCAGCGTTTGTCCAGCGCCGAATTCAGCCGGCAGGTCGCTCATCTGCAAACCTTGAGGAACGCGTTATGACTGAACAGATCGAGCCCGGCAGCGCGACGCACGCCGCCCAGCAGCGCCAGCGTGCCAGCCAGTTGGCGCAGGCAGTGCGCAATGAATTGAACAAGGCGCTGATCGGCCAGGATGCGGTGGTCGACGATGTCCTGACCGCGCTGATCGCCGGCGGCCACGTGCTGCTCGAAGGCGTGCCCGGTCTGGGCAAGACCTTGCTGGTGCGGGCACTGGCGCGATGCTTCGGCGGCGAGTTCGCGCGCATCCAGTTCACCCCGGACCTGATGCCCAGCGACGTTACCGGCCATGCCGTGTATGACCTGCAGACCGAGCAGTTCAAGCTGCGCAAAGGCCCGCTGTTCACCAACCTGCTGCTGGCCGACGAGATCAACCGCGCCCCGGCAAAAACCCAGGCAGCGCTGCTCGAAGCCATGCAGGAGCGCCAGGTGACACTCGAAGGTCGCGCCCTGCCCATCGCGCAACCGTTCATGGTTTTGGCGACACAGAACCCGATCGAACAGGAAGGCACCTATCCGCTGCCGGAAGCCGAGCTCGACCGCTTCATGCTCAAGGTGCGCATGGATTACCCCGACGCCGATCAGGAGCTGAACATGGTCCGTCAGGTCTGTCGTTCGACCCGCGCCGACATGCTCGATGTGCAACCGCTGCGCACCGTGTTGCAAGCCAAAGACGTGCAGGCGTTGCAGCGTATTGCCAGCGATCTGCCGCTGGATGATCAGGTCCTCGATTACGCCGTGCGTCTGGCGCGCAGCACGCGCACCTGGCCGGGCCTGACCCTCGGCGCCGGACCGCGCGCCTCGATTGCACTGGTTCGCTGTGCCCGTGCCCGGGCATTGTTGCGCGGCGGCGAGTTCGTGATTCCGGATGACATCAAAGGCTGCGCACTCGCTGTGCTGCGCCATCGCGTGCGCATCGCACCGGAGCTAGACATCGAAGGCCTGCAGGTCGATCAGGTGCTCGCGCAATTGCTCGATCAAGTGCCGGCGCCGCGCCTGTGAAACCCTCGCGTTTGCTGCTGATCTGGCTGGCGCTGCTGCTGGGCGTCAGCATCGTGCTTGGCGCCTTTCAGGCACTCGGCAGAGAGCTCCCGTCGAGCCTGATTTCGATCAACTGGGGGTTGCTCCTGGCGCTGTTGGCCTTGGCGGTTATCGACGCCGTACGCCTCAGACGCCTGCCCTCGCCGCGCATCAAACGACAGATGCCCGGCAGCCTGGCGCTCGGGCGCTGGGGAGAGGTGAAGCTGGAGGTCGCCCATGAGTTTGCCGAGCCACTGAACATCAATTTCTTCGACCACGTACCCGACGGCCTCGCGTTTGAATATCTGCCAACAGTTGTCGAGCTTCAACCCGGCCATGTCAGTCAGCTCACCTACCGTCTGCGACCTCTCGAACGCGGGCATTTCTGCTTCGAACAGTGCGAAGTCAACCTGCCCAGCCCCTTGGGATTATGGTCCGGCAAACGCCTGCTCAGCGTCCGCGACGAGACCCGTGTCTACCCGGACTTCGCCCGGCTTTACGGCGGTGAGTTGCGCGCCGTCGACAACTGGCTGAGCCAGCTCGGCATACGTCAGCGGCAACGTCGCGGTCAGGGTCAGGAATTCCATCAGTTGCGCGAATTTCGCGAGGGCGACAGCCTGCGCCAGATCGACTGGAAAGCCACCGCCCGCCAGCGCACGCCGATTGCCCGCGAGTACGAAGATGAGCGCGATCAACAGATCATCTTCCTGCTCGATTGCGGCCGGCAGATGCGCAGTCACGATGGTGAGCTGTCGCACTTCGATCACGCGCTTAATGCCTGCCTGCTGCTCAGTTATGTGGCGTTGCGCCAAGGGGATGCGGTGGGCATGAGTACCTTCGCCGGTGATAAGCCGTGCCATGTCGCGCCAGTCAAAGGCAGCGGCCAACTGAACGTCCTGCTCAACGCTGTTTATGACCTTGGGAACACCCAGTTCCCTGCTGATTATCAGGCCGCCGCCAGCCAGTTACTGGCCCGACAAAAACGCCGGGCACTGGTGGTGCTGGTGACCAATCTGCGCGATGACAATGATCAAGTGCTGGGCGCGGTCAGACGGTTGAGCGCGCAACATCGGGTGCTGGTGGCGAGCCTGCGCGAGGAAGCGCTGGATACGTTACGCCAGACGCCAGTGCAAACACTGCCCGAAGCATTAGCCTACTGCGGCACCATCGATTTTCTCAATGACCGCTCGCAACTCCATGAGCGGCTGACTGCCCATGGCGTTGCAGTGATGGATGTTCGGCCCGCCGAGCTGGGGGCCGGACTGGTGACAAGCTACATGAGTTGGAAAAAGACCGCTGCGATCTGACAGATTCGATCAGTTAGTGACTGCAACATACACAGCGTCGCTGTCCGAAGTGCCGTCGCTGTTTTCTACTTTGACGACCAGTGAAATCTGATCCGTAAGGCTCATCGGCCGCCAGTGAGCCTGGTATCGCCCGCTGTGATCGGTAAACGACTCAGTGAACGGTGCTCCATTAGTGGAGACAAGGATTTTCCGTCTGGGCATGGGCTCTCGCCCCTCCTTGGCCACAATCAGCGCGGTCATGGAGACGTAGGTCTGCAAGGGAACCGGATTAGGCGACGCAACAACGGATTCCACCGCTGCTGGACACTCAGTGACGGTCAACCAGAGCGTTTTTACCACCCAGCCAGCCAAACCACCCTTTACCGACGCCCGCAACGCAGCCTCGCCTGCTCCGTCCAAGACAATGCGCGCCGTTGCCTTGCCTTCGGCATCCGTCAGGGTTGTCGGCAGCGAGGTGCGGTCGTACTCCCACATCACTTCAACATTGGCCAAGGGTTGCGCGGTACTCGCTGACACTACCAGGACTTGCGCGGTCATCTGTTGCCCCGGATACCCGCTCGGATAATCGCTGACCAGTTCCTTGATCTCCCGGGGCTCGTGCAGCAAAAACGCTAAGGAAATCGACTCCGAATACAGCGCATCGCCCACCGTGGCGGTCAGTTGCGCCGCACCCGGTGTTGTCGGCACGAACCGTATCCGCGCTTCACCGTAGAAGTTGGTAGTGGTGGTCACCTCACCAAGGTCCGGACTGCGCCAGACAACCTTCATCCCTACCATCGGTCTGCCACTGATGCCCGACACAATGGTGATCCGCTCCGATACAGCCTCGCCCCAAAACAGCGTCTGACTGCTGCGCGAACGATCCGCAATTTTTACCACCTGCGCGCCTTGCCCCAGCGACATCGCAATAACTGGAGAAAGCCTGGCCAACCGCGCCGAGGCAAAGCGCAGGCCGAAACTCCCGTCCTTGAGGTCGCCCGCGTTGAACCGATAGGTCATTCCAGCTTCCGAAAAAAACCTGGGATCACCCAGACGTGGTTCCTCGAAGCGCAAGCCCAATTCCGCCGGCCCGGTGCCGGTCATGCCCAGTGTCAGATATTGGTCATGCAGCGCACTGCCAGCCGGAGCACTCACGCTCAGTTGATGCTGCCCCTTGCGCCGGGGGAATTCAGCGCTTTGACCCAGCGGCTGAAACGGTCTGGAGTCGAAACTGTATTCGAATCCGTCCCACGGATCCCCTTCCAGCGCTAGAACCTGCATGGAGCGGCGCTCTTCAAAACGGTCATAAGGGCTGATAACCGCCGCTGTCACCACATGCTCACCTGCCGTGGTTGGCGCAAAGGGAAAACCACTCCAGCCGTCGGCCCCCGTCCCGTGCACTTCGGTGCTGCCGTCGGCTGTCCATTGAACAGCCACTTGCTCCAGAGGGAGGTCGGGACGATAAGGGGAGCGTACCTTCAGCCACATCCACGCAGGATCCTGCCCAATGACCGGATCCACCGCAGATGCACGGACGTCTTCGATCGTGATTTTATTGTGGGCCAGGGTCATCGTATTGATGTCGCTCACGCCAAAGAAACTGATAATGAACTGAAGTTTGAAAACCCCGGGTTTGGTACTTTTTGAACAGTCCAGCGTCCAGGTAAACCCGCTGTCGTCCACAACATTTTCGCTATTGGGGGGTGGGCTCAACTCGATTCCGAGCTCTGCCGCCGGGCTTCCACTCCACAGCAAATCCATGGGGATACCCACTAAAGGACTCAGCGCATTGGTGCGGAAGATATAGCGATGTATAGCGCCAATACACGGAAAGAGCGGCTGCCCCCTGAGATCGGTCATCTGATCCAGGACCACGGTCATTTCTTCATGGAGGTCAGGTGATAACAGTCGGCAAGAAAAATCCTTGTTCGTGAGAGTGTCGGTGAGCAAACTTACCTCGAAAATACTGCTGGTACTTTCGATACGATCAGAGCTGAACAACCAACTCAGATCTTCCCCTTCGCGCAATATTCTCGGCATATCAAGGTCGCTCACCGCAAGCCCGATCTCTGGCTTTGCGTTGCGCCAACCGAGCCTAATTGCCTCGCCAATCAGCGGGCTATTCTCATATGCACGGACCGTCAGGATGTGCGTCTTGCCTCGCTTGCAAGCGATTCCGTCACTGGAAATTTGAAAGCCATCAAACGTGATCCTGACCTTGTCCTTCCACTCGTCTCGTGCAAACGCCGTGACCGAAAACGTGTGTCCATCTGCCGGCCCGCCTTCGTAGGCTCTCACACTGGCAGTAATCGTCTCGTTGCTCAAAGCCTTCAACGGCCAGTAATACAGGCTGGCCCAGCCACCACTGCCAGTACGAGACCTGACAATACCCTCGGGGGTTTGCCAGTCGACGAACGCATCAATTACTGGCTCACCGGCACCTTTGTCAGTGACATGCACCACCTGCACTCGCATCAAGGTCTTTTCGTAGTTCTCGACAACCGGCGAAATATTCGGGCCGCGCGTGTCAGCGATCCTGACCTTGTTGCGCGCCAGCGACATGGGTTTACGCGGCGATGGCAGTAACAACTTCGAGCAGACCAATGACAGTTCGAAGCGACCATCCAGCCAGTCCTCGCAGGCCAGCGTCCAGAGACTATCGTCGCCATTGAAAGCGACCGGTTGCTGGAGTGGCGGGTTGACCGTGACCTTCAACTCTTCATGCCCGACGCCGCTCCAGTGCAGCGATAGATCAGTCGCCAGCAAAGGGCTGTCGGCGGGCAAGCGCACGATGAAGGGGTAATCAGTGCCGCGATTGGGATAACCGGTCGCGTCCCACAGGGTTACCTGCTCTTCGACAACGCAACGCAAGTCCCGCCAGGGGTCGGTCGCCAGCACCGTGACTGGAAATTCGTGAGTCACCTCGCCATTGCCGTAATAAGCGCTGTCGACCGACGCTGTGATGACAAAATCGCCGGCTTGCTCAGGGACGAAATCGAAGTAAGCCAGGCCCTGTTCATCAGTGACTGCGGTGCCCTGCACGCCCTGCCCGATACTCGTCCACCTGACCTCTCGACCATCAAGCGAACGGCCGGTGTAGAACGAAAGGACCTGCACGCCCAACCGGACGCTTTGTGCATACTCGAGGACGGGGTAATACGCCGCGGTCTGCACTTCGCGAAGCGCCAATCGATGATGCCCCAGCGACACGTCAATCGCATAAGGCTCGGTGTTGTACTGGTTCACCAGGTTTATTGTGAAGTCATGACTTTTCTCTTCTCCCATATCCGGGCAGTCGAGCGACCACTGCGACAGCAGCGGTTGATCGACTCCCCAGTCAGGGGTTGCCTTGACTGCTTCCAATGGGTTGCCCTGAATGATCAGTGCGATATCCGTACCCAGCCAGACGCTGCCGTCTACAGGGGTAAAAGACAGACGATGCGCAATGTACAAAGAGCCGTCCGGGTCATCGCCAAGGGAAGCGCCCAGGCAAAGGTGTAACGTCTGGCCTGGTGGCAAAACTTCGTCATCCAGTCGCACCGTCTGCAGTTGCAACGGTTCAAGCTTCAGCTGCAGGTCGATTCGAGTGATGCAGATTGTCGAACTACGGTCGCCAGCGTTGCGCGGGACACCGCTGACCTCGAAGCTCAATTCGTCATCTTCGACGAACGCCAATTGATCCAGTGATCTTTGATACACCCGGGGCTTGAATTCCAGCGGCTGCTCCGCCCCCAGTCCGGCGTCTTCGTGCACCTGTTTCCGGCCTTCTTCTGCCGTGAGTTCGATGCTCATTAACACATCGCCGCTCTTGCGGATGTGCAACCAGCCCGATTCGCCCGACCATGAAACTCCGGGCCGCAGTTCGCATAGAAACGTCAGTTCGTAACCCGCGCGGGCGCCGGGGGTCTTGGGTGCCTTGATTACCTGTGTAGCCGAAGCCCCGACACCGACCTCCATGAAATTGACTAACTCGTCAGCATAGAATTCTCTCGCCAGGCCAATCATCCCGCTGGGGCGCCACTCTTTGAGCCGATCGTTGAAGTCACCATTGAGCACCAGATTCTGATTGTTTTGCACGACGGGATCATTCATGGTCGCCTGCTCCTTCGACTGGCATCTTCAAACTGGCGTTTTCAGCCTTGGTAACCAGGTCTGTGACTTTTTGGGCGAACGTCGGCTCGCCGGCTTTGGCGGTGTAGCGCACGCGGATAATGATATCGGTCAAGGATTTGAGCATTGCAGCTTGTGGCTGTTTTAGCGGTCGAGGAAAACTCAGTCGCCAGTGGGAAACCGCACCCGTGCATTCAAACGGGTTGAGTAAACCTTCATCAGGTTTCTGGTGGGTCAGGCCACTGTCGGAAAGCCCTACCGATAAAACGATCTGCTGAGCGCTGCGCAGGTTGAACACCAGATCGCCAGGTACGCCTGAGGTCGGCGTATGCAGGTACTGCACAGACTGTGTGGTGGGCCGGGTCGCCGTCACGCTACTGATCTGCAGCAAGGTTGCCCGGACATCCTCGTAAGGACCGGTCAGGACAGGCAGATCCACCTCCACTGAACTGATCTGCCTGCAGAAATGGCCGGGGTAATCCCGGTCGAACAGCAACTGGGTCAGTCTGAACTCCAATACACCTGTTGCCATCAATTGCTGGTGTGCATCTGCCCAACTGCTCACGCCCTCTTGAGGCTCGATGCCGTCGTCGCACAACTGCCGCAAGGAAACTGTTTTGACCAGCTCCAGCCGCCGCTCGTAGCTTTGCAAGCGCCTGCGTTCCTGGTCCAGCAGATACATGTGCAACTGTTCGCCAGAGCCCAGACCATAACGGTGATCGAGCCAGGCCTGAGGCAAAGGGACCGGTGCATCATAATCGCCGGTTTCAGCAGCCAGCGAAGCCTGCGCACTGAGGCACAGACTGACGACCGCGTCGTACGCCTGGTAGTGCAGGGCTTTTAGCTGGCCAAGCATCCAGCCGAACAATTCGGCATTGCTCGCGCGTTTTTTGAGGAAGTTGAACATGGTCAACGCTTGACTGTTGGCCCGAAGCGTCTGTTCAAGGCTGGATCTTGCTGCGTTGACCGCATGGCTTTGCGCTTCGATCTGCGCATTGATTGCGCCCACCTCCGCCAGCGCCTGATCGCGTTGCAGCGCCCATTCAGTGCGGCGGCGACGATAGCCTTCGGTCGTGGCTTGTCGGTCGGCGTCGATTTGCAGCAGTGACGAAGAGACGTCAAAACCGAAAGCCATTGCATCGAATGCGTGTTCGGGCTTGAAGCCACCGTTGGAAGTACCATAGATTTTCGGCAACGCCGCGATGACGCCCCCTGCCACTCTGACGGCTTTGGCCTGCAGGGCTGATGTTTTCGACTGCTGCAGGCTGGCCATGACCTGGTACTCGATCGGCGAAACGTTCTCGTTGTAACGCGTTGCATAGGCATCGGCCCGCTCCTGCGCCATTGCCCGGCTTTGCTGAAGCGCTGTTACATTCGCCTCCAGTTGGGCGATGGATTGTTCCTGCACCGTTTCGGCGTAACGGCCCAACTCCAGCAGATGGTTCTGCTGCAGTTCTTCTTGTTCGGCACGGTCGCGTTGTTCAAGCAGTCGCAGCACCAGACTGCCGAAATCCCGCAGACTCTGTACCCCACGCAGTGCGACTTCGAACGTGACACGCCAACGGTAGGCATTGACCACCAGCCGCCCCCCCATCGGTCTGGGTCCGGCCGCGCTGCCAGCGGCCAGATCGCGGAGCAATTGCCTGGGATCCGTCATCGGGCTGAACAGCAATATGTCCAGCGGTTTGCCATCGATGGTGAGATTGTCGCGCAGGTAACCAAGCCGTTGCTGCGGCCTTGCAAACAGGTCGAGCAGCGATTGATTGATCGGAATTTCAAAAGGTTTGCTTGCCAACAATCCCAGCATCGGCGGGGTATCGGAAGCGATCGGGTAATCCGCCAGGTTGAAATCCTGCGTATCTTCAAGCGCTTCAAGAGGCGGTCGTGAATCACTCTGGGCCAGAAGGTTTTCAACGGTGGCGGTCTGCCAACGAGTCGCTGTGTCGGCGGTGGGCGCCTTGCCCATCAGAAACCCGGCCTGGACGTAGCAAAGCTTGGCGGCCACCAGACTGTCACGGGTCAATTGGCGGTAATACCAATCGCCCCACGCCATCAGGTTTTCCACATACTCAGTGAACATCAGGATCTGAAAATGCGCGGGTGCGGCATAGCCAATGGCATCCGGATCAGAGGGATTCTGGATTTCCCACCCCGGATTACTTCCCGCCCCCTCTAAATCCAGAGGCCGGCAACGCCAGTACGCCGGTTTCGGGTTCATGATCGGGACCGGCGGATCTTTCCGATCCTGGGTTGCCTGTGGATCGAACACGTAATGCAGCCAGTCCTGCGCTTCCTGGAAGCGCTCTTCATCACGCAACCGGGTGGCAATCAAATGCGGCAGGTGAAAAAACAATTCCCAGAAATTCAGACCGTTGGCACCGTTGAAGGGACCATTGAGTTCAACAAATTCTGCGCCGGTCGGCGACGGTTCGAGAATGAACTGGTTGGACCAGTCCAGCACGGCGTCCACGGAAATATTCGAACGCCTTACCAGTTCCGAACCGAATAATGAATTGAGCCGAACGTATTTCAACGCCAGTCCAGCTTGATTGAATGACAGGAACTGTGCCGTGCCTGCACTGCTCCTGTGCAGAGTTGGCGGGACGAAGTCCATGAGATCGACAATCGTCAGGTCGAACTCTTTCTGTCCTGTAGGGGAACTGGGAGAGGCGAATAAAAACGTGACTGGTGTGGGCCAGGTGCCTTTCGTCCGCGAGGAAGTCCACGCTTGAGTTGTCCAGCCACCGCTTGCATCCTGGAGTTCACTAATCGGCGGCGGATCGATATCAGACGATCCCGTCACTTGCAGCACCATATTCAACGTAGCGCTTTCAAGTCCCGTGGGACTGCAGAAACCCTGCACCGTCAGCACATCCTTGTCATCGACGCGCGTTGCCATAACGTTCAGACCAAGATAGGGAGTCAGAGAACCATGGTTCGTTATGCGAGGGACAGCAGTAACCTGAATGTCGAGCGGGTGCTGAACCGTATCGCTGCTGACGAATCGCTCCTCAAGTGCCAGATCCAGCCACGCGCCACCGTCCAGGAGGGGGCGCATCAGCACGTCGTAAATCGCATGCACTGTCAGATCCGTTTCAGCAGAATCTTCCGGTGGAGAATCTGCGGGTGACTTCTCAGAGAACTTGCCACTTAACAGAATCCCCAACTTGCCCTTCGGATTAAGGTAATCAGCATGCACAGTCGCAATCAGTCGGGGGGGGCTCGCCAAAAGGTTGTCCTTGCACTCTGAACTGTGCACACACAACGGCGCCGACCACTGCCCGTTCTGTGTCATGAATGCCAGATTGATCACCAATTTGCTCGGGCTGAAAGCCTCCGCTGCGCTGCCGACGACCGCGTCACGCCATTCGGCCCAGACCACACATAACCGGCCATTCCAGAACACCGGGCGGATATCCAGCACCTGATTGGTGGTGGGGATTTCCACCGCTTGCCATTCACTCCAGGCCGCCGGGTTGACCGCCGCGCTGGCCGGGCTCAGTTCGATCTCGGCCTTGCGCCAAAAATACTGAAACGGCTGCACTCGCTGCCGCCCCAGGAAGTAGTAATCGGCTTTGGCCGGTGTCATGCCATCCATGAAACAGCTGATCACATCGAGATCGCAAATTTTTTCGAATGCCTGTAGATACTCCTGCAGCGCAGCCTGCACGGTATCGTTGTTCAAACGGGCCTGGTTAAGGTTGTTTTCCAGATTTCTGAACAGACTGGTTTTGCGCAGTCGCACTGATGGAATGATGAAATTTTCCGGATAGCATGGAATTTTTTGCATCGCCGCCCAATCGGAATAATTGCTGTAAAAAATCCATTCGTGCAGATGACGCTTGTCGAACTCATGATCTCCAAAGCCTGGCTCCAGCTTTCGATACACCGCATGAATGTACTGCTGCACACAGCTTGTCGCTTCGGCAACTCTGGAACTCTTCACCTGATAGGTGTCAAGCGGGTCGATGCGCAGCAATTCAAACAGATCGTCAGGCGTTTTCAGAAACGGGTATCGGGTATTGGCCACTTGACCAATGCAGTATTCGAGCAGGGCCGAGCGACGTTTTTCCAGCAGCCCGCCAATGTTACTCAGTGCCATGATCTCGCTCCTTGGAATATGGCCCGGGGACAAACGTTCGCCAGGCAGTACGCAACGTCCTGCCACTAGCTCCGGGCGAACGTGATGGCATTGGTGAATATTCTTTCGCTTTCCCCAGACTGAGTGCGAACACTGAACACGAATGTGCCGCCCGTCCTGCTTGAAACAAAAACCCGTGTAAGCCCCTGCTGATCAGTAAAACCCTGCGCCGGCCGAATAGTGACGGCATCCCTCTTGGCGGGCGCTTCGATTGTCCAGAACCACTCCACCAGCGAGTTCTGTCCGCGGTTTCCGTAGGCGTCTTCCAGCACCGCATAAAGTTCTACTTCATGGCCGTATTCCACTGTATCCAGAGGCGTAGGTGAAAGTTCCTCAAGCGGGAAAAACAGCGTAGCGAAATCGGCCGTGATCTCGATGGAAGGGGCATATTGCGGCTCGAACAAATCCAGCCAGAGCAATGGCGTGTCGTGACCCATGACATTGCCGGGAATAAACTCGGCCACAAGCGTCCCGTCGATCAGGGTGGTGTCGTCCTTAATGGTGCCCAAAGTGGCGCGCCAATGGACGGTGACGCCACTCAGCGGCTCCCCGTTGGCGTCTTTGAGGGTCACCTTGTAAGTGACTTTTTCGCCTGGCTTATTGGCCACAACGGTGCTGTTATCCACCACTTCGCACGTCATCGTGACCAGCCCTGTGACGTCGCCCGGTGCATGCACAATTGGCGCCTGCGCACTGGACTCGCCGAGCAGGGCATGTTCAGCGGCCTTGGCGTAGGAACTTTTGTCGACCGTCTCGGGCAGATTACCGATCAGAAAAATCGTTAACGCATCCATACCGGTCGCGGTGGACAGCGTCAGCACGCGCATCAACAAATCGAGCTGGCTGAGGTTCTTCAGAATCCCGTCGGCATCGATGCGGCTGACACATTCGCGCACTTCCTGCACGCTCCAGCCAAAAAAATTCGCCAGCTTGATGGCAGACGCTTGTTGCGCAAGCCTTTTCGCATCACCGCTGACTGCCGGCAATGCGTTGACCTGACGCAGGTAATCCAAAAGCTTCTGTGGCGATTGGCCGCTCGCGGCTGAGGCGAGGGCAAAAGCGCGAGTGAGCGTCGTCAGGTAATAAAGAGTGCGCACCGTCAACGTATGTTTGTCGGCCTGAACAAGCCAGTCCGTGTAGCCGCTATCCAGATATTCCTGCAACAGCGCGGCGCTTAACCCAAGTGTCGACACCACCTCACTGCGCCGACGAATTTCAGCCAGCAGATCAAATGATGCGCTTGCGGCTCGGTCGCGTGTACGGCCGGACGCCTCGGCTTGCATATCGGTTCGCTCCAATACATGCAGGAGTAATTGATGCACCGTGACGCCTGCCCAATCCAGGACCAGCAACGCTTGATCCACACCCACGCCGGCGTATGCCGCCAGCGTCTCCCTTACCAGCGAAGTCTGAGCATCGCGCATCTGTAGAAAAGCACTGACCATGCTGGTGATGATGTTCTGCCGCAATGCTGGCTCGATCTCACCCAAGGCGCTATTGACCGCCCATGAGATCTTTTGAAGGACGAAGGCCGGATACGTCTCAGCGCCTTGCTCATAGGGCAGGATCAGACCATACAAATCGGTTATCGGCCCCAGGCTGTCGGCGGACGTCGCGAGGAATTCGATCCAGTCGGTAGCACCGGCGGTCGGTACGCCAGCCATGAGGAAAGTGCTATTGGACAGCTGTGCCGTCGGCAGCAAATTGCGAATCTGCTCGAAAAACTGCTCATCCTGTTCGGACAGTTCCTGTACCGGTGGCGCGTCGACCGCATGCTGCAACATCCACGACACCGGCAGATTGTTTTGCGCGCACCACTGCACGCAACTTTGCATAGCCTCGATCAGTTCCAGCGCATCCGGTAAACCGTCCGGAACATCGTGAATGACAGGGACACCGGCGAAGCGGCTGATCCACTCATCGCCGCCCAGCATCGACAGCATCAGTACACCTTCAACCGGTGTGATGTTCAACAGCCGGGGCAGCGACACCAAACGATAAAAACTTGAGATGATCGCTGCGTTGCGATTCAGTGTTTCGGTCAAGCCATAAGCCTTGGCCACTGTTTTCGCCAGAACGTAATAAGTCTGCGGATCAATCGCCAGGCCACTGCAGAGCTGGCTGATCGTCAGATCCACCATGCCAGGCACAGGTGTTACCGCAAACGCACCGTTGTCGAGCTTGAAAGGTTCGCGATAGCCTGATTCGAAATTGAACAACTGATCGAACTGCGAAAGCGCTTCGCCGCGGCCATAAACCGACATCTCACCGATAAAAACCGCGAAGTCCGCGGCAGTGCATTGGTAGCGCTCGCGCAACTTTTGAAACAAGCCAAGTGCATGCACGACGCCATTGGTTATTTCCATTTTGTCTGAGGAGTCTTCAGGCCGATTGCCGAGCGCTGTCGCCCTGATGGCAGCTGCCAACACTACGTCTACCTGATCGAACGGCAATCCGGTCCAGCTCGCCAGGCGCACCATCCGATTCAGTCGGTCATAACGATTGAACCCGATGGACTCGTCGGGATTTGCCGTCAATCGATGCCGAAGCTCGCTTGCATTATCGATACGCACCGCCGGCGCAGTGTTGTCATTGATATAGATTGACCCCGAGCGCTCGCTTTCCGGATGCTCGGGCTTGTCATCTATATAGGTGACATTGGTCGAGCGCACCGGAGCAAAGTCGCCAATCGACAGCAGGGCTTCGATCTGCCGACTGTCGAGCTTGGTGCGCTCACCCAGGAACACCACCTGATTGAGGAACAGGTATTCGTCGAGCTTGCTGGTACCAAAGTTTTGCGCAAAGAAACTTTCGCGATCTTCGAAATCCGCCCGGGTTTCTGTCAGCAACAGGCGCTGATAAGGGCCAAGCCGCGAAGCATGGGCGAAACCCTTTGCAGTATTGGCACCCCGACCATTGGTTTGCAGAAAATACGGATAAGAGAGGTCGACCCGGTGCTCAAAGTCGCCCACCGACAGATCATGAACCTGCGCGATACCATCAATCGTGACCCAATGCTGGTAATAAGGCAGGCCGTTGGGGTAGCGAGCTGCGATCAGCGCGTCTTCGATCGAATCGACATCTGTATTCGCCGCAATGAATTTTTCCAGCACCTCGACGATGATGTCCACAGACGAGATCGACTGATAAACCGCATTGAAGTCGACGCTCAGTGCCAGCAAATCCGTGCGCCGGTTATGCAGCGCATATTTTTCTTCCTTGTTGATGCCCTCCAGACGGTCACGAACCCAGCGCAACAAGTCGATCAGATAGGCTACTGGCGACCAGATGGACTCCAGCGCATCTGGCGGGCACAGTGCAGCAAAATCGGTACCGATCAGAGCGTGATAATTGGGACCGTCCACGATCGATAGCAAACCACTGGAGCTGCGCTTTGGCGCGTCCCTGTTCCCCCTCAGCGTCCTCTCGATAAACTGGCGCCGCTGAGAGGTGGCTATGCTGTTGGCGCCGCGCCAGAATTGTTGCGCTTGCTCAAAGCTGAGTTGCGAGTGCTCCTGGAGCATGCCTTGAACACCCTTTTCAACCAGTGGATAAATTGATCCACCGTTTTCCAGGTAAGTCTCGAGGTTCTGCAGTCCGACGTCCTGTGCTCGTTGTTTCTCGCTGAACAACTGGTCGAACAGTTGCAGGGCGGGACGGCGCGAATCAACCATGATCAGATTCCTTTAGGCGACAACTGGCCCGCACAGCCCGACATCCTTCGTCGGGCTGCACATTCAATAAGTACGATTTAGCGCTGCGAAAGCCGTTCAGTCCACTGTCATTTATGACAGGTTTTATAACCGTTCGTCGGAAGTCAGGCTTGAGGAATTGTTGTGAAAAGCCGCGCGCCTTCAACTTCAAAACGCGCACTATCGGCCCAATCGGACATCGTCGCGTCATCCGCTGCGTCAGTCAGAGTCTGCCGGAATCGGTACCAGTTCCCCCCCAGAGGCAGTGCCCGCGCCGCGTCTCCGCGCCATTGCTCACCGTCCACGGGCAGCTGCGGCACCCATTGCACATCCGGGTTGTACCAACTCACGACGGCGCCCACGCCCGGACGGCCCTTGCCGCTGAACTGCACTGGCTGAGTGACCCAGCGTCCCGGCGCCGGCTCGTCGAGGGCTGGCACAAAAGTACCCAACATGACCGAGCGCAGGGTTTCAAACGATTCGAAACCGTCCCGGGATGCGACTGCCTCCAGCCGGTAAAGCCCCCCGACCAGCGAACTTGCAGCGAGCATCACTGACCAGGTGCGATTTTCCTGCACGATTCCACTTGCCGGCTCTGAGCGCGCGGCACCGACCAGCGTCACCGTAACCGTATCGCCCGGCACGCCAAAACCGCACACCACCACTTGCTGCCCGATGGCGTTGCCCTCGACCGGAGTTTCAATGAAGGGGGCGGCCGGCACGACGTCAAAGTGCAGCGGCTCGTTGTCTTTCGACTCCTGCCTCGT